>JBAYFS010000257.1:0-2517 GCA_041667045.1 Elusimicrobiaceae bacterium | reverse complement strand
CGGAGCGCAGAAAAACCATTTTAAATTTCACCCGCCTGCCCGGATACAGACGCGCCAGTATTTCCGTGTACGCTTCCTTCTGGGGCAGATAGCGCGAAGCGTGTTCCGGTTCCGTTCCCGCCGGAACGCGATCGGTTTTATAATCGCAGACAACCAGTTCGTCCCCGTTTTCCGCCGCCAGGTCAATAACGCCGTGCATGATCACGCCGTCCGGCATTTCGTAAAAAAACGGGATTTCCCGGCCCAGAATCTTAAGGCCTGAAATTTCGCGGTACGAAGACGAGCGGCTAAAAGCAAAAAGAATCTCCCCGCTTTCCGCCGCGGCGCGCTCAAGCAA
Source organism: Elusimicrobiaceae bacterium (assembly GCA_041667045.1). GTDB lineage: Bacteria > Elusimicrobiota > Elusimicrobia > Elusimicrobiales > Elusimicrobiaceae > JAQVSV01. The sequence goes on along the minus strand of JBAYFS010000257.1, from coordinate 2,180 downwards.
GCCGTGCGGATACTGAGCGGCAAATAACGCCGCCGCCCTTAGCACCTCGTTTTCGGTGAACGCGGCGTTAAAATCGTGCAGTTCCAGAGTTTTGTGGCAGATATTGCCGGTCAGCCGCGCAAGGTCGGCGGAGGGGACGGCATCCTCCTCATCCCGCAAAATAAAATCCCTCTCGTTTTCCAGCGCCGTGGGGCTGGTGAACGCCTTGCCGCCGCGCAGCCGTTCAAAACGCGCACGGCGTTTTTCAAAACTCCGCCGCCAGGATTCGCAATCCGAAACGGGGCATAAAACTCCCGCCGGAACAGAAGGCTTGAAAACCATGTTCTCCGGCGGTATTATTTTATTGCGCAAAACCTTAAGGTGTTCCCCTCCGTTTCCGCGGAAAACACTTTCCTGCGCGCTTTCTATCATGCGCGCCATGGAGCCTTTCGGAAAACTTTTACGGAAATTGAAATCGCGGTCAGTGCCGAACAGGAGCAGCAGGTCTTTCGCGCGGGTGAACGCGACGTAAAAAACACGCGCCTCCTCCGCTTCGCAATGGCGGGCCTCGCTGTCTTCCAGAAGCGCCATGCCGAAATCGGCGTAACGCCCGGCGCGCACGCCGGCGACGCTGGCGGTGCCGTCAAACAGGCAAACCGGCTTATCCGCCGCCGAAGCGCGCGACGAGCCGGACACGTTTGGCAAAAGCACGACGGGAAATTCCAGGCCTTTCGCCTTGTGCATGGTCATGACGTTGACCGCGTCCAGCAGTTCGTCGGCCATGGGGCTTTCCCCTTCGCCAGTTTTTTCAGACACGTAATTCCGGGCGCGCTTTAAAAACGCGGCTAAAGACATGCCCTCGCGCTCGCCCGCCGCGGTGAAGATCTCGGCGAATTTCCGCACGTTAAGCGCGGTCTGCTCGCCGCCGTAAGCCAGCGCAAGCAGTTCGACGGCACGGCTTTCCGCTATGACTTTTTCGATAAACCGGCCGGACTGCATGCGCGCGCAGTCGTCCCGCCATTGCCGGAGCAGGCGGAAAAAGTTTTCCGCTTTTTTAAAACCCGCCGGAACGGGCAGCTGATAGTCAAAACCGGACACGCCTTTAAGTTCGCAGAGTTCCATGTCCGTCATGCCGCAAAGCGGGCTGCGCAACAGGCCAGCCAGGGAAATTTTATCCTCGGGACAGGCCAGCACGCGCAGGAGATTGAGCAAATCGCAGATTTCCTGGGTCGAGTAAAAAAAGCGTTTCTCCTCCACCACGTAACTTATGGAGTGGCGCTTGAAAGCCTCCAGATAAACGCCGAGCGATCCGGCGGAACGGAAAAGCACGGCCATATCGCGCAGCCGCAGTTTCCGGCCCGGCGCCAGCTCCAGGCGGCCCGCGTTTTCCTTTATCCAGCGCGCGATAAGTTCAGCCTGACAGTCGCGGGAATCGACGGCTGAAATGTGCCCGGCGTCGGGATTATCGCCGGAAACCAGAAAAATCTCCGGGGCGGATCCTTCTTTGCCGCCGGGCGGCGGCTCGATGGGCACATACGTGGGCTGCACCGTTTCCTCGCGCACCATAACGGCGCCCGTAAAAAAATTGACCGCGTTTATCAGCCGGCCCGTGCTCCTGAAATTGGTTTTAAGCCAGCAGCGGACCGCGCCCTGTTTTTCCATAAGCCCGGTGAACAGATCATAGGCCTTCATGTCCGCGCCGCGGAACCGGTAGATGGACTGCTTGGGATCACCCACCACGAACAGTTTGCCGGGCGCCAGTTTCAGTTTATCCCAGGAAGGAGCGAAAGAGCCGTCCTCTTCCGCGAGATATAAAAGCAGTTCGCCCTGCACGGGATCGGTGTCCTGGAATTCGTCAATCAAAATGGCGCGGTACTCTTTTTTCAGGCGGTTGCGCGCGCGCGCGCTGGTTTTGAGCAGATCGCGAGCCCGGACCAAAAGCTCGTCGAAAGACAAAATGCGCTCGTCGCGGTATTTCAAAGCATAAAGTTCGGTGAACGGTTTAAGCAGGTCAACCGCGCCGTAGGCAACGCGGCAGGACTGCGCGCCGCATTTTTTCGCGAAAGAAAGCAGTTTTTTAGCCGCCGCGAAATCCTCATCGGACCATTGTTTAGGACAGGATACCTGTGAAAAAACCAATTCCGGCCCACCGGTAAAAACGCTGGCCGAAAAAGCCTGCGCCAGCTGCTCGAAAGTCTCCG
>JBAYFS010000256.1:0-2532 GCA_041667045.1 Elusimicrobiaceae bacterium | reverse complement strand
GCCTCGGCAAGGCGCAGCTCGATGCTTTTCACTTCCGCCGGGGGCGCTTTCTGGGTGAACACGGGATTTGAGAGCCGGCCCGAGCAGATTTCAACTTCCTTGCCCAGTTTCTCGAGTTCTTTTACCAGACGTTCGCGTTCGCATTTGAAATCAATCAATCCTTCAAGCGGAACGTAAAAAGACAGGTCTTTGAAAACCGCCGTAGCCGACAGGGCCGGTTTTGACAGGTCAATGCCCGTTTCAAAACCTTCTATTTTCGCCAGCTGGGTGACGTATTCCGGATTGCGTTTAAGCGGGGCCAGCGTTTCCGCGTGTTTCGCCGACGCGATGGTGCGTATCTTGATCCCCGGCGGAATGTTGAAATGCGAGCGCATGGTCCGCAAAGCGGTTGTCGCGCCCATGATGATTTCCATTTCGCTTGCCGCCGTTTCGTCGAACCAGGCTTTGTTCACTTCCGGATAGCGTTCTTCCAGCAGGTATTTCGCTTTGGAATCTGTGTACGGCCTGAGCGCGGTCGTAAGTTCTTCCGTTATGTAAGGCATGAACGGGTGGAGCGCTTTTAGCGTGCCGTAAAGCACGTGCACCAAAATCGCCAGGACTTCCTCTTTCTCCTCGGGATTTAACAGGCGCTGTTTCGCCAGTTCCACATACCAGTCGCAATAAGCGCCCCAGAGGAAGTGGTAAAGGTCCACGGTCGAGCTGGCGAGATCGTAATCGCTGATTCCGGCGCGCGCGTCGCGTATGGCCGTCATATAGCGGTCCATTATCCAGCGGTCGCTTAAATGCGTGAATTTTGCCGGCAGCTTAAGTTCGCGGGGCTGTTCGGGCAGGTTCATCATCACGAAACGCGCGGCGTTATATATCTTGTTGCAGAAATTGCGCGCGCCCGTTATGGATTCCTCGCCGAACGGGATATCCTTGCCGGGAAACGCCTGAGCGAGCAGGGAGAAGCGGATGGCGTCGGTCCCGTATTTGGCTATGAGGTCAAGCGGGTCTATCACGTTGCCCAGCGATTTGGACATTTTCTTTCCGTGCTTGTCACGCACTATGCCGTGAATGTAAACGTCCTTAAACGGCACCTAGCCCATAAATTCAATGCCCATCATCACCATTCTGGCTACCCAGAGATAGGTGATTTCATATCCCGTTACAAGCACGGACGTGGGATAGAAAAACCCCAGTTCCGGCGTTTTTTCCGGCCAGCCGAAAACCGAGAAAGGCCACAGGGCCGACGAAAACCACGTGTCGAGCACATCGGGGTCCTGCACCAGATCGGTTCCGCCGCAGTGCGGGCATTTTTCCGGTTTATTGCGGGAGATTATCGGTTTCGCCCCATCTTTGAACGAAACGCGGCTCAGTTCGCCGTCCGTGTTATAAATAAGGCCGGTGGTGGAACACTTGGTGCAATACCAGACCGGAATCCGGTGTCCCCACCAGATTTGGCGGGAAATGCACCAGTCCTCAATATTCCTAAGCCAGTCAACAAAGGGTTTTTTCCACGATACGGGGTGGAATTTCACCTGCTCGGACACCGCCGCCCGGATAGCCGGTTCCGCCAGTTCCTTCATCTTCACGAACCACTGTTCGCTTAACATCGGCTCTATCGGCTGGTTGCAGCGGTAGCAGGTTCCCACGCCGTGCCCGTGATGTTCTTCTTTCACCAGCAGGCCGGCTTCTTTCAGGTCTTCGACAGCCTGATGGCGGCATTTCGTGCGTTCCATGCCGGAATATTTTGCGGGGCAGTTTATCATGTGTCCGTCGTAATCAATCACTTTTATGACTTCAAGCTTGTTGCGGCGGCCTATCTCGAAATCCACGGGATCGTGGGCCGGCGTGATTTTAAGCGCGCCGGTTCCGAAGGACCGGTCCACTTCCGCGTCCGCGATAATCGGGATAACGCGGTCCGTCAGAGGCAGATGCACTTTTTTGCCGATAAGGTGTTTATATCGCTCGTCTTCGGGGTGTACGGCCACGGCGGTGTCGCCGAACAGGGTTTCGGGGCGTGTGGTGGCGATGACGATGGATCCTTCCCCGTCCGCCAGCGCATAGCTGATGTGCCAGAGTTTGGAGTTTAACTGCTCATGTTCCACTTCAATGTCGGACAAGGCGGTGCCGCACCGCACGCACCAGTTGATCATGCGTTCGCCGCGGTAAATGTATTTTTTGTTCCAGAGCCGGCTAAACGATTCGAAAACCGCGTTGGCGCGCGGCTCGTCCATCGTGAAGCGCACGTTGTCCTTTCCCAGATCCAGCGCGCAGCCCAGTTTGTTCAGCTGGTTTAGAATCGTGCCGCCGCATTCGGCATACCATTTCCACATTTCCTCAAGAAATTTCTCGCGTCCCAAATCCTGACGCTTTAGCTTGCGCTCTTTGGAAAGCTTTTTTTCCATTACGTTTTGGGTGGCTATGCCGCCGTGGTCGGTGCCCGGCACCCAGAAGGCTTCAGCCCCCAGCATGCGGTTGGCACGGACAAGGGCGTCCTGCAAAGTGTCATTCAGCGCGTGGCCCATGTGCAGCGCGCCGGTGATGTTG
>JBAYFS010000255.1:0-2553 GCA_041667045.1 Elusimicrobiaceae bacterium | reverse complement strand
CGAAACCATCCGATCAATTGTTCCAGCGCTTTACTAAGAGCGCAGGCCGCAGGATTTTTATAAGAAGCCCGTATCTGTCGCATATCCGTCCCGCCGCGGCGCGCGCGCAGGCTAAAAACGCTCAGGGCGACGAACTGTTTTACGGGGTTTCACAAGCCGAAACAGCGGCGGGCAAGGCGGTTTCGCTCACTATTAAAAACTGCTCGTTCATCCGCCGCGGGAACGGGGAACTGGAAATCCTGACGAATGAGGACGATCCTGTTACCATCACCGCAGACGGTAAACCCGTCATCGGAACCGGCTATGACCTGGCGTTTAAAAAGCTGGAAATGGGAAGCCAGTCCGTTTATCTGAAAAGCGCCATACCGGGCAGGCTAATAATAGAGGAAGGGCGCGCCACCGTAGAAATACGGCAAATCCAGCCGCCGCAGAAACCGGTTTCCAAAGATTGAAGGGCTATTTTGTATTTGCTAGACTCAAACCAGACACTGACAAGGAGAGCTTATGGCTGAAAACACAGCAAGCGCCGCGCAAAAATACCGTTGGTTCGTCGCCGGAGACATCAACGGGTTCTTCGGACTTATGTTCGATAACGTAACCGTCCTGTCATTCCTGGCGGGGATACTGATTTTCGGATTCGGTTTTCCAAAGGATATCGTTTTCACTAAAATGTTCCCCGTCACGGCGTTCGGTGTGTTGTTCGGCGATCTGATTTACACCTGTATGGCAATACGCTTAGCCAAACGGACCAACAACCCCAACGTCACGGCTATGCCGCTCGGACTGGACACGCCTTCCACCATCGGCATCGCGCTGACGGTACTCGGCCCCAGCTTTCTAGCAATGAAAGCCGCCGGCATGAACCCGCACGACGCCGGCATGATGACCTGGTATATCGGCATGGCGCTTATGGTGCTCATGGGTATTTTCAAGTTCATTTTCTCCTTTATAGGCGGCTGGATACAGAAAGCGGTTCCGCAGGCCGGCCTGCTGGGTTCGCTGGCGGGAATCGGACTCGCGCTTATCGGAGCCGTTCCCCTGCTTGAAATTTTCAGCCTGCCCATTGTAGGTCTTATCTCTCTGGGAATAGTGCTTTACAGCGTGGTGGCGCACATCAAACTGCCGAAACAGTTCCCCGGCGTTCTGGCAGCCGTGGCGATCGGAACGGGGCTTTATTATATTCTGGCGCCGCTGGGCATAAGCGGCGGCGAATTCCGCGCCCCGTCAGGCGATTTTAATCTGGCGTTTCCCATGCCTACGCTTGACTTCTTAAAGGGCCTGAAAGAATCGCTCAAATACCTGCCTATTGCGATACCGTTTGCCATCCTCACGGTGGTGGGCGGCATAAACGTGACGGAAAGCGCGCGGGTGGCGGGCGACGATTTCAAAACGCGCGATATCCTGCTGACGGAAGCAATCGCCACTCTGGTGGCTGGATTGTGCGGCGGCGTGGCGCAGTCAACGCCGTACATCGGCCAGCCCGCGTATAAACACATGGGAAGCCGGTCCGGATATACCCTGCTTACCGGTCTTTTCATCGGCCTGGGCGGCGTGTTGGGCTATGTGGGTTTTATTGTGGACCTTATCCCGAGCGCAATCATAGCGCCGATTCTGGTTTTCGTGGCCATAGATATAATGGGCCAGGCGTTCGTCGCCTGCCCCGTCAGGCATACGGCGGCGGTGGCGCTGGCGTTTTTCCCGACGGTGTTCAGATTGCTGCAGATCAAGCTTTCAAACCCCGAATTCGTGGCTCCGGAAAAATTCGCCGCCCTGCTGGCGGTACCCGGACAGAAACTGCCGGAACTGCTGGTAACCGTCGCGCTCGGCAACGGCTTCATCTTAACGGGCATGTTATGGGGCGCAATGCTGGCCACCATGATTGACCGCAAACTCCGCCTTTCTGCTATGTATCTGCTGATCTGCGCGGTATTCACGTTCTTTGGCGTAATCCACTCCGCGATACCGGACGGAAACATGTATCTGCCGTGGCAGCTGTCGTTCCCCGCGTTCCAGGTTCCTTATCTTTTCTCAACGGGCTATGTTATCCTTGCGCTGATGTTTTTTGCGCTGTCGCACTCTAAAGGCGCGCAGGAACCGTATCCGGAACATATTTAAGACGCAGAAATGAAAAAACCGCCGCTGTTGTCAGCGGCGGTTCTATTTTTAAACAGACTATATTGTGCCCGACAAATATTTCTTTCGTTCGGCGGGCGGAAATCTCTCTATAGCATAGCGGAGCATGGTGCGCGGCATTTTTCCATAATGCTCTTTAATAAACGCTTTTTCCGCGGCTATGTCCTTTTTTCCCGCCTCCCGCAGCATCCAGCCGGCGGCTTTATTCAACAAATCCTCTTTATCGCCCAGCAGCAACGCAGCTATTTTGAAAGTATCGTCAAGCTGGCCGTTTTTGATGTAATGCAACGTGGAAATTATCGCTATCCGCCGTTCCCACAGGTTCCGCGATTTCGCGAAAGTATAAAGCGGCTTTTTGCTTTTCCCGTCCAAAAACGCGCCCACGATGTCGCGGCAGGAAATATCCACCAGATCCCAATT
>JBAYFS010000254.1:0-2578 GCA_041667045.1 Elusimicrobiaceae bacterium | reverse complement strand
TGAAGCGATCGCTGGACAAAATAGGCACACCCGTTGACCGCGGCGAATGGGAAATGACCCCGCCCACGGTAAACGCCTATTATAATCCCCAGAAAAACGACATAAACTTCCCGGCGGGCATTTTGCAGCCACCGTTTTTCGACAACGACATGGACGACGCCGTCAATTACGGCGCAATCGGTGCGGTTATCGCCCATGAACTGACGCACGGATTCGACGATTCGGGCCGCAACTTCGACGCCCAGGGCAATCTGCGCGACTGGTGGACTCCGGAGGACGCCGCCGAGTTTAACAGCCGCGCCCAGTGTTTCGTGGACGAGTATTCGCAGTTCGTGGCGACGGACGACGTGAAATTAAACGGCAAACTGACTCTGGGCGAAAACACCGCCGATAACGGCGGCGTGCGCGTGGCCTACATGGCTTTGCGGGATGTTTTGTCCGCCAAACCGGAAAAGGGAGCGGACGGCTTTACTCCCCAGCAGAGATTTTTTCTGGGCTGGGGCCAGATCTGGTGCGGGAAATTCAAACCTGAAACCCTGCGCCTTCGTGCGCTCACAGACCCGCATTCGCCCAGCAAATACCGCATAAACGGGGTTATGGTCAATATGCCGGAATTCGAGCAGGCTTTCGCCTGCAAAAAGGGACAGGCCATGACAGGTGAAAACCGCTGCCGTGTGTGGTAACCCTATAAAACAATAGCATCGCAAAGGCCCTGAAGAAATCTTCAGGGCCTTTCATTTTTGGATAACACGGCTTAAGTATGATAGTATGTGATATTCCTCACAAAGGAGAGGTTATGGCTAAGCTTAAAATACCTTCGGAAATAGAAATAAGGAAAAAATATTCCGTTCCGTTAATCGCATTATTTATCGCTGTTTCCGCATGGACCATAAGCGGCAGTGAAACTATTACTCTCAAAACTTACTATCCAAGCCCTTACGGCAGTTACAAAAAATTCAAGGTTACCGACAGCATCGCCGCGGGAACCGACACCAGTCCGCTGAGAATTAACGGCAACGTGGTGCAAAACGGCAATTTCACTTTGACGCCACAAAACTGTTCCGCGATAACGGCTCCGTCCGAAGGTCAGCTGTGCAGCGACGCATCCGACGCTAAAAAACTGAAAATTTACCGCAACGGCGCCTGGCACGAAGTGGGCGGGGGAGAAGGCGACCTTTTCCTCAGCGCGTGGGCGGGGCAAATGAATAACACGGCCCTGTCTATCCCAATACCGCCCGGCTCCTCTTACGCCATTGTTGACACATACGGCTCCGTCCGTTTCTGGACAGATAATTTCGGAGCAGGAAGCTCCTACGGCTCCTGTTTCGTTGTAGAACTGGGAACCGGCAAAAGCACCGGCGGACTGGCCTTTACGATAGGAGTGGGCGACCAGTATGATTATGCGGCCTACTGGAACAGCGGAATAGCCGGAGGCGATGCTTTCCTGCCGGGCATTCACGGCCTCAGCATAAAAACCGGCGCCTATCCCGGAGTGTCCGTTTCAGGAAACAACATCCTGTTTTCCTTCCCCATAACAGGCGGCACGCCGAACGGCACTGTCGTGGCTAAATTCTACAAACGCATAAGGTGAAACGTTTTCGGCCCTTGCGAAACTGCCGAAAAAAATGATAGGACTTTAAAATAACCGTTCCCGCCGGACGCAATCGCGTTTTCACAAGAATCCGACAGGCTGCGTTCCATGCTGGGCGGTTTTTATTTTAATCCTGTCCGGCCTGCCCGGACGAATGTCTGGAGGAGTGACTATGTTCCGGCTTTTCAAATCCGCCCTTACGGCCCGTTCCTGCGAAGGATCCACCGAACGGCTTATACAGCTTTGCGGCGGATATTTCGCCGCTTATGTAATGACGGGCGTAATCGTCAAATTCTTCACACCGCGCCTGATGAGCGATGTGGGGTACCTTATCTACAGCACGATAGGCGGCTCCGCCGTCTGCGTGACCGTTGTTTTCGCGCTCGGCTGGTATAAACTCAAATCCACGCACAACACCAAAGTCTTCGGCATAAACGTTCCGGCGGAATACGTTTATATAATTCCGTCCGGCGTATGCACCGCCGTCGTAATACCCACCACGACTCTTATGTACACCCTGCCGATTTCCGTTATGGTCGCCATGGTGATAATGCGGGCCAGCATTATTATTATCAGCAGGATTATTGACGCCATCCAGATTCATCAGGGCATACTGAAACGCAAGGTTTACAAAGAGGAAAACATCGCGGTGGTTTTCGCCATAATCGCCGCCGGCATGAACCTGGTAAACGTCAAGCCGGGCGAATTCGATTTCGTTCACAACCGTGCGGCTATGACTATCCTGACCAGTTATCTGATCGCTTATTCAATCCGCATCTACATAATGAACTACTACAAAAACACCAGGCCCAAAGGCGCCCCTCAGGACAACCAGGGTTTTTTCGCCATAGAGCAGATAGCCGCCAGCCTGACCACCATAACGGTCGCGGTGTGGGTGTTCACCTGCCTTTGCCCGGATGATCCCAAAAGCTTCATCGCTTTGTTTCAGCAGAACCTGAGCAATCCTCCGCAGGCGTGGGGCTGGGC
>JBAYFS010000253.1:0-2624 GCA_041667045.1 Elusimicrobiaceae bacterium | reverse complement strand
GCCTCCATGTCCAGATCCAGTTCCAGCATTTCAAGCGGATATCCTGTTTTCGCGGCTACAATGTCCAGCAATTCCTTTTCAATTTGCGGGGTGTTTCCTGCGGTTGCCGATAGAGCTTTTTGGACCGCCGCTACGGGCGCCGGTGCGGTTGCCTCCGCGGGTGTTCCGCCAGTTTCCGTCAGCACGAAGTTTATGCAGTGGCGGATGGTCGGATATTCCTTAAGTTGAATGCCCTCTTTCTGGGGGATGTCGTATTTTTCCCGGATAGAAACGAACAGCTCGGCCTGTTTGACGGTATCAATGCCGAGGTCGGCTTCCATGTCCAGATCCAGTTCCAGCATTTCAAGGGGATAGCCCGTCTTGGCTGAAACTATATCAAGGATTTCTTTTTCTAGGTTTGACGGCGCGGTCGGCTGTTTCGGCATGCTTGCCGTTTGAACAGGTTCCGGCGCGGGCGCAACGGCTATTTTCGCTTCGGGCGCCGCGGTTTGCTGCGCCGCGGGTTTGACATAAGCCTGCGCCGCTTCGATAATTACGGCGGGGGTTTCGCCTTTTTTCACGCCCGTGTCTTTCACGCGGAGCGTATTCTTTACCGTTTCAAGCTCCGGGCTGGCGTGGCAAGAAATATGCCGCAGCCAGTTTGCGTGAATCTGCCGGTTTTCGATACGGTCTTCGTCCGCCGTGCATAACCGTTCCGTTACGCTCATGGCGAGCTGGGAACCGAATCCTGCGGCAAGGCGGAGCGCGTATTTAAAGTCGTATTTCCCCCCCTTGCTGAGGTTTATCCCTTCCAGTTCCGGGTCTGGTTCCCGGTAATTGGCAATGGGCGGCACTATGCCTGTCGTGAGAGCGCGCACGCTGACCACGTCTTCCACCCCCGCGCCCATGGCGTGGCCGGTGAAGCCTTTGGTGTTGCTTACGATAATGTCGCGCACCGCGGGCCCGAAAGTCTGTTTAAGGGCGTTGACTTCCGCCGAAGCGCTGCCTCCGCGGGCGGGCGTATATGTCTCGTGCGACATGAACATCATGTTTTTCGCCATTGCCGAACGGTTAAGCCCGTAGCGGGTTTCCGCTTTGGTCATGAGCCGGTCCATAATTTCGCAGACGTGGTTCACGTCAATCCGGGTCGGGTGGAACGCGGAATTGGCTATTTCGGTCGCCAGCAGGCGGGCCAGCGGCTTCATGCCGCGTTCCGCCACTTCCGTTTCGTCCTCGATAACCAAAGACGCGGCGCCCATGCCCACAATCATGCCGTGGCGGCGTTTGTCGAAAGGCAGGGCTGCTTCGCTGACCACCGCTTTGGTGGTCGCCGCGCCGGAGGCCAGAAAACCGGCCTGAACCCATTCCTGCATGACGTCGGTCGTCACGTCGTCGGCGGCAATGACTATCACGCGTTTTGCCCGTCCGGTCCGTATCCAGTCTTCCGCTATGCCTATGGCTTGCGTGGTGCTTGAACAGGCCGCGCTTACGTGTGTGGCGGGGCCTTTCGCGTTTATCCACTGGCAGAACTGGCTGTGCCCGATGGGAATGGCTTTTAAAAGGAAATCCGAGCTGAATTTGTAGGCGTTCGCCTTAACGCTGTCCGCATTGAAATTCCGCGCGTACCAGTGGGAAAGCTCAAGCCGTTTTTCCGGATCTTTTATCTCGGTGATTATGGTGTTGTAGAAGCGGTCTATATCCTCGACGGTTTTGGTCCGTAGTTTGTCCGTGAAGTAGGCCGAAACCTCTTTTATGATGCTTTCGGCGGTCGGGAACGCCGAGGTGAAAATCACGCCCGTGCTGTCTATCATGTCTTTCGGCAGGCCCCATTTTTCCGGCAGATAACCGCCGGTGGATGTTTTCTTGTAATACATCACAAGCGGGATTCCCGCGTCTTTAAGCGCGAGCAGGCCGGCACCTATGGCGAGCCTGAAAGTGTTGTCCATCGAGGCGGCCCATTTTTCGGGCAGACCGAATTCTTCGGCGAGATCGAAACCGCCTCTTTGCGCCGCCAGCTTGATGGCCTGCGAGATGTCCGTAAGCTTTTCTATGCGGTGGTTGCCGTCGGCCGATTTGATGATGTATTCGACATTTTTATCAATCTGGCTTTTCTGCTTGGCTTCGGAAACGGGCTCGATGAAATTTTGCCCGCGCAGGATTTCGTCAATATTGCCTTCCCGGAAAGCTTTGTCCCAGGTGCCGGGCGTGCCGGCGGCTATGCCGCTGACGGCGATGTTGTTGGTGTTGAACCCGAACCGGTTGTCCGCCGCGCGGGGCTGCGGCTGGGCCGCCGTGGGCGCGGAAACCGTTACGGTTTCCCGCGCCGGCGCGGTTTTAAGGCCGGCTGTTTCCTTCACCCAGCCGGTATAGGAAGCGGTGTAGCAATTGGCGGCTTCAAGCGGGTTCTTGCCGTCCCAGTCAATGGCTATGTTGGAGGACATCAGGTTTGCCAGCACGTCGTTGTATTCCGCGATGCCGCCTTTCTTGGGGTGGTTCGTCGCCAGCACGCGGATGTCTTTTTTATCGGACAGCGTGGCGGTCACGAACGCGCTCAGCACGCGCTTGGGTCCGCATTCTATGAACAGGCGGACGCCTTCGTCATACATCTTGTTGATCTGGCGTATCCATTCAACCGTGTGGCTTAT
>JBAYFS010000252.1:0-2651 GCA_041667045.1 Elusimicrobiaceae bacterium | reverse complement strand
TAGCCACAAGCGGAGGGGTTTTTTTGCGTCCCCGGAACGGGTCGGTCTGGTCGGCGGTGAAAAAGAATTTCCCGCTCATGCCCGGCGACACGCTGAGAACAGATCCCGGCGCCATGGCGGATATAACGGTTGACGGGAAAGTGGTGTTTTCCGTTCTGGACCGGAGCAAAATAATTTTTGAAAAAATCAGCGAACGCGAAACCCTGATCACTTTGGAAAACGGATATCTTGTTGGCAGTATGGGCAAGAACGACGGGCGTATTTTTTCAGTCGCCGCGCCGATAATGCAGACGTCCGCGCAGAACTGCGGTTTCGTCGTTCATTATTCGGCGGCCGGCAATGAAGTGACAGCCGCGTCTTTCGGGCCCGGCGCGCTTACGGTAAACCGCGTGGGCGCTGACGGCGCCGTCGCAAAAGGCGTGAAAGTGGTGACGGGCAAGGAACTCACTTTCACCGATTCCACGCAATACCTTGTCGCCGCCGACGCCATACTGCTGGCCCAGTATCAGGACCTTGCCGGCAAGAACAGCGCGAAGCTGGCGAAACTGGCCAAAACATGGAAACCGGGCAATCCCGATTCAGCGCTTTCCCTGCGCGAGCGGGTTTTTTCGAAAGCGGAAGATGCCTTTGTTTCCGGCGACGCAATACCCAAGATGACGCCTTATGACGACGGTATGCATCACCGGCGTGAAAACAACGATTCCTGGCCCCAGGGCCGGTAAGCGTGCGGCTATTCGTCGCCGTGCCTGCCGCTGAGGGGTTTCTTGAGGAAGCTTCTCTCGCGCAGTCGCTCCTGCGGACGGCTGGCGCGGATGTTAAATGGGTGAACCCGGAATGCTTGCATTTCACCCTTCATTTTCTGGGAGAGGCTGAGCTCGCGGGCGTTCCTGAAGTTGTTTCCGCGCTTGACTGCGTGAAAAGCGCAAATCCTTTTGTGATGCGGACCGCCGGTCTGGGATTTTTTCCCGGGTCCGAAAAGCCCGAGGTTGTCTGGCTGGGCGCGGAAAACACGGAGCCGCTGGCGGAACTGCGGACCCTGCTGGCGGGACGGCTCGCCGCGCTGGGTTTTGAAATTGACAGCCGTCTGTTTGTCCCCCACCTGACTTTGGGCCGCGTTAAAAGCCCGCGCAACTGTGCCGCTTTGGCGGAGAAGGCTGGGTCCCTGGCTTGTTCCGGCGCGGTTATGACGGTGAACAGCGTTGTTCTGTTCGAAAGCGTTTTAAAGCCGGACGGGCCGCAGTATAGGCGGCTTGGCGCGGCGCATCTCGGAGATGAGTTTTGAAGAAACTTTTTATTTTACTCGTCATTCTCGGCCTGACGGCCTGGTGGCGTTATTTCACGCCCGGTACGGCTGTTGAGTTCGAAATTCCCGACCACGCCGTCGGCGCACAGATAGCGGCGCGCCTTAAAAGCGCGGGCGTCATTTCAAGTCCCCTGTTTTTCCGGGTTCTTCTGAAAGTAACCGGAACGGCGAAAAGGCTCAAGCCGGGGCGTTATGAAATCCGGACGGGTTTGTCCGAGGAGCAGGCTTTGTGGTTTCTGCTTCACACGGACGGAACGGTTTACGCGCGCGTTACCTTCCCCGAAGGCTGGCGCCTTGAAGAGTACGCCCAGCGCCTTGAAAACGAAAACGTGGCTAAAGCGGCGGATTTTATCGCGCTGGCGAAAAAACAGAATCTGGAAGGTTTTTTGTTTCCGTCCACCTATTTTTTTGAACCCAATACTCCGCCCCAGACGGTGATAAATGTTCTGAAAAAGGAATTTGACGCCAAAATAGGGCCTTTGCTCGCCTCCGGCTTGCCGGATTACCTGACGGCGAGAGATGTGCTGACGATTGCCTCGATCGTTCAGCGGGAAGCCGTGTTCGACGACGAACGCCCTCTTGTGGCGGCTGTTTATTTAAACCGCATGAGAATGAAAAAACATCTTGAAGCCGACCCCACCGTCCAGTACGCGCTGGGTTACAGCGCCGAAGAAGGCCGCTGGTGGAAAAAGGGCTTGACGCTTGCGGACTTGCAGTTTAATTCCCCCTATAACACCTACAGATACGACGGCATTCCTCCCGGCCCCATCTGCAATCCCGGTTATGAATCGGTTTACGCGGTGCTGCATCCCGCTCCGATTGACGCTGTTTTCTTCGTGGCGGACACCGAGGGCCGCCATACCTTCAATGTCACTTACGAAGACCATCTGAAAGCCAAAGCCTTGATGAAAAAAAGGCTGCGGCAGGCCCGGAACTGATTCTAACTCGCAATAAGAAACGGCGCAACGTATAAAACGTTGCGCCGTTTCCGTTTAACTGTGTCTCAGCGTTTACTGAAAAGAGGCCGGCTGCTGCATCTGCCGCAGGATGGGTTCGAACTTGTTTAAGGTTTCGTTCTGGTAAGAGGGTGTTTCTTCGGTCATAGCCTCAAACGCGTTGCCGGTCCGGGTCTTGGCGGGCTGGTAAGCTATGGTGCTTAAGCCGAACATGACCAGGTTAGTCATCTGGGAATAAGCGATCTTGAAATATCCCTTTTCGCCCCAGTCTTCGCCCCAGCTGTTTTTCACTATGAAAAACTGGCCGCTGTCGCTGTAGCCGACAAGCAGAATGGCGTGCCCGCCCAGCTTCTTGCCGGAGGTGTAGGAATAAACGCCGGATTTATAATATT
>JBAYFS010000251.1:0-2675 GCA_041667045.1 Elusimicrobiaceae bacterium | reverse complement strand
GGGTTCAGTTTTTACGACGGGCGGCAGATTGACGGCATAAAAACCGTCGCTTGGAAAAAAGGTTTTCTGCGTTTCACCGGAAACATTTATAACGAAAGCCTTGAGAAAAAACCGTACCTCTCCTTCAGCGTGCAGGGCTCCTATTTTTTCGTTGACCGCCGCAAATTTGAAACTCTGGGCGGGTTCGACGAGATATATTCCCCTTATGTCATGGAGGAAACCGACCTCGCCTACCGCGCCCTTAAAAAAGGCTGGAAAATAGTTTACGGGCCGGAATTTAAGGCATATCACCGCGTGGGCTCTTCGATAAACTCCAAAACTTCGCGCAAAACTCGGATAATTTCCGCGCGCAACAGGCTGATTTTCACATGGAAAAACATCCACTCGACCTCAATGCTGGCGGAGCATTTTATGTTTCTCGCCTTTCGGCTGCTGGGCTGTTCTCCGGTTTTGTGGCGCGGTTTTTTAGCCGCGCTTAAAATGCGCGCGCGGATTTGCTCGGCCCGCGCTAAAGCGCGGACCGAAGCGGTTAGGACCGACAGGGAACTGCTGAATTTTTATATCCCCTACTTTAAGGAACTGCAACGTGCCAAACGCTGAAACCGGTTTTGAAAAAACAAGAAAAAATCTGGAAATCATTCTCCGTTCGCAGACGGGGCTGGTGTTTTTCAACTCCGGCGAGGAAGAGCGCGGGCTTGAGATTTTGCGGGCGCTGGCGGATAGGCTCGGATTGCCTTTGTTTTGCTGGACTCCGTCGCAGGGGCTTAAAAACGACGCCGGCGATATGGCAGTTTACGCCACGGGAAAATTTTTCGCGGCTCTCCAGCATATTGACGCGGCTGACAAGGCCGCTCTTTACGTGTTTTTCGATGCCGGCGATTATCTTAAAGACCCCATCGCGATAAGCAAGATAAAAGACATCGCCAAAAGGTTCCGGGAATATACGGGCGGGATTATTCTTGTGTCCGGAGATTTCGACCTGCCCGATTCTCTGAAAAGTTACGGCGCGTATGTCGAGGCCGTCCCTCCCACGGATGAGGAATACCGGGGCGTCGTGCGCGAAACCCTGGCGAAGCTTTCCGCCCGCGGCAGGGTGGTTGACGAGATGGACGAGCGCGGTTACAAAATGCTCATCGCCGCGCTTAAGGGGCTTACGCTTTTGCAGGCCGAGCATGTTATCACCGGCGCGGTGTTAGACGACGGGCGGCTGACCGCCGATGATATCGCGAAAGCTTCCGAAGCTAAAAAGCAGATTGTGCAGAAGGAAGGCCTTCTGGAGTATTACCACACCACGGAAAACATGTCCGCTATAGCAGGCCTGGACGGGCTTAAATGCTGGCTCCTTAAGCGGAAAAAGATTTTCACCGACGCGGAAAAAGCCAAAGCGTTCGGTTTGCCGTTTCCCAAGGGTATTCTCATCGCCGGAGTGCAGGGCTGCGGCAAAAGCCTTTGCGCCCGCGCCGTGGCCAACGAATGGAGCCTGCCTCTTTTGCGGCTGGATCCCGCCATGCTTTACGACAAATACATCGGCGAGAGCGAACGGAATTTTTCCAAAGCTCTGACTTTCGCCGAACGGATGGGCCCCGCCGTGTTATGGATAGATGAAATGGAAAAGGCTTTCGCCCAGGTTTCCGGCGGGGATGACGGCGGCACTTCGAAACGTATACTGGGCGGTTTCCTGACCTGGCTGGCGGAGCGGAAAGGCGACGTTTTTGTGGTGGCTACGGCAAACGATATTTCTGGCATCCCGCCCGAACTGGCGCGCAAAGGACGGTTTGACGAGATTTTTTTCGTTGATCTGCCCTCCGAAGCGGACAGAAAAATCCTGTTCGATCTGCATCTTAAAAAGCGCGGCAAAAATCCCGCCGCGTTCTATACCGAAACGCTGGCGAAAGCCGCGCCGGGATTCAGCGGCGCCGAAGTAGAGCAGGCGATAGTGTCGGCCATGTATACAGCGTTTTCCGAAAATTGCGAACTGACGCCTCAGCACGTTTTAAATGAAATAAAAAATACGCGCCCGCTTTCCCAGACCATGAACGAGAAAATTTCCGCTCTGCGCGCCTGGGCGCAGGGCCGCACCGTTAAAGCCTAGGGCTTGTGTTAAGCGTCGTTGTCTTTATCCGAATGGCGGGTGTCTTTCTGGGTGTTTTTGTTTTTCAGGAAACCGGCGGCTTTAAGCGTGTCTCCGACGGCTTCAAAAAATCCCCGCCGTTTAATGTGGAGGCTGCCGTTTTCCGGCTTCCGGCTTTCGGTTTTTCCTGAAGCGGGATAGCGCGTCTGGCGCATGGCTTGAAAGTCCCGCTTTAAAATCTCTTCGGTGCCCAGCGTTTCCCGAGACACCAACTCATCTGCATAATCTTTTCCGCTGTTTTCAACGGGTACGGAATAAACGGTGTTTCTCATCGCGAAAAAATCGCTCCGTTTCAGAATCTCTTCGGTGCCCAGCGTTTCCCGCAAGCCGTCGCTGTCTTTTTTCAGGGCTTCTTTCGAAATTTCAATCCTGATGCTGTCCTGCATATAACCGGGCAGGTATTTCGCGTGCTCGGCCGGAATGGCGTCCGGCGGTTCTGTTTTTGTGTCAGTTTCCAAATCTGGCGCGGGAAACTTTTTTATTGTTTCCAGGGGTTTTTCTTCTGCCGGCGGCAGCGCGGACTCTTTAAGGGGGACTGTTTCCG
>JBAYFS010000250.1:0-2697 GCA_041667045.1 Elusimicrobiaceae bacterium | reverse complement strand
CTCTGCGCGCCTGAAACGGCGATCAGATAGCGCGGCAGTTTCCCGAACATCGGCAGCCAGGAAAAAGGGTTTTCGGTCTCATATTCCACTTCCACAACGACAAAGCTTTTTTTCGCGGGGCGCGGCACTTTAATCTGCGCCTGCGTGCCGTCGGAAGTGATGTCCACCCGCCAGGACTGCAGTTCGCCGCTGTTGCGCCAGTCCGCGTCCGTCCGCGCCCAGATTACATGCGACGTGAAAACCTCCGCCGCGCGGTAATTTAGCAGCAGCAGCTCATAAAAATCCCAGGACGTGTCCTGCCGCCACTCCTCATAGCTGGAGAATGATTTGCGTATCGTGGTGACATAGTCCGGCTGCGCGGCTGTGAATTTTGCGACATAAGCCGCCCTGCTCTCCGGGCCAAGCGCGTGGATAATATAATCCGAAGCCGGATTGAACACTCCAACCGCGGCTTCCGGCAGGCCGGAATAGGTGGACCACAGCGGTACCGGATTTTTGCTTTGCCTGGCAAGGGTTATGGCTTCCTGCATAAAGGCGTAATAATTATTGGAAATGATGTAAAGGCGTTCATACGTGCGCAAGTCCCGCATTTGGCTATAGCCGGTTTCAGCGGGTTTCTTGGGCGAAGAACTAAGCAGCAGACTCAGAAGTGTGACAACCACCGCGCCCTGCCCGATCTTCCATCCTTCCTTTGGAAACAGTTTCGGCAGCCAGACGACCGCCGCGACGACAAGAAGCAGATAATCTATCCTCAGTAAAACCGAACAATAGTAATGCGGGATACTGAGCCCCAGATTCGGCATGAATCCTGCGATCAGACCGTATATCAGCGCGAAAAGCGATACCGACCAAACTGCCCGGTCCTCCGGAAACTTGACGCTGAGAAAAGTTATCAGCGGCGTGAGCCCGAAAATAGCCCAGAGGAAAGCCGGTCTGCTTAACAGTTGCAGTATTTTTTGAGGAGAGTCTATAAGATGGTTCGGGGGCGCGCCGAAATACCAGAACTGGTCGCCTGGAATGGACACCAGCGCGTATTTTAAAATAGCGGGAAACGCGCTTCCCCAGAGAGCGAATCCGAAAACGATAACGGTACCCGCCGTTCCCGCCGCGAACAAAGCAATCGCGGCCATCCGCTTATTCTTCTGGCATTCAAAAGGCAGTAAAACCTGCGCCAGCAGTAGCGCGGCGAACGCCGCCATACCCTGCTCGACGCTGTGCAGAAAAGTCAGTCCCGCTAAAACGCCCGCCAGTACGCTTACAGGCACAAGGCCGCGCCTGGCGCGCAGGAAGAAAAGCAGGAGCGCGGCGGTTAAAATCGGCATGAACGAACGCACTCCCAGCATACTGTTCCCGGGGAAAGTCACCCAATGCAGCTGTAGCGTTTCCGTCGTTAACCATGACGCTGCGGCCAGCGCCGCGGCCGCGGCTGTTCTCATCCTGAACGCTTTAAGAAAAAGGAAATTGCCCAGTACGAACAGGAATTGCGAGGTGAAGGTCCGCGAAACTTCGGAAGCGAAAATATCCTTGCCCAGCAGTTTGAAAATGGGGTAATGAACGTACATTGTTCCAAGCCCGTGGAAAAACTGGAAATCCACGCCGGGTTTCTGCCCCGCGCCAAGCCGCCGCAAAGCGTTAAAAAGCTGGAAAGCCCCGTTTTCCGGATAGCAGTGGAAAAACTTGGCGCCCGTGTAGCTGGAATAGATCAGGCGGTAAACGAAGAACGCCGAAAGGAAAATAGCGGCGGCGGTTATGATTTTTTCGTAGAAGTTTTTGTTTTCGGGCTGTGTCACCGCGTCGCTCTTTTGAGTATTATATTAATGACACTTCTATTTTAGTAAAATTTAAACATGCGCGCGATAGTGCAAAGGGTCAGCCATGCTTCCGTTTCCTTGCCGGACGGGGAGAAACGTTCCGTCGGCAAAGGTTTTCTGGTTTTGCTGGGCGTCGGCGTGAATGACACCGAGGCGGACGCCGTTTGGCTGGCCGCCAAAACGGCTAAATTGCGTGTGTTTGAAAATGAGGCCGGCAAGTTTGACAAGGCGCTTTCCGATATCGCCGGCGAGGTTTTGGTTATTTCCCAGTTCACTCTTTACGGAGTGTGCGGCAAGGGCGCCCGGCCTGATTTCACCGGCGCGGCGCGGCCCGAAAAAGCGGTTCCGTTGTACGGGAAATATGTTTCCGAGCTTAAGAAGCTGGGTTTCTCCGTCAAAACAGGCGAATTCGGCGCGGAAATGAAAGTGGAGCTTTTAAACGACGGGCCGGTAACAATAATAATTGAAAGGGAAAACGGTATCACAAAATAATGTCCGACAACAATCCCGAAATGGAAAACAACGCCAGTCCTGTTCCGCCCGCGGAAAACACTCCGCCCGCGCGTAAAAAACGCAAATATGTTAGAAAAGCCGGAACCGTCCCCCGGAGCCGGAAGAAAAGCGCGCCGGTTTCCACCGCGCCGGACGGTTCTTCTCAAACGCCGTCCCTTTTCCCGGAAGAAGCAGGTTCCGCCGCTCCGGCGGCTCTGCCTGTTCCTGCCGCGCAGGCCGTACCCGCCGGAAAACGCCGCGCCGCGCCGCGCAAGGCGGTTCCTTCGGAAAACAAATTTACGCAATATCTTCTGCTCGCCGTCGTTTTGCTGGGATATCTGCTGGTTGTTCCGCCAGCTTCGTTTTACCAGAAGTGGATTAAAACCGCGTCCGT
>JBAYFS010000249.1:0-2714 GCA_041667045.1 Elusimicrobiaceae bacterium | reverse complement strand
TCCAGCCATTGCGGATTAAGCGGAATCATGGTCCACAAAACAGTGAGTCCGCCCACAATGGCGCCGTATCCCATAATGGTCAGAAGATGCGCCACGCTCGCACCGCCGCAATAAAGCATCGCCACTATGGTGGGGAAAGTGACCAGCAGGGCGGAAAAATCAGGCTGGAGCATTATCAAGACAAACACGGGCGAAACCAAAGCCACCGCACCGAGAAGCGTGCCCAGCTGTTTGATGCGCCCCGAGTTCTTATCCAGATAATTAGCCAGCACCAGAATAAGGCCCACGCGGCATATTTCCGACGGCTGCAGTGAAAAAAACGGCAGCCTGAACCAGGATTTGGAACCCCTGTCCGCCGTGCCAATAACCAACACCGCGACCAGCAGGAGAAGTATGAAACCGTACAGCTTTTTCCACTGATCCTGGTATATCTGGTAGTTCAGGCTCCATGCCAGGAAAAACAGCGTCACCGCAATCGGCACGGCGGTGAAATGAATGCGGACAACGCGATCCGCGAAAGGCAGTCCCGAAACGGCGGACAGTATCGCCATGGTTCCCATTAAAAGCGTCAGTCCAGCCGCGCCGGCGAGCAGCCAGTCAATCCTGCCTTTTTTAAGCCCTTTTCCGCCTGGAGAAATTATCATCTGCCAAAAATCCTCTAAACCTTCGGTTTTTTATCCATTCTGTAAAACGCTTCTATAACCTGGCGCGCTATGGGCGCCGCCGCCGACGCGCCGTGTTTTCCGTGCTGCACCATAACCGCGACGGCTATGCCCGGCTGCTCGCCGGGCTTCGCGGCGAAAGCCACGAACCAGGCGTTTTCATCGCCCTGCGGATTCTGGCCCGTGCCGGTTTTGCCGTAAATCTGCAAAGCGGGGTTATTCGCGGCCTGGCCAGTGCCTTCGGTAATAACACCGCGCAATGCGTCCCAGAGCAGATCCCAGGTGGTGTCCTTCAAATTAACCTTCCCCAGCAATTCAACTTTTTTCTGGAATAAAACCCGCCCGTCAGTGGTGACAATCTGGTCCGCAAACTGGGGCCGCCAAAAACTACCCCGGTTCGCCACCGCCGCTATCACCTGCGCCATCTGGATAGGCGTGACCATCAGCTCGCCCTGCCCGATGGAGAGGTTTAACGTGTCGCCGATAAACCAATAGCTCCGCTGCTGGGCGCGTTCCATGGGCCCGAAAATATGCCCGTTTTTTTCGCCGGGCAAGGGAATGCCGGTAAGCATGCCCAGACGGAACCCGCGTTCAAATTTCTCGATAAGCGACGCCCCCATTTTCACGCCCGCGTTATAAAAATAAACGTCGCACGAGTGAATAATGCCTTCCCGGAAATTAACCCTGCCGTGCCCTTTCGCCTCCCAGCATTTAAACCGCCGGCTGCCGGTATCGTAATAACCGGGGCAGAAAAAAGTGTCCTCCGGTTTTATAACGCCTGATTCCAAAGCCGCCGCGCCTGCTATAATTTTAAACGTCGAGGCGGGCGCGTACTGGCCCTGCAAAGCATAATTGAATTCCGGCAGGTTCTGGCGCGAGGTGGACGAACTGAAATCCACAAAAGCGTTCGGGTCAAAATCCGGCGCCGAAGCCAGCGCGAGAATATCGCCGTTTTTCGGGTTAATGGCCACAACCGCGCCCTTGTTAGTAAGCGAATTGCGTAACCCGGTTTCCGCCGCCTGCTGGGCGGGATAATCCACCGTAAGCCTGATGTCGGAACCCGGCACCCATTTGTGCTGTTCCAGAATGTTGGCCAGCCTGCCGCGGTAATCAATTTCCAGATAGATGCCGCCGTCTTTGCCTTTCAGGTATTTTTCGAATATTTTTTCAATGCCCAGCTTGCCCACGCGGTCGTCATAGCGGTAATTGTCCCGCCGGTACAAAAGCCATTCGCCGCGGTTCATCCGGCCCATATAGCCGATTAAATGGCTGAGCAGATTCCCGTGCGGATAAGCGCGGCGCGTTTCCACCACCAGTTCGATGCCGGGATAAAGCGATTTCAGTTCGGAAAGCGCGAACATTTTTTTGTCGCTCAGATTTTCCGCCAGGCGCACCGTTCTGCTGCTGCGGTCGGCTTCCTGCATGCTGGAAAACAGATCGTTTTCGGGAACGCCCAGCAAAACAGAAAAATCTTTCGCTATCTTGCGCACATAGGCCGTGTCGCTGCCGCTGCCGGGCAGGTAGATAAGACTGAAGGAAGGCTTGTTTGTGGCGGCGATGGTGCCGTCGCGCAGGATAATGCGGCCGCGCGGCGCGGCCTGATTGATGACCTGAGTCCGGTTCCGTTCCGCGGCTTCGCGAAACTGCTTGTGGCGGAAAAGCTGGATATCAACCAGCCTAAAAGCTATAGCACCGCTGACAAGATAAGTTATCAGCCACAAATGCATCAGCCTTTCACGAGGAACTTTTATCAAACCCATTTAACCGTCGCACTCGCGTAATGTAACCATTACGCGCAAAAAATATATTAAACGCTACAGCATGCCGGAAATATTCCCGCCGCGTTTGCGCGCGGGCGCGATGGCGAAAAACGGAAACACCAGCGCGGCCAGCAAAGCGTTATAAATCGGGGTAAGCAGAAAACAGGGCCAGGAAACGAGCAAACTTTTTTCCAGGAAAACCCAGCTTGCCGCCATATAAAACAACAAATAAAAAACGGTCAGCGCGCCGGTAAAAACCATGCGGGGCAACAGCGCGGTAAAATCAATGCGG
>JBAYFS010000248.1:0-2764 GCA_041667045.1 Elusimicrobiaceae bacterium | reverse complement strand
TGTTTTGAGTTGCGGTTTCCATACGCCCTCCCTGGTTATTTTAACTTTTTCAAGGTCGGACGCAATTCAAAAGTATCTATTCATTTTTGCCCTAGAACTCCAAGCGATGCAAAAGACTTACAGCAGCATGAACACGAAGGATATTTAAGAGAAGAAGCCTTGGCGGAATTGTTTTCACCAATAGTTGAGCAGGTTTCTTTACCGGAAGGAATTACCGATTGGCTCCGGCAAGGTTTGAAAGAAAGGATAGGCAAAGCTTCAAATCTCAATAAACTGAAACACGATAACTTGCAAAAGGAATACGACAAAACCTTTGCCAGACTGAACCGATTATATGATTTACGGCTGGACAGCAA
The DNA here is from genome assembly GCA_041667045.1 of Elusimicrobiaceae bacterium. Lineage (GTDB taxonomy): Bacteria > Elusimicrobiota > Elusimicrobia > Elusimicrobiales > Elusimicrobiaceae > JAQVSV01. Next base: position 2,408 of record JBAYFS010000248.1, on the reverse strand, counting down.
TATTAATGATGACATTTTCAAAACTAAGGAATCGGAACTGACTTCCGCACTGGCCTGTGCAAAAGTTCAACTTGAAGCCTGTAAGCTTAATCCTGCGTCAACAATGGCTGAAGCCGAAAGCTCACTACTTCTAATCACACAACTTCAAACACTATACAAGAAAGCCAATTGTTCTGAAAAGGCCCAAATCCTGAAACTCATAGGGAAAAGTTACACTCTTACAGGAAAGGCAATAGTGCCCGAATACAGAGTACCGTTTAACATCTTGGCTGCACATAAATCAAAACGCCCAGAACTTATGTCAGTTTCGACAGAAAGTTCTAGGCGTTTAGTATGGGGTGGCTGACGGGACTTGAACCCGCAACCTCCCGGGCCACAGCCGAGCGCTCTAACCCTTGAGCTACAACCACCATAAATCGCTTATACATTATATTTTTTATTGTCTTCCTTTGCAAGAAGAAGGGAGCGAACAACGAGGGAAAACGCGAAGCAATCCCTTATCCGCCATTCCCGCTACGGATGCGCAAGTTAAAGTGCGGTTCCGAACAGCGGCGTCCGCGCGCCAGAACCGCCGAACCAAATTTTGCCAGTGTTTTTTTCCCTGATTTATTGCTAATATTATGGCGAAGTGCTTGTATTTGTATTTGTTACCATAGGAGAAACAAAAATGCAAAAACCGAGTTTGAAGCCGAAGTGCCCTAATTTTTCGTCAGGCCCCTGCGCCAAGCGCCCTGGCTGGACGGTTGACGCGCTTAAAAACGCGCTAGTAGGCCGGTCGCACCGGTCGAAAGAAGGCAAAGCGCGGCTGCAGGAATGTTCCGACCGCATGAAAAACGTGCTCGGTCTGCCCGCGGATTACCGCATCGGCATTGTGGCTGGTTCCGACACGGGCGCGGTTGAGCTCGCGTTATGGACGCTCCTCGGCCCCAAACCCGTGGACGTGTTCGGATGGGAAGCATTCAGCAAAGGCTGGATCAGCGACCTTGTCAAACAACTCAAACTGCCCAAAGTAAACGAGTATAAAGCCGATTACGGAAAGATTCCGAACCTGGCGCTCGCCAATCCGAAAAACGATCTCGTTTTCACGTTCAACGGCACGACGTCCGGCGTGAAAGTGCCTAACCTTGAATGGATATCCAACGACCGCGAAGGCCTCGCCATCTGCGACGCCACTTCCGGCATTTTCGCCATGGAAATGGACTATTCCAAGCTCGACGTTATCACTTTCTCCTGGCAGAAAGTGCTGGGCGGAGAGGCGGCGCACGGCGTGGTTATTCTCTCGCCCCGCGCGGTAAAACGGATGGAAGAAAACGAAACCAAAGTTCCCTGGCCGCTGCCCAAAACTTTCAGGCTGGCGTCGCAGGACAAGCTCAAACCGGGCGAACTGGAATATTCCACGGTGAACACGCCTTCCATGCTCTGCGTGGAAGACACGATTGACGCGCTCAAATGGGCGGAATCCATAGGCGGAAGCAAAGGGTTGGTCGCCCGCTCGAACGCCAATCTGGCCGCAGTTGAGAAATGGGTCGCGAAAACGCCCTGGGTCGCCTTCCTGGCGGAAACCAAGGAAATACGCTCTAACACGTCGGTCTGCCTTAAAATCACGGCGGACTGGTTCACAAAACTGAGCGACGAGGATAAAGCGAAAACCGCCAAACAACTCACTTCCCTGATAACCAAGGAAAACGCGGCTTACGACATCAATTCCTACGCGAAAGCCCCCGCCGGAATCCGCATATGGTGCGGAGCGACGGTGGAGACTTCAGACGTGGAAGCCCTGCTCCCCTGGTTTGACTGGGCGTACGAGCAAATCGCGCCCAAGGCGTGATTCCACTTTATATTTTTTAAGGAGATTTACAAATGAAAGTATTAATAGCAGACAAAGCCGACCCGATATGCGCGCAAATTTTCAAGGAGCGCGGCGTTGAAGTTGATTACAAGCCCGGCATGACTCCGGACCAGCTTAAAACATGCATCGGCGAATACGACGGCATAGTAATCCGTTCCGCGACCACGCTTACGCGCGACATCATCATGGCGGCTGGCAAAATGAAAGCCGCGGCGCGCGCCGGCATCGGCGTGGACAATATTGACATTCCCGCCTGCACCGAAAAGAAAATCCTGGTTATGAACACGCCGTTCGGCAACACGGTTTCCACCGCCGAGCACGCCATAGCCATGATGATGGCGCTCTGCCGCCAGATACCGCAGGCCAACGCCTCCACCCACGCCGGCAAGTGGGAAAAGAACAAGTTTGAAGGCACGGAAGTGTTCGGCAAGACGCTGGGCGTGGTGGGCGTGGGCAACATCGGCTCGATAGTGGCCGAACTGGCGAAAGGGTTAAAGATGAAGGTTATCGCCTGCGACCTTATGCTTACCGACGAGCGCGCCAAGAAAATGGGTGTTGA
>JBAYFS010000247.1:0-2769 GCA_041667045.1 Elusimicrobiaceae bacterium | reverse complement strand
TTGCTGTTTAGGAAACTGGAGGCGGTTGTTTCGGCGGATTGCGCGATATGCGTGCGCTGCGTGACGGAGAACCCGGGCGGTGTTATAAACGAAGTATCGTCTTCCGAGCGTTTTGTCGGGATAAATTTTGCCGAGTTTATCAAGGCCAGTCCCGTCGCCGAAATAGCGCGTTTCGAAAAAACCACAGACGCGGTGCTTGACACCGTCGTCGGCTATTCCAAGCGCATAGGGTGGGAGCCGCTTATCGGGCGGCATAGTCCCGGTATGGTGATAAACCGGATAGCCGCCATGTATATGCTGACCGGCATAAACATGCTTGAGAAGGGAAAAGGTTTCGTCCCTGAAATTGATGCCGCCGTGCGCGAACATATGAAAGTGCCCATGGGACCCTTTGAATTGGCTGATTACGTGGGGTTGGACTCTTTTTTTAATTTCAATACCTATTTATATAAAGCTTTGAGCCAGCCGGACCGGTTTTTGCCGTCTAAAACGGTTGACCGGCTTTCTCAATATGGCGAAACGGGCCGGAAATGCGGAATTGGGTTTTATATTCATGACGATGGCAAGCTGGCGGGTGTCAATCCCCGGCTGCCGGATATTGTTAAATATCTGGGGTTGAGCGGGTGTTCGCCCAGAAATATCTTTGCGGACATGGCTGGTGCCATCTCGGCTGAGGCTAAACTGTGCGCGGTTGACGCGCAGGTTTCCGAATATGACGTGGAAAACGCTGTCCGGTCCGCCTTAAAATGGCCCAAAGGGCCGTCATCTTTGGCGCGGGAGGCTGCGATCAGCTGAAAATATGAAAAAGACATCTTTGTTTATGTGTATGGCGATATTATGTTCCTCTGTCGGTTTTGCGGCGGATTTTATGCCGCAGAAAGAACAGTTTGCCGCGTTCTCCGCGGACCCCACCCAGCCGGCTTTCGGCGTGCGGCTTACGGGTATTGTGGGGGGGAGCCAGCGCACCGAAATAAATATGGGAGACGAGGTTGGGCTTGTCCGCTGGGATTTGAACGGCGGGCGGAAGCTTCAGTTCGGGATTATGGGCGGAGTCGCAGCCCGGTTCGACACCTCTCGCGTTACCAATGATTTTCAGGTGGCGGATTTTTCCGTTGCTTTTCCGCTTGATTACGCTACGGATAAATGGGGCCTGCGCGCCATGTACTGGCACACCAGTTCGCATGTGGGGGATGATTATATTATGTCAAACAACCTCTCGCCCGCGTTTCTGGAAAAACATGTCACCGACGATTTGCGCCTGACAGGCGATTACCGGCCCGTGGAAGGCGTGCGGCTGTACGGCGGACTGTATTACGCTTTCAACATTATTCCCCACACGTCCGACCGCTGGCACGGACAGGCCGGAGCGGAAGCCGAATTGCGGCGCGATAGCCATGCGTGGTTTCTGTGCGGCGATTTGCGGGCGCACGCCAGATACGGCTGGCAACCTTCGTTCAACTCGCGCGCCGGATGGAAGTATTACGGCGGGGCCGGAAATCTGTCGTTATTCGGAGAGTTTTTTACAGGCCATTTGCCGTATCTCGCTTTTGAGACGGAAAAAGAAACCCACTGGTCGTTCGGTTTTTCGGTGGAAATGTAGGATTACTTCTGTTTAAACAAAAAAAGCGGAGCTAAAAGCTCCGCTTTTCTGTTAAATATTTCCGGTTTATTCGGGGAAAGCGAGCCACTGGAAGGTGAACTGATTGCCTCTTGATATGCCAAGCGTATGCGTTCCGCCGCTCAAACCTCTGGCTACGTAAAAAAGGCTGTTCTGATCGCAGCCGTCCTTGTCATCTTCTATGCCGCGGTAAAAACGCACGGTTGTCCCGTCCAGCGTCAGCGCCGTGTAATAGTCTTCACAGCAGAAATAAAACGCCCAGATCAGCACCGTGTAGGTTTTTCCTTCCGGCAATACCATCTGGCCTTTGTTGGTGCTGCCTTTCAAAGCCTGGGGCGAACTTCCTATTGTGGGACTCCCTTCTCCGATGCCGGACGCCCATTTACCGATATTTTTGAAGTATGTGTCTTCCGTTTTCAGGTAGCCGTTTATATTCGCGGCGAACGCTTTTCCGCCCAAGGCGGCGGCTTTGACCGCGGTCCCCACGCCCAGCTGGCTGCCCGCCGTTGTCGCCAGAGCGGTATCGCCTGTCATTACGGCGTCGCCTGATATTTTAACCGAGGCGGCTTTGTCGGCTGTTCCGATGTTAATACTGTTTGTTACTTTCATTTTTGGGTATGAGCAGTAAGGTGTGGGATACCAGGTTTTCAGCGTGATGGTTTCTGTGCCGGCTATACCGGCCAGCAGCGCAACGGCGGCGAACGCGATGATATATGCGAATTTTGTTCCTGAGAATATTTTTTTAATTAAAATATCTGTTCCCATAATGTTCTCCGGGCGCGTTAGTTTTCCGGATAAGCAAGCCACATGAAGGTTTGCTGTCCGCCGCGGTTGGTGCTCCAGGTGTGCGTTCCGCTGCCAACGCCGGTTTGCACATGGAAGATACTGTTCTGGTCACAGCCTGCGGTATCGTTACCGGCGCCGTAGTAGGAGCGCATTACGGTCCCGTCTAAAAGCAGGTTCGTGGTATAGTCTTCGCAGGTGTAGTAATACGCCCATAGCATTACGGTGTATGTTTTTCCTGCGGGCAATGTCATCGTTCCGCTTGCGATGCTTTTCTTAAGCGGCGGCTGTGTTGAAATTCCAGTTACATATGTTGATCCGCCGAGTTCGGACGCCCATTTCCCAAGGCCTCTGAAATAAGCGTCATT
>JBAYFS010000246.1:0-2808 GCA_041667045.1 Elusimicrobiaceae bacterium | reverse complement strand
TCCGCGCTTTACGGGAAAAAGAGTTAGCGTATGCAAAAACTTTATTACGGGCCGTTTTCCCGGCTTGAGGAAAAGTTTTCGGAATATCTGGCGGATGAAAGAAAGAATCCGCTCAGTCCTGTTCTTGTTGTTGTCCCGTCCGGACGCATGGGGGATTACCTGTCCCGCGTTCTGGTCCGGAAAAACGGCGCATGCGCGAATATAGTTTTTGAAACATTCTCGTCTTTGTCTAATAAGCTGGCTTTTGAAAAACCACGCCTGCAAGAGCCTGGCTCGCCCGTGCCCGAGGTGGTGAGCGACGCGGGTTTTCAGGATTTTCTTTTCCGGTATATTCTCGAGGCGTTCCCTCCGCCGGAGTCTGGTTATGTCAGCCGCGGTTTCGCGGGCGCGGTGCGTTCCAGCGCGCGCGATATGGTGGACGCGTTGGTCGAGCCGGACGCCGTGCTTGCCTTGCTTAACGAAGGCGTTTTCGATAAATGGGGCGACGCCGACCGTATGCGCTGGCTTCTCAAAGTCCGCGCCGCTTATTCCGCCGCCATTGGCGGTATGCCCGTGCTGACGCGTTTTGAGATATTGCGGCGCGCCGTTGAAGGCGCCGCCGCCAGCGTTTATCTGTCCGGGTTTGAAAAAATAATTTTTTACGGGTTTTATGACCTTACCGGAATCCAGCTGGAGCTTTTTAATTCCGTGCGCCAGGGTTTTCCCGTGATTCTGTTTTATCCTTATGAAAAGCATCCGGCGTATAAATTCACCGGGAAATTTTTCGAAACCAATATTATCGGCTACGCGGGCGAAAGCGTTTGCCTGGACCGGCGCGAGAATTCCTGCGCGCTCGGGAAAACGCTGTCCTGCCTTTTTACCGAAGAAACCGGCGCGCCGGACACTAAAGCGTTTCAACTTGCGGCTGTTTCCGGCCTGCGCGCGGAAGCGCGGTTCGCCGCGCGGGAAATTCTCCGGCTGGTGGAAACGGAGGGGTTCGCTTTTTCCGAAATCGCCGTAGCCGCGCGCAGTGTGGAGCCGTATTGCCTGACTCTGGCGGCGGTGTTTGAAGAAAGCCTCATTCCGTTTCATCTTTCGGCTTCCGTTCCGGTCGAGGCAAAGCCGCTTGCGCGCCTGGCGCGTACGCTGTTGGAACTGCGGAGGAAGAACTATCCCTGCGAAAGCATGGCGGAACTGTGGACTTCTCCCTACTTTACGAATTATGAGGCCGGCGTACGCCTGTCAGAAAGTTTTGCGCGCAGCGGAATAACCCGCGGGTTTGAGCAGTGGGACAGGCTGTTTTCCTGTGACGCGCTTCCCTCCGCCCTGGCGGGCGACGTGCGCCTGTTCAGTGAATGGCTTTTAAAGACCGACAAGGCGCTGGCGCGGCTTGAAAAAAGCGGCTCCTGGGGCGAGCGGTGCGACGGAGCGTGGTCCTTTGTTTCCGGCAATATTCGTGCGGACGCTTTTAACGGCGCGGATTCCGCCACGTTTGAAACCGTGCATGCGGCGCTGGCCGCCATGAAGCATTACGGGCTTGTGCGCTCCGCCCGGCAGGGCGAATTTTTAGACGAAGTTTCGGCGCGCTTGGGCGAAGCCGCCGCGCCGCTCGGCGGCAACAGCGCTGGCGGCGTTGAAATCATGGATGCCATGAGCGCGCGCGGACGTCGCTTCCGCGCGGTTATAGTTTTGGGCCTGAATGAAAAAGTGTTTCCGCGCCTGATACGGGAAGACCCGGTCTTAAGGGACACCGCCCGCGTTGTCCTGCGCGATACGCTGGGTTACTGGATAAATCCAAAGCTGGACTCCTACGACGAGGAAAAACTTTTGTTTTATCTGCTTGCCGAATCCGCCGGCGAGCGGTTCGTGTGCGTTTACCAGCGTTCGGACTCGGAGGGGAAGGTCAAGGTCGTGTCCGGACTGGTGGCCGAACTTTCGCGCGCTTGCGGCGGAGCCGAGCGTTATCTGGTCTCCGTGCCGAGAAGGATGGTTGAGGAACTGTCAGGGGAGGAGCAATTCTTGTCCGAAGCGGAAATGTCGCTCAAACTAGCTTTCTCGTGCGATATCGAAAAAAACTATGCCGACTCCGGACTTGACACTCCGTCCTTTAAGGAGCGGCGCGCATTTTCCGCGCTTTTAAGCGCGCACGGCGCGGCTGGTCCCTCCGACGGGATAATAGGCCCGCGCGGCAGGTTTTTGGCCGAGTTGAAGGACCGGGGGTTTTCTCCCAGCTCCCTTGAGGAACTGGGCAAGTGCCCGATGAAGTTCTACTTTTCGCGCGTGCTCGGTTTGCGGCCCGAAAATATTGAAGTTTTCCAGTCCGGGCCGGACAGCCGCACGGTCGGCACTTACTATCACGGCGTTCTTTTCAAAACATATAAGGAGCTTGCCGAAAGCGGTTTTTGGGAGCACCCTGTTCCGGATATAGCGGCCGCTTCGGCGGTTAAAAACTTTGAGGAACTGGTGCCTTCGGAAATGCCCGGCATTTACCCCGTGGCATGGGAAGTCCTGCGCGATCGGATGCACGAATCCGTGAAAGCTTTTGCCGCGGCTGACACGGGGTCTTTGGGCGGCTTGCGGCCTTCGGCTTTCGAGGTCGCGCTGCAAGGCAGGCTTGCCGAACTTAAAGATTATAAGTGCCGCGGCATCGCCGACAGGATTGACGTTTGCCCTGCCGACGGGACCTTCCTTGTCGTTGACTATAAAACAAAACTTTCCGGCTCGTCGAAATCTTTGGAGAAAGACGTGAAGGCGGGGGAGAGTTTTCAGCCGTTTTTGTATTTCCTTATGGCGGCCCGCGGCCTGCCGCAGCTGTCCGGCTTGAAAAGC
>JBAYFS010000245.1:0-2837 GCA_041667045.1 Elusimicrobiaceae bacterium | reverse complement strand
GCGAAAGGTAAACTGGGCGTGTTAATCCCGGGAATGGGCGCGGTTACCAGCACCCTGATAGCCGGTGTGGAACTCGCTAAAAAAGGGCTGGGTGAGCCCTTCGGTTCCGTTACGCAAATGCAGAAAATCAGGCTGGGCAAGCGCTATGAAAACAAAAATCCGCTCATAAAGGATTTCGTGCCGCTGGCCACGCTGGAAGACATAGTTTTTACGGGCTGGGATATTTTCCCGGACGACATGTACCTTACGGCCATCAAGGCGGGCGTGCTGCACCCCAGCCAGCTGGAGCCGGTGAAGGAAGAGCTGAAGGCCGTCAAGCCGATGCCCGGCGTATTCGACAGAAAATTCGTGAAAAACCTCAAAGCGAAAATCTGCAAGAAAGCCAAGACCAAAATGGAACTTTCCGACATGCTGGCCACAGACATCCGCGCGTTCAACAAAGCGAACAACATTGACCGCAACGTGATGATCTGGATCGGCTCGACCGAGGTTTATTTCAAACCCAGCGCTGTGCACCAGACGCTTAAATCGTTTGAGGAAGGCCTGCGTAAAAACTCGAAATTGATTTCCCCGTCCATGATTTACGCCTACACCGCGCTCAAGATGGGTATTCCGTTCGCCAACGGCGCACCCAACCTCACGGTTGACATGCCCGCCCTGCGCGAACTGGCCGAGAAAAACGGCTGCCCCGTCTCCGGCAAGGATTTCAAAACCGGCCAGACGCTGATAAAAACCATCATCGCCCCGGGCCTGAAAGCCAGAATGCTGGGTCTGCACGGCTGGTATTCCACCAACATCCTGGGCAACCGCGACGGCGAAGTGCTGGCCGACCCCAGCTCCTTTAAAACCAAGGAAGTCAGCAAGGTTTCCGTGCTTGACTCGATTCTGGACTCCGAACTGTATCCGAAGCTTTACAAAGACCACGTCCATAAAGTGCGCATTGAATATTATCCCCCCCGCGGCGACGCGAAAGAAGGATGGGACAATATCGACATCTTCGGCTGGATGGGCATGCCCATGCAGATAAAGATAAACTTCCTCTGCCGCGACTCCATACTCGCCGCACCGGTGGCCTTGGATCTTATCCTCTGCACCGACCTGGCAAAACGCGCAGGGCTTAAAGGCATTCAGGAATGGCTGTCCTTCTTCTACAAATCGCCCATGTGCCGCCCCGACCCAAACCGGAGCATGATCTATTCATACAGCACATGAAGTTTAAAAACACGCTGCGTCTTCTTATGGGCGCGGAAGTGATTGACCATTCGGGTCTGGATTATTACGATCAGAAAAAGGGAACGCCCGTTTCGGCCGCCTCTCCTAAAAAACTGGTCAAAAAACCGGCTGGAAAAACCAAATAACAAAGAACAATCCGCATCAAAAAAAATCCTCCCCGCAAAAAGGGAGGATTTTTTTGCGGTATAGCGGCTTGCGCCAGTGAATGTTAGGTCTTTTGGCCCTTACGCCGGAACCCGTTCGTTGCTATGATAAATATATGAAGACGCTATTGGCGCTTATCGCAGCCGTTTTTCTTTCCGCCCCGGTTCTCCTGGCGCAAACCGGACCGGAGGCGAAGCGCGTTATCGTTTTCATGAAAGACAATACCGATGTATCCGCGCTTAAAATCAAATTTGCAAAACATCGCGTAATAAAAAAATATGAACGCCTCAACGCCGCGCTAGTGCTGGTTCCCGCCCGGCAGGATATTTCCAATTCCTCCGTAACGCTGCTAATAGAGGAAGACCGTGCGATAAAACTCACACCGGTGCCGGCTGGCGTTGAAACAGCGGTTTCAACGCAAACCCGTGCCGCGGACGACATGTTCGGCTACGCCGACGCGCTCCCCTGGGGCGTTATGACGGTCAACGCGCCCGCCGCCTGGCAAAAGGGCTATATGGGTCAGGGCGTAAAAATCGCCATTATAGATTCCGGAATAACTTCAAGCAACGCCGACCTGTCTAACAGGCTGCTGGAGTCTTTCAGTTTCACCGCCAGCGCGCAAAGCCCTACGGAACACGGCACGCAAGTGTCCGGTGTGCTGGCCGCCAGCTTAAACAACACCGGCGTGGTCGGAGTGGCGCCGGCCTGTTCCCTGTATAATATCCAGACCGTCGGCGACGACGGTATCGTGCGCCTGTCCAATCTGGTGGAAGCGATTGACAAGGCTATCGAACTGGATGCAAAACTGATAAATTTAAGCCTCAATTTAAAGAAGGAAAGCCTCGCGCTTAAATACGCGATATACAAAGCTTACGAAAAAGGGATACTTTCCATCTGCGCCGCCGGCAACGGCGGGGAGGATACCCTGTCGTATCCAGCACGGTATCCGTTTGTGGTTTCCGTGGCGGCAATGACGATAAGGCAAAAACCGGCCCGCTTTTCCAACCGGGGAGAGGGCCTGTCTTTCATAGCGCCGGGCGCCGACATTCTCACCACCGGCCCGAAGTGGAACTATGTGGTCTGCAGCGGCACATCATTCGCCGCGCCGCATGTCACGGGACTTGCGGCGATAGCTATAAACGCCGGAGCGCAAACGCCGAAGACTATCATGGAAAAACTCAAGCAGGCGGCGCACAAACTGCCCGGCGTCGAAGACGCATACCAAGGCTTCGGACTCATCAACGCGGATGATATCCGATAAATCCGCTTCCCAGAATAAATTAATATTATTTTAAAACGCCGCAGCCGTCAGGCTGCGCGTATAAACCTGGATTGTGCAATAGATAGCTCGGACCGAGACGAGGGATGGCGCGCGGCAATTCGACGCAAAATTTCCCGCCAGCCGTCGTAGAATCCCGCTACTCTATTGAACAATCCGGGATAAAAAACTGTCTTAGGAT
>JBAYFS010000244.1:0-2884 GCA_041667045.1 Elusimicrobiaceae bacterium | reverse complement strand
CAGCCTGACCACCATAACGGTCGCGGTGTGGGTGTTCACCTGCCTTTGCCCGGATGATCCCAAAAGCTTCATCGCTTTGTTTCAGCAGAACCTGAGCAATCCTCCGCAGGCGTGGGGCTGGGCGATACTCGCGGGAACGGTATTCGGCATTGCCGCGTTTTTCTCCGTTTTCCTTTTCATGTTCAAAGGCAGAACGGCTACGTTTGCCGGACTGGTGAACAGGCTTACCTCGCTTGTCGCCGGCACGGCGGCTACGCTTATCACGTGGTATTTCATGAACGGCAAACCGCCTAAAAAAGAAGACTGGCTGAGCCTGATGTTCATCCTTGTAGCGGTGCACTTTATGTCCATAGCGGAAAAGAAACGCTCCGCCGAACTGGCCGCCGCGAAAGAAATCTGCGTTACCGAAACCAAAACTTGATTGTTTAGCGCCATTTAAAAACCGGCTTGCCTTGAAAGCAAGCCGGTTTTTCTTTTGCTCTATTTATATATAATAGTATCATGAGAAAACAATTTTTAATCTTGGGCGTTATTTCCTTGCTGTCGGTGGGCGTTTTCGCGCAAAACGACGAAAAGACCATTCAAACCGCGATAAAGAGCGGAACCGAACAGGAAAAACTTGCCGCGGTCCGCGCCACCGACAACTTAAGCGCGGACCAGCAAACCGCCGCGCAGCTGCTCTCGGCCCTGGCGGAAGACGCTACGCCCGAAGTGCGCGCCGCCGCCGTTGAGAAACTGAACCAGTACCGCAAGGTGCCTCAGGCGCGCGAAACAATACTTAAAGCCGCGTCAGACTCGGAGCCGCAGGTCCGCAAAGCCGCTCTTAAACTGCTGGGCCGCCTGCGCGGGCAGGATACGCTTGACGTTTTATATTCCGCGCTTTTAGACAAGGATGCGGACGTGCGCTCCGCCGCCATAACTGCGCTGGGGGTTCAGGAAGACCGCAACGCCGCCGGAAAGATAGCCTTTCTTATGGAGGGCGCGGACTTCGACATGAAAAGGGTGTGCCTGCTGGCGCTTGAAAAAATCCGCAGTCCCGAAAGCGTGGGACCGCTTTCCGAACAGGCGCTTGGCGGAGATCCGGTTCTTGCCGGCATAGCTTCCCGCGCGTTGGGCAGAATCGGGACTCTTCAGGCTCAGGACGCGCTTGAAAGCGTGATTAAATCAACGCAATCCGCCAGTGTGCGCGGCTCTGCCGCAGCGGCGATAGGCAGAATAGACAATGAACGGAGTGTAAATATCCTGTCCTCACTCAGAGATTCCGCGGAACCGGAACTCATCCTGGGTGCGGTATACGGCCTTTCCGAACTGACACAACGTGAGGACGCCCGCGAAACGCTGCTTAAAATACTAAAGAAAGGCACGGACCTTCCGGCCCGCATTGCGGCTGGCAACGCGCTGTGCCAGACGGGAGACGCCAAGGTCCTAAACGCTTACGCTAAAATTATTGGCAATGACCGTGAAGACACCGACCTTAAGCTTGCGGGCTTAAACTGCGCCGCCGCTAAAATTAACGACAAGGCCGCCAAGGAAATTTTGACAGAAGCTGTTAAGTCCAAGGATGCACGTGTGAAGGAAAAAGCTGAAACTCTTATGCCCAAAACGGATAAAAAATAATGAGGAAAACTTTTTTCCCTGCCTGCTTTATAGCCTGCGTCTGCTCGTGCGCATTCGGGCAGAGCAAGCCGGAAGATTACAATATGCTTAAAGCCGAAGCGGACCAGGCCGCCGCGGCATCCGCCAAACCCTCGGAGAACAAAGCCGGTCCTGAAAAATCGTCCTCTGAGTTCATGATAGACCAGTTTATCGCCCAGATAAAAAGTTCCGATCCCCACACCGCAGTTTACAATCTGGATACCATAACCGAACTGGGAGGGGAGTCCGCGACGCGCAAAGCCTGTCTGGCGGCCCTTGAATCCAGAAGGGAACCGGAAGTGGCGCTGGCGGCGCTCCAGCGGCTGGCAGCGTATCACGATTCGGAATGTGAAAGCGCCGCAATAAAAACGCTGGAAAATCCCGACGCGCGCGTCCGGGTGCAGGCCGTGCGCACCATCGGAGCGATAAACGGGGCGAAGGCGGGCTACGCGCTAGCCTCCGTATACGAAAAAGATCCGGTTATGGAAGTGCGCAGAGCCGCCGAACGGACGCTGAAAACCCTGAAACCTTATACCGCGCCGCAACCCGCGCAGACGGCGCAGGCTCCGGATCCTGCGCCGAATGAAAAAGCGGTCCGCCGCCCCGCGTTAAGCATTGAAACAGACACCATGTTTACCAATAAGGGCAAGAAAAAAACTTTAACGGAACCCGGCCCCGAACAGCAGGCGGAGACCGCCGCGTCGGAAGCCGGACAAGACGCCGGACCTCAGGAGTGACCATGAAAAAAGCGATTGCACTTGCCGGATTTTTCGCTATAGCCTCGCCGCTTTTGGCTCAAATCCCTGACAACGCCTTTTTTGAAGGCCCCCATTACAAACAGGAAACCGAACGCACGCAACCCATTGCGCCGGCTCCGGCAAAAAGTGAACCGCGTAAAGAAGTGAAACCCATTACAGCCAAGGGCGAAAAACCGGCGCAGCCGACTGAAAATATAGTTTTTCTCAAGCCGGTGCAGTTGTCATCATCAGGGTATACCCAGCTTTCCGGAGAGGAGAATTCGGAACGGCTCATTAAATTTCTGGAGCATGAAAATCCGCAGCTCCGCGCCGAAGCCGCGCTGGAACTGGGCAAGCGCCAGTATCTAGCGGCCGTGCCCGTTCTTATAAACATGCTGACGGACGACAGTAAAATCGTTTCCGACGCGGCTGAAACCGCGCTGGCGGGATACCGGGAAAAATCGGTGACGGCGGTGCTGACGGATAAACTTTACGACGGGGACGAAAAGCTT
>JBAYFS010000243.1:0-2904 GCA_041667045.1 Elusimicrobiaceae bacterium | reverse complement strand
TTCGCAAATAACTGTCAATCGCAGTTCCCGTTTTGACATCGTTGGGGTCGGAGGGGAGCGTGTTGTATGCACCGTCCGAATAGGCGCGCTCGGTCGAACTGTCGCTTGAGCCGCTTGCGGCGAAAAAATAACTTCCCGTTGCCAGTCCGCCGCCTATGGAGCGCGTATTGTCGCCCACCAGTCCTCGCAGGAAAATGGTTTCGGCCCGCCGGAACAGGTTGCCGGATAAAACGGTCACGCTGAATTTACGGCCCGAACTGCCGGAGGTGAAAAGCGGAAGCGGCACGAGATACCAGCCGTCGTCGGCGGTAATGTCAACGATGACGCCGTTCGAAGCGGCGTCATAGCGGCTTTGCAGGGACACTTTGCGGAATACGCCCATGTCGTGCAGGGCCTTTTTTGATTTGGCTTCATCATCCGCGCTCCAGACTTTTCCTTTTTTTAAAGAGAGGCGGGAGAGAATTTCGGCGGGACTGGTTTTATTGCCCGTTATGTTAATGACGGACACCGGCTGGCCTGCGCGCGAATCCGTCTGGCAGAAAGCCGCGGTCCCGAATAAACAGGCGAACGCCAAAGCGGTGACCGATGATAAAAACTTATTCCGCGCCATTCTCATAAAGATTATCATATACTGCGCGGAGCTGGGAATGTCAGGCGGATAATGGTAGTATCTCATCATGAAATGCTTGAACATAGAAATAAAGGCACGGTGCGATAACGCGGATTTTATCCGCTCGGTTCTCCTTGAAAATAAGGCGGAATTTAAAGGTGTTGATACCCAGACTGACACCTATTTCAACGCTCAAAACGGCAGATTAAAACTGCGCAGCGGCAATATCGAAAACGCGCTGATTCACTATGTGCGTAAAAACCAGGCGGGTCCCAAAGCGTCCGAAGTAACGCTTTTTCGAACCGATAAAAGCGGTGAACTCAGGATTCTTCTTTCCGGGGCGTTAGGGGTTAAGGTGGAGGTGAAAAAGAAAAGGGAAATCTATTTTATCGGAAATGTGAAATTTCACATTGATAAGGTTTCAAAGCTGGGTTCGTTTGTGGAAATTGAAGCGATAGCCAATAGCGGCAAGATTAAAAAGGAAGCGTTGCTCAGGCAATGCTGTTATTATCTAAAACTTTTTAAAATACCGAAGAAAAACATGCTAACCGAGTCCTACAGCGACATGCTGTTGAAAGTTATTTGAATATGCGCGAAACCAGGTCGGCGAATTCGCCGGACCAAAGATGCTCTGCGCGGTTTTTTGTCCGCTTTTTCAGTACGCGCACCAGTTCCTGATAATACCAGCGCTGGGTTTCTTTGGGACGCGAGAATTTCAGCCATATCCTTTCGCCGTTTTGCCTGAAATCCGCCGCTATGGAACGGATGTTGTCCAGTTTGTCGGCAAGAGACAGCACGACCACGTCGTAATCCGCTTTTTCCAGGGATTTTATCGTGTGGGTTTTGCGTTCTTCCCAGGACATGCTCTTGTTTTCCGTAACGCTTTCGACCAGCAGGGACACTTTTTTCCCGAACAACCTGTAAATTTCATCAGCCGTGCGGTCGGTGTCTTCCAAAACGTCGTGCAAAAAACCTGCGACAACCAGATCGCGGCTGGCCTTTATTTCCATAAGCAGGGCGGCCACTTTGATCGGATGCTCGATATAGGGCAATCCTGTGCCTTTACGCACCTGGTATTCATGCGCTTTGACGGCGAAATAGAAAGCGGAGGCTATAAGCTCGTCTTTCGTAGGCCTTTTCTGGACAATTTTGGGCTTTTCGCTCATTGCGTTATCCTATAAGAAAAGCTTTCAGCGGAATAAGCTGGTAGAGGTTTATCAGAATTCCCAAACTTAAAAACGGCCCGAACGGAATAGGATCGCCGCGTCCGGCTTTTTTGCGCAGCATTTGCACCAGTCCGTAAAGCGCGCCCGCCGCCGATCCCAGCATAAGGGTTGAGAAAACGCCCTGCACTCCTATCAGCGCGCCGGCTCCGGCCATGAGTTTAATGTCGCCGCCGCCCATGGCTTCCTTCTTGAAAACCCATTCGCCAACAACAGCGATCGAGAAAAACAGCGCGAACCCCGCCGCGCCGCCTATTGCCGCTTCCATAAGCTTGTGAAGCCATGTGCCGGAGAAGTTCGGATTAAAGAAGGCGAATAAAAGGCCCACGCCGATAAGGCCCAGGGAAAGCTCGTCCGGTATTATGAAGCAGTCCAAGTCAATAATGGAAAGCACGATCAGCGCGTAAACGGCGAGCAGGGTTCCCGCTATCCACGCGAGATACGGCAGATGCTTAAAGATGAATAAAACCGTCAGCACTCCGGTCAGCAGTTCAATGACCGGATAGCGCCAGGAGATGGGTTTTTTGCAGCTGCGGCATTTGCCGCCCAGCAGCGCGAAACTTAAGAGCGGAATATTGTCATACCACTTGATAAACGCGCCGCAGGCTGGGCAGGCGGAAACGGGCGGATTTATTATGGATTTCCCTTCCAGCGGGATCCGGTAAATGCACACGTTGAGAAAGCTTCCGATTATAAGTCCGAAAGCAAAAACGAACAGGCCCAGCAACAAGAAGTCAAATTCCATTATTCCGCCGGATAGCGTAAAATTTACCCTACCTTATAATATTAAATTAGGAAGGAGTAGTGGAAGGGGAATAAAAAACAGGCCCCGCGGTTGCGGAGCCTGTTTTTTTAAACTTCGTGAGTCCGTACTACTGGGTTGACCAGACGGTTCCTTTGGAATCGGTTTTCGTGCAGTTGACCACAAAGGTTCCCCAGCCGGTATCAGCGGAGGTGTTGGCATAGGCCCAGCCGCCCGCACCGGTGATGAAGGTCGCGGTTGACGCAGCGTTGACGGCGTTGCTGTCAGCTGAGTGCGGCGGGATCTTCGCTTTCGGGATTTCGTTGATG
>JBAYFS010000242.1:0-2918 GCA_041667045.1 Elusimicrobiaceae bacterium | reverse complement strand
CGCTTTTATCAGCCATTACCGGCACGCTGGCGGAACGGCAGGGCGTGCTGACCCTGCTGGCTACCCATTTCGCCGACATTGCGCGCCACGGGCAGGCGGCGGCCTGGCGCATGCGCGGTTTTGACGCCCGCGCGTTTGATAAGTATTTCGGCGGCTGCGCCGTGCCGCCCGCCGAACGCCTGCGTGCTATAAACCGCTTTATGCGTTATGAACTGATAGCGGACGACGGCTCCCATAAAGGCAGCGACGCGCTTAGCGTGGCGCGTATTCTGGGGTTGGACGCCGGCATAATAGATTTGGCTGAGCGGGAGCTGGACTCCCGCCGGAGTTAGGGAAGACATTTGACCGTACCGGAGAACTTATGAAAAGCAAACTTGGACTTTCGAAGGTGAAAATAAAAAACGCCCGCACGCTGGCTGAACGCATAACGCGTCCGGTTCAGGATTTCATAGCGGGCCACACCACCGTCACTGTCGAACGCGCCACCCTGCGCCTGCTCGGCGCCGACGGGGCCGACAAAAACGGCGTGCCCGTTCCCAATATCATCGTTAACCGCCTGCGCGAAAAATGCGCGGACGGGCTGGCGGGTTATTACATCAGCGCGCTTGTTAAAACCGGAAAATCGCCAGCCGAACTAAACACCGCCATAGCGGATGGTTTTGACATAGCGTCCCTGGAAATGGCGGACCATAAGGCCGTGCAGAAAAAAGCCGCCGCCCTCGTCGCGGACTACGACGGGCGGGTAAGCGCGAATGTCGCCCGCCGCAACGAAAAACTTGAGCAGTTTAAGGAGGGCATTAATTCGCCCCTTTTGTACGTCATTGTCGCCACCGGCAATATTTATGAGGATGTGAAGCAGGCCGAGGCCGCCGTGCTGGCCGGCGCGGACGTTATAGCCGTTATCCGCACCACCGCGCAGAGCCTGCTTGATTATGTGCCCTTCGGCGCGACGACGGAAGGGTTCGGCGGTACTTACGCCACGCAGGAGAATTTCCGCATAATGCGCCATGCGTTAGACGAAATAGGTGAACGCGAAAAACGTTATATCCGGCTTGTGAATTACGCGTCCGGCCTGTGCATGCCGGAAATCGCCGCCATGGGTTCCATCGAGCGGCTGGACATGATGCTCAACGATTCCATGTACGGCATTTTGTTCCGCGACATCAACATGTTCCGCACTTTCGTGGACCAGAATTTCGCTCGCATGATAAACGCGCGCGCCGAAATCATCATCAACACCGGTGAGGATAATTACCTCACCACGTCGGACGCGGTTGAAAAAGCGCACACCGTGCTGGCTTCCCAGCTGATTAACGAGCGGTTCGCCTATAATTCCGGGCTGAAGCCGCAGTTCATGGGTTTGGGCCACGCGTTCGAAATGAATCCGGACATTAAAAACGGGTTTTTGTATGAACTGTCCCAGGCGCAGATGGCGCGCGAGATTTTCCCGGACGCCCCGCTTAAATACATGCCGCCCACGAAGTTTATGACCGGCGATATTTTCAAGGGTTACGCCATGAACACGATGTTTAATTTCGTGACGAAAGCCACCAATCAGGGCATTCACCTGCTGGGCATGCTTACGGAAGCGATTCATACGCCGTTCATGCAGGACCGCTATCTCGCCATCCAGAACGCGAAATATGTGGCGAACAATATCGAGAATTTCTCGGACGAAGTGCAGTTTAAAAAAGACGGCATAATCGCCAAACGCGCTCAGGCCGTACTTGCGGAAACGGAAGCGTTCCTGGAGGCGGTTGAAAAAGCCGGACTGTTTAAC
This sequence comes from Elusimicrobiaceae bacterium, assembly GCA_041667045.1. GTDB lineage: Bacteria > Elusimicrobiota > Elusimicrobia > Elusimicrobiales > Elusimicrobiaceae > JAQVSV01. The sequence continues at coordinate 1,138 of JBAYFS010000242.1, read as the reverse complement.
GCCATCGAGAACGCCATGTTCGCCGACATCAAGCGTCCGCGCGACGGCGGCAAAGGTTTCGACGGGGTTTTTGAAAAATCGCCGTCCTATTACAACCCGCTAGAGGCGTATTTTAAAAAAACGCTTCGCGTTAAATAACTTTCCCGGAGAATACCTATGATGATAAAACCTTACGGCGACACCTTAAACGACGGAGCCATGCAGCTGTCCTTCACCCTGCCCGTTAAATGCGGCGGCAAAGCGAAAGAGGCGGCCCGCCTGTTCGTTCTGAAACTGGGCTTTAAATCCTGCGAGATTGTGAACGCCAGCCCGCTGTCCGGCGAGTTCACTTTTTTCGTGGCTTATGCGCGCACCGACGCGGGTATTGATTACGACCGCGTTGAATACGCCGAAGCCGTTGAAAACTGCATGAATATGGCGCAGGTGGACGAATTTATCAAAACCAACTTCGGGCGCAAGATTGTGGTTATCGGCGCCTGCACGGGCACCGACGCGCACACCGTGGGCATAGACGCGATCATGAACATGAAGGGTTATAATCACCATTTCGGGCTTGAGCGGTACGCTATGATAGAGGCTTATAATTTGGGCGCGCAGGTCCCGAACGAAAAACTTATAGCCTTTGCGCGCGAGAAAAAGGCGGACGCCATTCTGGTTTCCCAGATCGTAACGCAGAAAGACGTGCATGTGCAGAACCTCACCGAACTGGTCGAGCTTTTGGAGGCGGAAAACGTGCGCGGGCAATTCGTCGCGGTTGTGGGCGGGCCGAGAATAAACAACAAGCTTGCCATGGAGCTGGGTTTTGACGCGGGGTTCGGTTCCGGCACTTTCGCCGAACACGTCGCTACCTTTATAGTAAGGACAATGCAGAACCGCATGAAAAACAAATAATCCCGTGTTTGTCTGTGTTTTGCCAAACCTCTCGGCTAGCAATGGCGGAGGGGTTTGTTTCTGTCAATTTTAACCTTTCCCTTTGGTTATGACAGGGGTTAAGGGGGGTAGGACCAATGCCTTCACTGTAAGTCTTTTGACCTTTTTGGAGTTTTACAGCATTTTTGAATAGACGACTCCGACTGCGTTTAACCTAGTTTACAACTTTTCCGACTCTGCTTCTATCTTCAGATTTATTGCTTTTCGT
>JBAYFS010000241.1:0-2941 GCA_041667045.1 Elusimicrobiaceae bacterium | reverse complement strand
ATTTTCGGCGACAAGACCGAACTGGCGGAAGTGGACAGCGTTTTGAAAAACGGGCCGATACGCGTTGTTTCGGTCGAGCGCAAGGAAACGCGCCAGCGGCCCCGTCCGCCGTTTATCACCAGCTCCCTGCAGCAGGAGGCGCATAATAAGCTGGGGTTCGTTTCGCAAAGGACGATGAAAGTCGCCCAGTCGTTGTACGAAGGCATTGAACTGGACGGGCAGACCGTCGGTCTTATAACCTACATGAGAACGGACTCGTTCAACGTTTCCAACGACATCCGCGGCGAGTCGCGCAAGTATATAACCGAAACTTTCGGCGATGGTTTCATGCCGCCCTCCTCCCCGGTTTACGGGAAAAAGGTAAAAGGCGCACAGGAAGCGCACGAAGCCATTCACCCGACCAGCGTTTACCGCACGCCCGAGCTGATGAAAAAATATCTGACCGGCGAACAGGCTAAACTTTACGAGCTGGTCTGGCGCAGGTTCATGGCCAGCCAGATGTCGGACGCGCTTTACGACAGCCTCAGCGTGGATATCGCGGCCGGTCCGGACGCCGCTTCGGAAAATCCGCAATGCGTGCTCAAGGCCAGCGGCAGAACTTTGAAGTTTGAAGGCTTCCTGACCGTTTATAAAGAGGAAGCCGACGGCGAGGAGCCGGAGTCCGACGACGAGGAAGACGCCAAGATGCCGTTTCTGGCCGTGGGCGACACGCTTGCCCTCAAAGACATCGAGGTAAAGGAAAAGCAGACGGCGCCGCCTCCCACCTATAACGAAGCCACGCTTATCAAAACTCTGGAAAAACACGGGATCGGCAGACCGTCCACTTACGCACCCATCGTGAAAACAATAATGGACCGCAAATACGTGGAACGCCAGGCGAAAAGCTCGAAACTGCTGCCCACGGAACTGGGCACGACCGTTACGGAAAAGCTCAAAGGGTTTTTCCCTGAACTGATGGAGCTTTCCTACACCGCCGATATCGAGGAGAAGCTGGATAATATCGCGTCCGGCGAAACGGGCTGGGTGAAAGTGGTGTCGGAATTTTATGAGCCGTTCACCCGGGATCTGAACAAGGCTTACACCGGCATGGAAGCGGAACAACCGCAGCAGTCCGAGGAAAAATGCCCGGTGTGCGGCGGGCCGATGCTTATAAGGGAAAGCCGCTTCGGCAAATATATTTCCTGCGCGAAGTTTCCGAAATGTAAAGGCAAAATACGGCTCGATTCTTCCGGCAATAAAATAAAGCTTGAGGAAACCGGCGAGGCCTGCGAACTGTGCGGAAGGCCTATGGTGATCCGGCAGGGCCGGCGCGGGCGCTTTTTGGCCTGTTCGGGCTTTCCCGCCTGCAAAAACACACATTCGCTGGATGAGGCTGGTAAAAAAGTTAGCGGTTCGTCGCCGATTAAAACCGACCGCAAATGCGAAAAGTGCGGCAGCGCGCTGCTTTTAAGAAACGGGCCGCGCGGTCATTTCCTGGCCTGTTCCGGCTATCCGCGGTGCAAAAACATAGTGAAAACCACGCCCGAGGAAATAGCCGAAATTCTGAAAAAGGCCGAGGAAGAGGCCGGACAGAAAGCTTAGGCGGGCCGGCTATTTATGAAGGAACTGGCTGAGAAATTCCTGCTGTATTTAAACTCGCGCAACTATGCGGCGCGCACGCTGGACGTGTACCGCACCGCGCTGGGCGAGTATCTGGAATTTCAGCCGGACGCGGCGGCGGACAAGTTCAGCCGCAAGGCGATACGGGCTTATCTTGCCGCGTTAAGCGCGAAAGGACTGTCGCGCAACACGGTGATAACGAAAATTTCCGCTTTGCGCAGTTTCGCCAAATACCTTACGGACAACGGCCAGCTTAAGAAAAATCCTTTTCTGCTGCTGCCTCTGCCGCGCAAGGAACAGAAACTGCCGCGTTTTATGACGGAGGCGGAAATCGCCACGCTTATAGATGGCTTGAAATATGAGGAAAGCGTTTCGGGCCGCAAAAGCAGTTTGCCGGGTTTCGAAAAAAGGGACCGCGCGCTGCTGGAACTGCTGTATTCCAGCGGATTGCGGCGGGCCGAAGCGGCGGGCCTGAGCGTGGGCGATGTGGATTTTTACGGAGGGTTTGTGCGGGTTATGGGAAAAGGATCGCGCGAACGCCTTGTGCCTGTTGGCGAGCGCGCCCTGGGCGCGTTGAGGGATTATCTGGAAACGCGCGGCACGCCCCGGCCCGACGAGCCCGTGTTTATCAACCGCGACGGTTCGCGTTTGTCGGGCCACGGGATCGCTTATATCCTGCATCGCGCGCTTTACGTCACCGGGGCGGACCGCCAGCTGGCTCCGCATTCGCTGCGGCACAGCTTCGCGACTCATCTGCTTAACCGGGGCTGCGACCTGCGCTCTTTGCAGGAAATGCTGGGACACCAGAATTTGGCGACGACGCAGATTTACACCCACCTGTCATACCGGCAGCTTAAAAAGGTTTATGACAGCGCGCACCCCAAGGCGCGGAAAAGCGTTGTGAAACGAGGAGAATAGCTATGGCAGGCATAGGCGTTGATGTCGGCGGGACCTATATAAAATTTGTGGCGGTGGACGACAGCGGTTTCGTTCTTAAGCGGGCGCAGTCCCGCACGCCGGATAACGGCGCGGAGTTGATCAAGGTGATAGCCGGGCAGATGCTGGCTTTAAAACGCGGCCTTAAAGGCCATGTCAGGGCGGGGATGGGGTTCGCCGGCGCGGTGGATTTCAAGCGCGGCCTGGTATGTTTTTCCCCGAATATCCCGTCTTTAAAGGATCTTGACGTGACCGCGCAGGTGCGCAAGCTCACGGGCATTCCCTGCGTTATAGACAATGACGCGAACATGGCGGCCTGGGGCGCCTACGATTTCGAGCTTAAAAAGAAATACGCGAATGTTGTGGCCGTGACGCTGGGCACCGGCGTGGGCGGCGGATTTATTTT
>JBAYFS010000240.1:0-2982 GCA_041667045.1 Elusimicrobiaceae bacterium | reverse complement strand
GGCACCGCTGAGCGCATTATCAACCTGGCCGAGAAAATATTTAAAATTATCTCCGACAACAAGCCTGTTGTGAATGTCACCGTTAATTACGCCAATGCGGTTCCCAAAGGCATGACGCACTGGACGGATTTATCCGGCTGGGAAATGCCGAAAGCCTACGGTTATGAATTCGTAATGAAAAACGTCTATGGCTTGCGCACTGTCGGCATGAAATATCAGGTTATCTTTACCTACGGTGGAAACATGGACGGCAAGGGCAAATACCTGACCGGCGTTACGGTCCAGCCCATATCGCTTGACGTAGCGTGGGCGTATAATGTCAATGTCCGCTGCGAAGTCCCCGATTCAACGATCGTTAATGCCGGCACAAAGGAAAATCCTGTTGCGGCAATGCAGGTTGTTATGTTTATTTCTGTGGACACAATAGTCGCGCATCGCGAATATCGCGACATATTCTACGTCAGAGGCGACGGGCAGTTCACCTCGCAGCCTGACTCCAATTAAGCAGTAAAGAGTTTTATAGTCAAAAACGCCCCGGAATTTCCGGGGCGTTTTTTGTGTTATATCTTTCGCTCTCAACCAAAGGGGGCGGATGCAAAAGAAATCCCCGTCACGAATGTCGGGGATTTCTTCAAATCGCACGGCGCATTGGCTGGGCACGACATCCCAGCTCTTTGGCTATGGCTTGTCCGGATACAGGCGTTCCATCGGATATATTCCAAAGTATTCCGGAATTCCCGACTGGAGTTTTCTGTTCATTTCCGCCACGTCGCTTTCAATATCGTCGTTCTGTTCGGTCCAGAATTGCGGGTTTCGCAAAAAACCGAGCCGCCAAGGTGTTTCGCCGTTTTTTCCAACATGCACTATAGTGTCGAACCGCTCGCCGCAAAAAGGACACTCATAATGAGTCACCGTTCCGTCGGCAATTTCCGCGGCTATAAGTTTTTCCCGTCCGCAGACGGGACAGAACTTTTTTGTCTTTCTGTTTGTTATTGGCTTTGTAAGCATCCTACCCCCCTCAGGGTGTTGCCCTTAGTAGAATCCTAACATAAAACAATTACATTGTCAATATTTATATATTGTTGCGCCGATGAAAGCAGATAAGATGATGGAGCGATTTTCTGCCTGGCCAATAAAATAGCCCCTTTCGGGGCTTTTTTATTGTTTAAACATCGCTATATTATTTACAGATCCAGCTTCTGTTATCTTCGAACTTATAAACCATTTCCTTCATGTGCCTTGTATAATCTCCGAAAACTTTGTGAAAGTTGCATTCTTTAAGGACAGTCTGTGTTTGCTCCCACAGTTTGTCTTTGTCAACGGAAGGGCTGCCGCAGGCGCTCTCTCTCATTTTAATTGTGGCTGCCAGCATTCCGGTACGGTCACTGCCGTATAAGCAGTGGAAAAACACCTTGCGTCCGGCGGATTTTTCATCTAGAACAAAGGCGTAGGCTTGCTTGAACTTGTCCCAGTCCATAATGTAATCCGCGGGGGGAGCGGAAGCAAAAAGTTTGAAGTCAACACAGTTTAGCCCGTATTTTTTGCAAAGCGCTTTGTCGTCTGTATGCATATATTGGAGATTTACTACGGTTTTCACGCCCAGATCGGCGAGATACTTGTATGCGGGTTCACCAGTTGGGCGTCCACCGCGGTAAATCCCTTCGGTAACCATGCCGAAGTTAGAAACGGTATCCGAAGTTCCACGGGAGACACCAGCCGCAAAAATCTGCGGCATGGATACAGCTGCCAGCAATAAAAGGCCTATGAGTTTTTTCATACCACTAGCATATACTTTTGACGCCGGACAAACAAGGGTCAAAGGACCTATGCCATGGTTAGGAAATATCTGAGAGCTTTTTGTATAGTTCCCGCTGATCCACGGACAGGGTTGGCGGGTTATTGATATTTAAAACGGCGTAAAGGTTGCCGCGCGGTCCGTCCGGAGTTCCGTAGCCGTGGCCCGCTATTTTCATTTTCTGTCCGCTTTTTGTTCCGGGCGGGACTTTTACGCGCACACTGCCGTCCAGTGACGGAACGGCTATTTCTCCGCCCAGCGCGGCGATCCAGGGGTAAACATTCAGGTTTACTTCCATATCGTTGCCGATGATCTTAAAACGCGGGTCCGGCTGAATGCGGATCCTGATGAGCAGATCGCCTTTTCTGCCGTTGCTAATGGACCGTTGGCCTTTAAGACGTATTTTCGCTCCGTCCGCTATGCCGGGCGGAAGATTGGTGGAAATGTCTTTGTAAACTTTGCGCCGTTTCCCGTTTACGATTTCGACTATAGGCACGGAAATGCGTTTCGTGCCGCCGTAAAACGCTTCCTCCAGCGAAAGGGGAAGCTCGGCTTCCACATCGGACGATCCTGCGGGCTGCTCAAAGCGGAACGGGTTTTCCTGCGCTCCGCCCGCGCCGCCGAAAATGGAGTTGAAGAAATCGCTGAAGCCCGAATAGTTTTCATCGTGCGAATATTCCGCGCCCTGAAACGGGTTGTAAGAATAGACCCGCGGTCCTCCGTTTTCCCCGCCAAAGCCGGAAGGCCGCGCGGAGCCGGCGTTTTGCCGGTCCCAGTCGGGACCGACCTGATCGTACATTTGTTTTTTCTTGGGGTCGGAGAGAACTTCGTAAGCTTCGTTTAAGTCTTTAAACTTTTCGGACATCTCGGCTTTCTTCTCATCCTTGTGCATATCCGGATGATACTGGCGCGCCAGCTTGCGGTATGAATTTTTGATTTCATCCGCGGTTGACTGGCGTGTTACGCCGAGTATTTGATAGTAGTCCTTATAGCCCGTGGTCATCTCAGTTTTATCAGTACGAATAACAGAAAGGGCACCATGCCGACCATTATCGCCTTCTCTACCGTTGCTTCCGGCATGTTAAGCAGGCGGGGCAGCGTCCAGCCGGTGATTATCGCCAGCGCCACCACGGCGGCGAACACTATATACGCCGCTTTCTCGCCGGAAGACACGCCGGTGTTTTCTG
>JBAYFS010000239.1:0-3045 GCA_041667045.1 Elusimicrobiaceae bacterium | reverse complement strand
GTCTGCGACGAGATGACCTGAAACCCCGCTCTCGTGAGCAGTTCGTCTATCAGGTCAAGCAGTTCAGGCTCGTCTTCAAAAACAACAATTTTCCGCTGAGGCATACTATTTTATACCTGTTTACCGCCGTGCTGTCAAACTGTTTGCGGGGTCCCTCCGCGCGGGTCCGAATAACTCAAGGGCGAACATTGTAAAGGCGGACTGTTTTCGCTACCATATCGTTATGGACAGAAAAAGTTTTCACGCCCGTGTCTGGGGAAAAGTGAAGAAATTTACGGCGGACAATGAGCTTATCGCTCCGGGTGCGCGCGTGCTTGTGGCTTTTTCGTCCGGTCCCGATTCCGTCTGCCTCGCCCACTTTTTGAGCCATCTGGCGGGGAAAACCGGATTTTCAGTTGCGCTTTGCCACGTTAACCACGGCCTGCGCGAAAACGCCGTTAAAGACGAAAAATTCGCCCGCGAATTCGCCAAGCGGCTGGGCGCGCAATGCGTTATAAAAAAAGCGGCCGTAAAATCTTTCGCAAAAAAACACCGGCTCAGTACCGAGCACGCCGCGCGGAAACTGCGCTATGAACTGCTTGAGCAAACCGCGCGGAAGCTGAAGTGTTCCGCGATCGCCACGGGCCACCATCTGGACGATCAGGCCGAAACCGTGATGTTAAATCTTATCCGCGGGGTAAAAGCGCAGGGGCTTTCCGGCATGCCGGTTAAACGGCCTTGCTCGGGCGGACGGAAAAGCCCGGAAATAATACGCCCGCTTTTATGCCTTACCCGGGCCGAGATTTTGCTTTACCTCAAATATAATGATTTGCCTTTCAGGGTGGATGAGTCAAACGAGTGCGAGGATTTTACCCGCAACTGGATTCGCAAAACGCTTATTCCGCTTATCGAAACCAAACAACCGCGCTTTAAGGAACATCTGCGGCTGATCTCGGACCAGCTGCGCGAACTTACAGGCCCAAAACGGAAGCTATAACGTCCCGCGGAAAACCTATATCCAAAACCGTCACAAGGCCAGCGTGCGCTTTCCCCGCGTTATTTATCAGGCCGGTTTTGGCGAGCCCCAAAGTGAAAGTTTCGTCAGCTGTTACGCAAACGCCTTCGGCGGTTCCGTCGTCCGGATTGAGCCCTGATGGTATGTCAACGGCGTAGATTTTCCGCGAATTTTCGTTTAACAGCGTTATCGCGTCCGCGTAAACTCCCTGCGGTTTGCCCAGCGTTCCCGTGCCGAGCAGGCAGTCCACGCCTGCTCCGTTTTTAAGCGCGGCGGCGATAATGCCGAAATTTTCAGGGCTAAGCGGTTCGGCGCAAACACCCGCTTCGCGCAGGCGCAGAAGATTGGCCTCCACGAGTCCGTTATACTTTGCGGACGGAACGATAAAAACTTTCACCGCGAATTTTTCCGCCGCCAGGTAACGGGCGCAGACCAGCCCGTCCCCGCCGTTGTTGCCTTTGCCGCACAGGATGGCGAACGCCGAGCCGGGCTGTTCCCTTTTGCCCAGCTCGAAAGCCGTAAGGCGGCCCGCGTTTTCCATTAACAGCGCGGCGGGAATGCCGCGCTCTTCCATGGCTGTCCGGTCAATCCGCCGCATTTCTGCGGCGGTAACGGAAGGCAAGCCGTTATAAAAAACGCGCGTCACTTGCGGGTCCAGTTTCTTGTTTCTTCGAAATCAAGGCAGTTGAGCAAATCTGTTTTTTCGAGGCCCGCGCAACGCGCCGTCTTTACGCCCTGCGTTATGTACCGCAAATCATTGGCGCTGTGCGCGTCGGTCGAGATTATGAATTTGCAGCCGTGTTTTTTCGCGGCGCGCACCAGTCCGGCGTTTAAATCCTGGCGTTCCGGCTGCGCGTTTATCTCAAACGCCACGCGGTTTTCCGCGCAGGCCTGCGCGACGGCTTCGAAGTCAAAATCAAAACCCTTGCGTTTGCCGATAATCCTGCCCGTGGGGTGGGCGAGCGCGTTAACGCCTTGATTCTGCACGGCTTTTTTTATCCGTTCCGTCATCTGCGCGCGCGGCATTTCAAAGCCCGAATGCACGGACGCTATGGCGAAATCAATATCCCGCATTTGCGTTTCGTCAAATTCAAAACCGCCGTCCCGCAGCACTTCCGTTTCCAGAGAACGCCGCGCGGTTATTCCCGGATAGGCTCGGGCTGCGTCCGCCAGTTCTGCGCGGCTTTCGGCGAAGCCGGCGTAATCAAGCCCGCGCGTGACGCGCACCTCCAGCGAATGGTCGCCCAGATAAATCCACTTAAGCCCCTGCCGGAGGGCCTGTTCGAGCATTTCGGAAAACGAGGACACCCCATCCGATAAATCGGTGTGGTTGTGAAATTCGCCCCTGATGTCGGCCTCCGTCACCAGTTCCGGCAGGCGGCCAGAGCGGGCCAGTTCTATTTCGTCGGTTCCGGCGCGCAGTTCGGGCGGGATGAACGGAAGGCCCAGGCGTTTATAAATATCCGTTTCGTCTGCGCAGGGTGCGGCTGTCCCGCCGAATCTGTCCGGCGAAAGGCGCAGGCCCGCGTCCGCGGCGATCCGTTTCAGTTTTTCAAGGTGGGCCGGGGAGCCGGTTTCAAAAAGCGTCTGCAACGGAAATTTTTCTTCCGGCGCAAAAACCAGTTCGCAGGGGAAATCGTTTTTCAGCCTGAAAAGCCAGCGGTTGCCGGCGCGGGCCCAATAGCGCGCTTCCTCGTAAAGACGGAATTTGGCGATAACTTCTTCGGGTGAATCAGTCGTGAAAACGATTATGGCTTTTTCAGTGTTTTCTTCGCCCAGCCTGATAGCGCCGCAGATTTCGGCGCGCCGCGCGCCGGATGCCTTAAGATATTCCGCCGCGCCTGCCGCCAGTTCATAGGCGTAGAACCAGAACATTTTCCCTTCTGATTTAAGTTTAATGTCGAGGCCTTCGGAAATGGCGCGCAGCGCGTTCGGCCCGAAACCTTCCGCGCCGTTGAGCGCGCCCTGTTCCAGGGCGGTTTTGAGCTGCTGGGGCGATTGGATTCCGTATGTGTAATAAAGCTGTTTGGCCCGGCCTGGGCCAATGCCGT
>JBAYFS010000238.1:0-3099 GCA_041667045.1 Elusimicrobiaceae bacterium | reverse complement strand
AAAAAGACCTTATAAGCGCGACGGTGAAAATGACGGTTTTTCTCAAAAATCACGAAACGTCCAGCGTTTACAGCATAACAAAGGATAAAAATTCGGTCACTTCCTACGACGGGATAGTGATAGGCGGACGAAAAGAATTCCCCCTGCCGTCCGTGGAAGGCGCGCAGTGGAACGAATATCCCGACGCGAACGAGATAGTTTCCGCCACGGACAAACTAAAGCTGGGCAATGTCAAATATGAAAAATGCCTTAAAGTCCTTTCTCTTATCGCGGGCGGGGAAGCGGGCACGGCGGTGCGTTATTACGCGCCGGATGTGGGCTATATTCACGAAGTTTACAATGCCGAAGACCTCCAGGCCGAGGTTACCCTGTTGCGCGTGGAAGACGCTTTGTCTGAGGATATGGAAATCAAGCGCACGGGCTCCGTGGCGGGTCCAACGGAAGACAATCCGGAAGTTTCGGAAACCGCTTATCTTGGTTACGAAGAGGCTGACATCAGGTCTTATCGCGGCGGAAAAAAAAGCGCCCCTAAAAAGGCCGGAAAAAAAGCGGTTAAATAACGGCGTATTCTGGTTTAATGGAAAACCTCCGCTCTTAAGCGGGGGTTTTTTTATGGTTCCGGAACATTTCCCCGGCGTGATAGGAACTTCTCACAAGCGGGCCTGACATTACGGCTTTCAGCCCCGCCGCCAGCGCAATATTTTTCAGATGGATGTATTCTTCCGGTTCCAGATACCGTTTTACGGGATAATGGCTTTTTGAGGGCGCCAGATACTGTCCCAGCGTAAGGAAATCGCAGCCCGCGCCAGCCAGATCGGAAAACACGGCGCCAAGCTCTTTTTCCGTTTCGCCAAGCCCCAGCATGAGCCCTGATTTTGTAGTGATGCCGGGCACGGTTTTTTTTGAGGTTTCCAGCAGTTTTAAGGAACGCGCGTAATCCGCGCCCAGCCGGACCGAGCCATATAATGACGGGACCGTTTCAAGATTGTGCGCCAGCACGGACGGGCGCGCTGCCAGCACGGTCTTCAAGGAATCGGTTTTCCCTCCGAAATCCGGAACCAGCGTTTCCGTTCCCGTTCCGGGTGATGCTTTGTAAATTTCCTGAATGGTTTGCGCGTAGTGGTTTGCCCCGCCGTCCGGCAAATCGTCGCGCGTGGGCGATGTCAGCACGGCGAAATTAAGCCTCCAGCCGCTGACGGTTTCGGCTATCCGCGCGGGTTCCAGCGGGTCCGGCGGGAGCGGTTTCGTTTTCCCCACCGCGCAGAACCGGCAGGCGCGGGTGCAGCTGTCGCCCAAAATCAGAAAAGTGGCTTCGCCGTTGCAAAAACATTCTCCCCGGTTCGGACAGAGCGCGGAAACGCAAACCGTGTGCAGTCGCTGGTCGTTTAAAGAGCGTTCCGTGGCGCGGCTTTTTCCGTCGCGCAGGGCGGCTTTGTTCCTGCCCACAAGCCGCTTGAGCCATTCGGGTATGATTACGCTTGCCTGTTCGTCCATGTTTTGATTATACTATTTTAAATGTCACTACCTAGAACGCGCTATGCCTTCATCCTTATCCTGGGTTTTCTTAACGCGGGCTTTTGCTCCGCATCTTTTGAGGAGGCCGGGAAACTTTACTTTTCCGGAGATTTGAAAGCCTCGCTCAAGGCCTATAAGGTGGTTCTCAAAAAAAACGCGCCAGCGGATGTTTATCTTAACGCCGGATTCACTGCGCGCGAGCTGGGCGATATCACCGGGGCGAGTGCCATTATGGAAACCGCGCTGCGCCGTTATCCTCACGATTTGGACGTATGCAGGCTGGCGGGCTCGGTTTTCATGTCCGCCGAAAAGTTCGCCAAAGCCGAGGATTTGCTTAAAAACGTTATTGCCGACGGTTCGGGCGTGCGGCCCATTGACTATATAATTCTGGCGCGCGTCCAGCTCAGGATGAAGGATTACGCTTCCGCCATAACCTCGCTTGATAAAGCTATAGCGCTGGACGCCCTGTCCGCCGCCGCGTGGTACTATAAAGGAATAGCTTTCTCGGAACAGGGCCAGACTGATAAGGCTGCGGACGCGTTCAAGCTGGTGCTGGAGTCGGATCCGCAGTTTCTGGAAGCGCGCAAAAAACTGGCGGACCTGCGCCTTAAACAGGGAAGAATTGACGACGCCTGGACCAATTACCAAAAACTGTCTTACGCCGAGCCCGAGAACGTGAAATTCCGCGATATCGCAGCCGGGCTTGTGAAAAACCTTTCCAAAAAACCGTCCGAAATAATGCCGCCCGCGCAGCTGGCGGCGCACCAGTATGTCATGCGGCCCGAAAATACCGGCGGCCTGCCTGTCGTCCGGATAGGCATAGGGACCACGGGTTCCGGGCTTCCATCCGACAGCGGGATTGTGGAATTTGTCCCCTCCTCTCCTTTTGAAATTTTTGATTCCTCATCCGGCGTGAAGATACTTTCCGGGCCAGCCAAGGCCAAATGGCGCATAGCCATCAACCGGGCCAAACCGGACCGCGCGTGGATTAAGGACGAGTCCGGCAAAGTGCTGTTTTCCTTCACGAACGCCGTTCTCATAAAACAGGATAAACGCAATTCCTATTCCACCATCATCAAAAGCCTGATGGAAGGGCACGGCACGGCGTGGGCCACCATAACGGACAAGGAACTGCGTGGCGACATCGAGGTTAAGAAGCTTGACAATAAGCTGGCGGTGGTAAATATCGTGAATATAGAGGAGTATGTTTATGGCGTCCTGTCTTCGGAAATGCCGCCCCGTTTCCCTTTCGAGGCGCTAAAGGCCCAGGCGGTACTCGCCCGCACTTATGCCCTGAAAAACGCGGGAAAGCATAAGCACGAGGGCTATGATCTGTGCGACGGGCAGCACTGCCAGGTTTATAAGGGCGTCAAGTCCGAATCCAGCAGGGGCAACAGCGCGGTTGATGCGACGCGCGGCGAGACGCTTACTTATGAGGGGAAGCCGGCCCAGACCGTTTTTTCGTCCAATTCCGGCGGATTTACCCAGTCCGGCGTAAGCGCGGGCTGGGGCGATGTGCCGTATTGGAAGGTTGCGTCGGATTACGCGGACATGTCCGCGCCGCCCGCCTCTCCGTTCGTTTTT
>JBAYFS010000237.1:0-3107 GCA_041667045.1 Elusimicrobiaceae bacterium | reverse complement strand
TTTCCGCTCTCCACGGTAAGCATCTTCGTGCCGGAGTTATAACAGCTCGCTGGTCCGGAAATCCCGGTCTGGTTATCATTTTTACTTTTGCATCCGCCGCAGGAGTGATTGGGCAAAGTCTGAGTATAAGTGGATTTAGTCACTGTTCCGAACACCGTATTGGCGGAGATACTGGCGGTATTGGCGTAATACACATTACCGTTTACCGCGGCCCTGCCCGTGGTGGTCACGCTGCCGTTGGACCAGATTCCCGCGCCGAAGTTAAAGGAAGACGGATTAAGGTTTGTGTCCGGATCATAAGCGTTCACCGCCGCGGGGCCGGTGATTTTAACCGAAGTCTGCGCCATAATCGCATAGACATCCGCCGTATTGGCATAAAAAATAGCGGCCCGGGCGCCCACCGTGCTGGACACTCTTCCCAAAAACGCAATATACGGAGAATAACCCGTGGAAGTGATGTACGGAGGACTCTCTGTGGACAGGGTAACGGTATAATATCCGTCGGAGAAAGTTTTCTTGTTGAAACCGGCTCGCCAGGAAGGATTTTTATACACCTCGTACATGGCGTCCTCAAGGCCCGCTTCTGCTATATAATAGCTCTGAGCCAAGCGCTCGGTATAAAGCACTTCCCTTATCTGGGAATGCGCTATGCTGTAGACCACCGTGCCCAAAATGGCAAAAACGGCGATAACAAACAGATTCATGACAAGGGTCAAGCCCTTGGAATTTAAGTGTGTCGTCATTTATTAAGCAACCTTGCTCCGGACATGAAATTGTATGTTTTGTCCTTTGCGCCAATGCCGCTCATGGACATTTTTGCCGTCACAAAAACCGCGGACGAAGCGGAAGTGGAAACCACAATGCGGCCCGCGGTGTCCAGATTGTAATAGCGGAATTCAGCCGCGCTGACCGAGTCGGCCTGCAGCAGCTGTTCCCCGTTCTGGGTACGGTACAAACCGTTATTTAAAGCGGAAAATGTGACATTAGTGCTGGCCGGTGAAATCAAGGTTAATGCCGAAGCGGAAAGATCCGTCACGGAAGACGCGGTCTGCGTCATCCAGATTATGCCCAAACGGCTGCCGCTTCCGGAAAAACTCCGGCAGGCGCCGAAAATAACCCTGGTCTGCCTGTAGGCGTAATTATATGATTCAATACCAGCCTTGAAAAGACCCGCCGAAACCAGCGCCAGTATTCCAGCCACGGCAATGCCGACGGCAAGTTCCAGCAGAGTAAAACCACGGCGAGTTATCGGTTTGTGCATATCGTGCTTACGCATAACGGCTTCAGTTTATTCGTGGCGGTGCATACCGTCACCTGTTTATAATCAGTGAACGCGGCGGAAGGAGTCAGGCTCGAATCCACATACTTGACCGTAACACTGCGCGAATAATTGGGGAATTGCGTCAGCGGATTCATAACCGGGTCCATCGGCGGGGACTCCGTCCAGTTGTTAAAATCGTCAATATCGTTAAAAGTTCGTTTATCCGAAGCGGTTTCACCCGTGTCTATACCAATAGCGCTCGGAGCCGGGATATGCACTATGGGGGAAGGGGTGGCCTGGCCCCATTTGCGTAAAAGAATTTCTTCCATGAGTTCGGAAGAAAGATAAGTGGCCACCGTTATCTGCTCCGTGTTTTTAGACGCGCGGATAGTAAGCAGGAAAACCGGGATAAGAGCCACCAGAGCCAACGACAGTATTACATAGGTAACGGCTATTTCCACCAGAATAAAACCGCGCTTCACTGTATTCCCCTGGCCAGTTCGAACATCGGCAGCAGCACGGAAACCGCGATACCGCCCACAAGAAAGGCGAGAAAAAGAATAAACAGAGGCTCAAGAACGGAGAAAAGGTTTCTGATGGCGGAATCGGTTTCCGATTCATAATAATCCGCCACTTTGTTTACCACTTCAGGCAAGGTGCCGGTTTTTTCTCCGGTGTTTATCATACCGACAACGCTGGCCGGGATAAACGGACTCTCCGCGAAAGCAGGAGCGATACCCCTGCCTTCTTTCACGTTGCGGATAATGTTGTCAATAATTTCGCCAAAAACCACGTTGCCGGCGGAATTTTTCGCAAGTTCCAGTGATTTGATTATAGGAACTCCGCTTTCGGTAAGAGAACCCAGCGTTCTCAGTATTCTGGTCATAACGATATTGCGCACCAGGTCACCCAGAATGGGCAGTCTTATCTGCGCGTTATGGATCAGCCGGATGTGAAGAGGATCAAGCAGCCACTCGCTAAGATACCACCAGCCGCCGCCGACAGCCAAAAGAATCAGATACCACCAACGCCGCAGCTGCTCGCTTACAAAAATCAGTATCCGCGTGGGCAGCGGCAGAGCAATGTTAAACTGGGTGAAGACCTCCATAAAAGTCGGCAGCACAAATAAAATCAGAAAAACGACTACCAGCACGGCTGTCATGATGACAATAGTGGGATAAACTAATGCGGCGCGGACCTTCTGTTTAAGCTCCATCTGAAATTCCAGATGCTCCGCCAGCCGTTCAAGCATGACGTCGAGCTTTCCGCTGGCTTCGCCCGAAGCCAGAAGGCTGATATATACTTCGTCGAAAACCTTAGGGTAACGCCCGAAAGCCTGCGACAGCGGCTGCCCCTGTCGCACGCTGCCGCTGATTTCCTCAAGTATATTTTTAAAAACCGGATTTTTGGTCTGCTGGGTCAGCATATCAAGCGATTCTATTATCGGCAGAGCTGACCGCACCATCACGGTCAGCTGGGTGGTGAAAATAGTCACCTCTTTAAGCTTGACAGAGTCGCCCGGACGGGCCACGCGGACGGAAGCGGCCTCGGCCTTCTCAACCGGTTTGTCCGCAACAGGAACAGGAATTTCCACTATCCTGCTCTCCATTAAAAACAGATTCCGCCCGGCGAGGGTTTCCGTCAGCGCTTCAGCGGACTCGGCGGTCATCGCGCCTTTTGTGATATTGCCGTTGGCGTCTATCGCCTTAAATTGATATTCCGGCATCAGGCGTCCACCTGTTCCCGCGTAAGGCGGAAAACTTCTTCCAGCGAAGTATCGCCGATAACGGCTTTATCCATCGCCGTCTGGCGTATGGACTTAAACCCTTCCGCGACAGCGGCTTTG
>JBAYFS010000236.1:0-3136 GCA_041667045.1 Elusimicrobiaceae bacterium | reverse complement strand
CCATGGAGTACACCCGGTCAAGCATGACGAAAAGAGCTATCAGCAGAACCGATAAGCCGAGCGGCAGTTTGCCGTAGGCAAAACCGGCGAACACAACGGCGGACAGAATCACGCTCGCCGCGAACACTCTGCGCCTGTTGAGCTTTAAAATAGGGGGAATGATGAAATTTACCAGTGTTTCGGCGATTCCGATATACATCAGCTGGCGCGTGATCGCGCCGACGTCCAGCCCGTAATAGCGGATCATCCAGATGCCCAGCATCGAATAAAATCCGAAATAGCACATCCGCGTGAGCATGAGCCCGCCGTAAAAACCCGCCGCGTGCTTCGCGCCCAGCGCGTGTCTGTAGGCGGTGAAAAACCCAGTCAGTTTTAGGCGGGACGGTTCGGTTTTTTTGCCCGGCATGCTAAACAGCAAAAACGCGGCGCTTGCCGCCGCCAGAACCAGAAAAAGAGAGAACGACCAGCGCCAGTTGGCGCGGCAGGCGATGTATCCGGCTATGGGTACTCCCGCAGCCACCGCCATGGGGCGGGCCGCCATGAGAACGGTTATCATGGCCGTGTAATACCGCCGCGGCACGCCTTCATAAGCCAGCCACCACATTATGGTGCTGATTATCCCGGCGCCCAGCCCGAAAGCAAAGCGGAGCGCGAGGGCGAGATGGAAATTTCCGGCTGTTATGAAAAAGGTCAGCGAAACGGCAAGCAGGGCCGCGCCCGCGAACGCGAGCCTTTTCGGTCCCGCCGCCTTCATCAGCGCGGGGCCCGCCAGAATGCCGAAAATTATTCCGGCCGTGCATGCCGAAATAAGCCACAGTATCCTGTTAAGCGGCTGCGCGTAATAAACCGAAAACGTTTCCACCAGCGGCGATATCGCGTGGTCCACGCTGGAAAAAGCGAAAACCAGCGCGAAGGACGAGCAAACCGCCGTCCAGCCTAAAAAACTTTCCCTTTTTTCAATGTAGGTCATGCGTTGAAGTATATTTCCGTTTCCGTGTGGATTTCCTCAAGATCGGCCTCGTTTCCTGCGGCGAGGAAAACGGGAACCAGTCCGCGGTTCGGCACGCCCAGCGGCAGGACCCGGCCTTGGAATTTTCCGTTCAGTTCGTCCGCGGCCGAGAAAACGGAAGTTCTGCCGTTCGCGGGAAATGCTGATAAAAATTTTATTTTGGTTTTCCCGCGCGAAAAGCCGAAGCAGCTTTTTGCGATTTCGATGATATGACTGAAACCGTTGAGCCTGAAATTGCATTCTATCGCCATGATCTCGCGGTTTTTCTTTATGCCCCAGTCGAGGTTAACATACCCGCGCGCGCCGTTTTCCCGGAAATGGCGGGCGTAGCGCAAACTTAATTCCTTCAGTTCAGAGTTAAGGGCTTTGTTTCCGAAAGGGTACTCGCAGCCGCGCCAGGCGGCATTGTGAATGAGCTGTTTGTCCGTTCCCAGGAAGAAACAGCCATCTTCGGTAATTTCGGCAAGCGTGCCGCAGACGGTGGCAAAATCCTCATACGGCTCAACCAAAACCGTTTCGCCTTTATGCCATTGCGCGGCATAGCTTAAAACATGGTCAAGCGTGCCGGCATAATTGCCATAGCCGCCGCCGCTGAACGCTTTTTTTATTATTATTTGCCGGTTTGTTCCGCCGGCCAGTTCATGCGCGGATTTTTTTATACCGTCCGGTGTGTTTTCGATGAAACCCGGTATGGCATTTATACCTAGCGTTTTTGAAACCTCTTTAAAGTGCGCTTTGTCGTTTAAGAGAAGCGGGTAGCCGTTTTTTACGGCGCCAGGCGCGGTGCCGGTCCAGTGCAGGCCGCAATCTTGTGCCAGCTGCAACGCCCCGGCGGTTTGGATGAACGGGTGCAGGGCGTATTCGCCGGTCGCGCCGAGCCGGCGCAGATGTTTAAGAACGTTTTCATTTTTTCTGACCGAAGCGCACAGGGAATAGAGTTCTGAAACGCTGTCTAAAACCGTCAGCCAGGTTTCCGGCTCCGGCAGGTTTCTTATGCGGCGGATGTAGTTTACGAAGTCCGGATTAAGCTTGTGCGGCGTTATGAAGCAGTCCCCGCCGCGGACTAGCGGGAGATATCTCAGCAGATACGAATCCAGAATATGCCCGGCGTGTTCCGGGCCGATGGTGTCTTCCAGATTGATGAGCCAGACTCTACGCATAGAAACTGCCGTCGCATAATTTGCTGCCGCAGGCCGCCGCGTTGCGTCCGCTTTTTAGCGAGCAAAGCACGAAATCAAAGCCCTTTTTTTCCAAAAGCGCGGCTATGGTCCGGACGCTTTTGTCTTTCAGGGCGGGTTTCATGGAAGCGTAAAAAGTGTCTTCCTGATTGGGGAGCATCTGAATTTCTTTCGAGTCGAATTCCGAAACCAGCCGTTCGGCGAAAGCGTCGCCGAGCTCGGTCCGCATAGCGGCCAGTATTTTCGCGTTAAGGAGCAGATAGGAAAACATGACGCGCTTAAGCCCGTGCGCCGCGAGCCGGTCGAGCAGGGGGTTGAGCATTTCGGGCCGGTCCTCAAAACCCGGCACCAGCGGATCAAAGTGGATGGTGGTTTTTACGCCGCTTGCGCACAGTTGTCCGGCTGCTTTAAGGCGTTGTTCCAGCGGGGGCACGTTTTTTTCAAATTTCAGGCCGCAATCCGGTTTTGCCACCACGTTGTAGGAAAATTTCTCCTTGTTGGCGCTTATGAGGGCAATGGTTTCCGGCGAAGGGGCGCCTTTGGTGGTTATTATTATCCTGCCGACTTTCGAGGCGGCCAGTGTTTCCAGTATTTTGAAAGCCAGCCCGTTCGTATCGAAGGGTGGCGAAAAAATATCGGTAAAACGGGAAAGTTTCACGATTTTGAGATCGCCGGAACAGGCGGCGTCTTTTATGCGGTTTAGCAGTTCGCTCTCCGGCAGCATGGGAACGGGGTTTTGAAATTCCGTTTTCAGTTCCGACAGTTTCGCCTTAACGGCGGGCCGGGATTTGGCGTAACAGTAAACGCAGTCATGTGCGCAGCCGCAATAGGGCTCAAGGTAGTGGTACTTCCCGTGCCAGCAGGTGCCCAGGCAGCCTGGCGTGACAAGAGTCATGGTTTCCGTCATATCTTCTCCAGAGTGAGGATGCCGTAAAAACAGGTTCTTTTT
>JBAYFS010000235.1:0-3159 GCA_041667045.1 Elusimicrobiaceae bacterium | reverse complement strand
CGGTCTTTGAGCTCATGGATATAATTCTACAAAATCACAAACAACGCCGCTATAGAGGCGCGGGGTGCGAAGCGCCGCTTCGCACCCCGCGCCTCAGCGGTGAAAATAATCCCGCGGGCCGATCACTTCGAGACTACATACAACCACTTGCTGGTGGCTGCCACTTTTCGGGAGGAGGTTTTGAGGGCTTGTATGTCGGAGGAGAGGGTTTCCATGGCTTTCTGTTCTTCAAGGACCTGGGTCAGTTTTTTCCCGTTCCTGGTTTTTTTGCCTTTTCTGGAAGAAACGGCGTCGCGCATCGCCTGTTTCCTGTTCACGGCCGCGGTCTTGGCCATAAGGCTGTCGATCCTGGCAATTTTACGGGAGACCGAGCGGCTGTAGCTTAATATCGTTTTTGTGCAGGCAGCTATGCCGGGTTCCGGCTGTATTTCCGGAATCTCCTTCTTATTCATGGCCGAGATATTGTCCAGGTCCGTTTTGATGATCTTAAAGCTCAGGCCGAGGGCGGAGATATTGTGCGCAGAAAGCTTTCCATTAGCGGATTCAATGGTCCCTATCGCTTCGTCAAGGTATTCATCCTGGCGCATCAGTTTCAAAAGTATACTTTTCATCTTGGCCGCCTGGACCGTGTCGGGTCCTTTCCCGATGGAAGCGTCGGAGGCGGCGACGGACGGCGTCCTGGCTTTGGCCGGTAAGGAGGCGGCTGGATCGACGAAAGCGGCGCTGACGGAAAAAATAGCGGCAAGGGTCGCTGTTACGGCTGATCTGGTGTTCATAATTGGCCTCCTATCGAGATCGACGGCAACTGAGAGCTATGAAAAAAGCAAGGGAGCATTCTCGTAATTGCGGAAGTGTCTTACTTCCCTGCTGTTAAGATAGTGTAGGATAAAAAACGGTAACCCGCAGGGGCCATTGGTGCCCATTTAAAGTATCAAAGGCCCCCCCTCCCCATAGGCCCAAAGGCCTAGTGTAGTGCGTCTGACACTCCTTGACATTTGAAGGCTCAGATTTGAGCCGGATGCGAGGCGCGACGAACGAGCATACCGGTTGGTCTGTGAGCGAGGAGCAACGAAGCAGCCGGCCAAAGATGAGCCTCCCCCAGGGGGCTGGCCGCTTTTGGGCTGCAACTGCGTCGCGAATCGCTTACATAGCCCAGCTATGCCGCGCTCTTCGCTCCTTGTTTCGCTCCAAAACTCGGCCAGTCAAATGCCAAGGAGTGTCAGACGCACTACACTAGGTGAAACCAACCAATCCACATTTTTTGAGCAAATTTACACTTTTTTGCGCCTTTTCAGCCTGAAAAAGGGGATTTTAAACGCTTTTTAATAGATTTTGGGACAAATTGCCGCTCAACCGCCATCAGACAGGTTCTAACCTGGTCTAGCCAGCCACCTTTGATTTTTTGCAACACAAAAAATCAAGCTCCTGCGAAGCCGCGACAATACGGACGATAAGTCGGAGATTTTTTATTTCACTATTCCGCCACGCCGGGATCGGAAGTTACGGTGACGATTAAACTGCCGAAAGATTTTTTGTATGGTTTTGACACGGGGCAAAGCAGAAAATTTTCTCCTTTTGGGTAGGCCGCGCGGAACACCTTCAGCGCGGCGGGGGAAAATTCGTCCGGGCTCCATTTACATTCAAACACATCTACTTCATCCCGTTCCTTGGGTATGACAAAATCCAGTTCCCTGTCGGCGGTGTCGCGCCAATAGAGGATCGTCCGCTGTGGATTCAGCGCCGTAAGATATTCCAGCGCCAAATGCTCCCATAGCGTTCCGTTGTCCGATGCACGAAGCGGCTCCCAGCCGCGGAAGAAGCTTATAAATCCGGTATCAAAGGCGTATACTTTCGGGGCCTTAACCTGTTCTTTTCGCCCACCGCCGAAGAAGGGGCGCAGGATAGTCATAGCGCCAGTGATCGTCATAGCCGCCAGGTGGTTTTCTACGGTGGGCCGGCTCACACCCAATGCTGAAGCTGCTTTTGACGCCTCAAATATCCCGCCGCTTTGTCTCATAAGGTATTCAAACAACAGGTTGAACTTGGATTGATCCCTTAGACCAAAAAGCTTCTGTATGTCACGCGAAAAGAATGAGTCGGCCCATTCCCTGTAGAACGATGGGTCTTTTTTCCCGGCCAGCAGCGCGGGGGGCAAACCGCCGTGCAGAAGCCGTTTCTGGAGAGTAGCGTCGAAAAGTCCCAGCTCGGGATAAAGAACGGGCGCGAGGTGGATCTGTCTTTTTCTTCCGGCCAGGGTATCCTTGAATTTTTTGCCGGCCGCCAGCGTTGAAGATCCGGTCGCCAGTACTTTAATTTCGGGAAACATGTCGGCTCCTATTTTAAGGAGGCGGCTCGGGTCTTTAAGCTGGTGTATCTCGTCAAAAATGACAAGGTTGCTTCCGCAATTCCGGAAAAAGAATTCCGGATCTTTTACCATGTCTTCAACCGCCGGGAGGTCGCAGTTAAGGTAAAGAGCGTTTTCGCCGCACAGTATGCCAGCCAGGGTGGTTTTTCCACAACGCCGCACCCCGGACAGCCAGACTATGGGGGCTTTATCCCAGGCGGATTTTATGCGATTTATCCAGAAAGGTCTGTTTATCATAACCATACTTTACAAAAAAACGGGTTATATGTAAAGTATGGTTATTCCGGCCTGTGCAGTATCCGGCAGGATGACTGGGGAGAGGGGATATGTTGATTAAACGCTTAAATCTCCTTGATAGTCGCAAATGTTTACCGAATAGGTTCTAACCTGGTGCACCCAGCCACCCGCCTTCTTTTAAAGAAGTCGGGAATTTTTTACTTCAACCACCATATTCGTAATAGTATTCATGGCCGTGGATGCCCCCGCAGTTGCTCTCCTCACGCACACGGGCGTAAAGCCGGCCTATCTGCCGCTCGGAAAGGAAAAGGATCTCAGAAGCTGGGGCCAGGTTAGTTTACCTCAAACCATGACATTTCTACTTGCCGCTACAGTGACATTTTAAAAAAATCGCTACACTATGTACGTCAGTGCTTAACACCTTTCGCTAAAAATGCTAATATTGTGAATGTAGTCATACCACAGGTGCCGCGGTTGATCAGTGGTAGAGCACTGGTCTGAAAAACCAGGTGTCGTTGGTTCGATCCCAACTCGCGGCATTTTAAAAATCTGTCCGG
>JBAYFS010000234.1:0-3190 GCA_041667045.1 Elusimicrobiaceae bacterium | reverse complement strand
GCGTGCTGGCGTTTATTCTGGGGTTTCCCGGAACACTTTTAACGTTTTTTTGTGTCGCGGCAGGCAAGGAAAGAGCTTACGGAGTAGACCTTCCCAAAAAGCCCCAGTAATATCTGACCTTGATGACCGGACCGACAGCCGCATGAAAATATGGCTAGAATGGATTTTGTTTGAGAGGAGGATTTTCTGGATTTAATCGTATCCAATCTGCGCGTACCGGTTGAAACGGACGGGCCGAAATTTTATCTCAAAGCGGCTTCCGAAAAGCTGTCGCTTCCCGAACGGGAAGTAAAGCTTATCCGGATACTGGGCAAATTTCTGGATTCCGTTGTTTCCGACCAGTTTTACTATGTTCTTTCGCTCGCGGTATCAGTTCCGGACGGTTACGCCAACAGTCTCAATTTTCCCGTTTATTCCACAAAGTCCAGGACGGAAATCAAACAGAGAACACTGGAAGAACCTCCCATTGTAATAGGGTTCGGTCCCGCGGGGATGTTTGCCGCGCTTGAACTTATTGCCCGCGGACTGAAACCGTTGATTTTCGAAAGAGGCCGGAAACTGGAAGAGCGTTCGCTTGATGTGCGGCGTTTTTCCGGGCAAAAGATTTTGGATCCGGAATCAAACATCCAGTTCGGCGAGGGGCGCGCGGGCACTTTTTCGGACGGAAAACTGTTTTCTCGGACCAATAATTCCGACCACGCCAACAAAGTGCTGGAGACTTTCGTCGCTTTCGGTGCGCCGCCTGAAATAACTTACATGGCAAAGCCGCACCTTGGCACGGACGTGCTGTGCCGAATCGTTCGCAATATCCGCGCTTATGTGCTTGAGCGCGGCGGGCGGATATTTTACGGTTCAAAAATGACAGACCTGCTGCTGTCCGGCGGGCGCGTCGCGGGAATTGTCATAAACGGGCGCGAGGAATACTTGTCTTCGCATATCTACCTTGCCGTGGGCCATTCCGCGCACGACACTTACGAATTGCTGTTAGAAAAAGGCGTTGCGCTGGAGCGGCGTTGTGTTTCGGTGGGCGTAAGAATTGAACATCCTGCGGAAACGATTAACCTGATAAGATACGGCGCAAAATACAGGAATTTCGCCGGACTGGGCGCCGCCACTTATTCCTTCACCCATACGAACCGCCAGCTCGGGCGCGGTGTATACACCTTCTGTATGTGCCCCGGTGGAGAGATTGTAAACGCTTCGTCTGAAAACGGGCTGCTGGTGGTAAACGGCATGAGCGATGCCGCCAGATCTTCCGCCTTTTCCAACGCGGCGATTGTCGTTACCTGCCATGAAACGGATTATAAAGCCGGAGGGCCGCTCGCGGGCATCGCGTTTCAGCGGGATATCGAGAGCAAGGCTTTTAAGGCCGGCGGCGGGAACTGGTCCGTCCCGGCGCAGAACCTGGAGGATTTTTTAAGCGGCAGGGTTTCCGCCAGCCTTAACGAAAATTCATGCAAAACAGGCACTTCTCCGGCGGATATGCGGGAAATTTTCCCCGGTTTTGTCGTCCGCCAGCTGGCGGCCGCTTTTGAAAAGTGGAAAGCGGATTGTCCCCTGTTCGTTTCGGGGCAGGCCGTTCTGCTTGCGCCCGAAACACGGACTTCCTGCCCCCTGAAAGTGCTGAGGGATGAGCATTATGAATCCGTCAGTATAAAAAATCTCTATCCGATCGGCGAGGGCGCGGGCTATGCCGGCGGCATAACCAGTTCCGCCATTGACGCCATCCGGGGCGTGGAAAGCAGTCTTGATTAACTGTTGCAATGGGTGTGCGTATAAATATATATTTTATGCAGAACAATCTTCATAGGGTGAGGAAAATGACGATGCGACTGGTTTCTTTCATTTTTTTTATTGCTTTTTCTGCCGCGGGGCATTGCCTGACCGTGCCGGAGAGCAAGCGGCTGGCCGGTGATTTTATCGCGGACCTCATGCGGGAAGACTATGGCAAGGCCGCCGGCTACGCCGACGACAGCATTAAGGATAAATTGACCGCTGGCGTTATCGAACAGGTTTGGAAAGGTATTCTTGCCGAAAGCGGCAAACCCCAGGGGCATGAGGAAATTCAGGCGGCCCTGATTCCGCCTGATTCTTATGACACGCTTGCCGTGCTGAAGTTCGAAAAGCAGCTGATGTCCGCCAAGATGCGTTTTAACGCGTCTGGAAAACTGGTGGGACTGTTTTTTATCCCTAAAGAACAATACACTCCTCCGTCGTATGCGAACCCCATGCGTTTTACCGAGACGGAAGTGGTTATCGGCTCCGGCAAATGGGCTTTGCCCGCCACGCTGAGCCTGCCGAAGGGGAAAGGCAAATTCCCGGCGCTGGTGCTGGTGCACGGTTCCGGACCCAATGACCGCGACGAATCTCTCGGCCCGAATAAACCTTTCCGCGATCTGGCGCAGGGCCTGGCGGCGCAGGGTATTGCCGTATTGCGTTATGACAAGCGCACTTTCGCGCATGGAATGAGCCTAACCCCGGATATGTTAAGAAGTTTTACGGTCAAAGAAGAAACCGTTGACGACGCTGCCGCCGCGGTGAATTTTATGCGCGGGCGCAAAGAAATTGACCGTTCGAAAGTTTTTGTTCTGGGCCACAGCATGGGCGGTTCTCTTATTCCCAGAATAAGTTCCGCGGCGGGGGGAAAATGCGCGGGTTTTATCGTTTTCGCCGGTTCCACGGAACCGCTGGAGGATGCCATAGTAAGGCAGACCGCTTACCTTTCGGCATTGGACGGCGAAATCACGGAAGAGGAAAAGACCGCGGTTGAAAAAGCGAAAGCGGACGCCGCTAGGATTAAAGACCCTGCTCTTTCTCAGGACGGGCCTGTGATAGCTGGCGCGGCTCCGGCTTACTGGCTGGATTTGCGGGTCTATTATCCTCCTGACGCCGCAAAAAAGATCGGCAAGCCGTTGTTAGTCCTGCAGGGCGAGCGCGATTATAACGTGACAATGACGGATTTCAAGAACTGGAAAACCGCGCTGTCCTCCAAAAACTCGGTTAAATTTAAAAGCTATCCCAAACTCAATCACGACTTTGCCGAAGGCAAGGGTCCCGTCACCGCGGAGGAGTCTCTGAAAGCCGCCAACGTCGCCGGTTATGTGGTGGATGATATTGCTGGCTGGATAAAAGCGCGCTGATTTTTGTTCAAAAAAACAACAGGGCTTCAGCATAAGCTGAAGCCCTGTTC
>JBAYFS010000233.1:0-3253 GCA_041667045.1 Elusimicrobiaceae bacterium | reverse complement strand
TTCTCCGTCAAAACAGGCGAATTCGGCGCGGAAATGAAAGTGGAGCTTTTAAACGACGGGCCGGTAACAATAATAATTGAAAGGGAAAACGGTATCACAAAATAATGTCCGACAACAGTCCCGAAATGGAAAACAACGCCAGTCCTGTTCCGCCCGCGGAAAACACTCCGCCCGCGCGCAAAAAACGCAAATATGTGAGAAAAGCCGGAACCGTTCCCCGCAAGCGGAATAAAAAAAGCACGGCGGTTTCCTCCGCGCCAGACGGCTCTTCTCAAACGCCGTCACTTTTCCCGGAAGAAACCGTTTCCGCCGCTCCGGCGGACAGCCCCGCTTCTCCGCCTGTTCCCGCCGCGAAGGCCGGACCCGCCGGGAAACGCCGCGCCGCGCCGCGCAAAGCGGTTCCTTCGGAAAACAAATTTACCCAGTATCTTCTGCTCGCCGTCGTCTTGCTGGGATACCTGCTGGTTGTTCCGCCAGCTTCGTTTTACCAGAAGTGGATTAAAACCGCGTCCGTAATCACCGCGCAAAGTTCCTACCTGCGCTACGGGTTCATAGATATAATCGCTTCGGTGCAGAACCTTGCTGTTCGTAAAAAATGGACGGATTCCCCCCCCGTCGCCGGAATTTTCTATCAGGATAACCAGATTGAATCCATCGGCGGGATAAAGGAAGTGCCTCTGGTTTTTGACCCGGGTTCGGGCCGCTGGAAGGGCCGGTTCCCCGTTCCGTGGAACCCTCCGCGCGGCAAATACACCGTGAAACTTTTAAACAGCGGTTTAAAGGGAAAATACGTGTCCGGTTCCGATTTCGAAATAACAAAGCGCGAACTTCCTTCGCTTAAACAGTCATTCGCCGTTCTGACGCTCGAATACGCGGGCTGGTACGGCTCGCTTTCGGTTAAATCCCTGTCCGGGCAGAAGGTGCCCGCGCCCGAAGGGCTGGCTGACTGGGCGAAATATATGGGCGTGGACGCGCTGTGGGTTCTTGTCGGCAAAACCACGGGCAGAAACGGGCAGATCTGGGATCCGGTTGATTTCAAAACGCTTGCCGCTATAGGGGACCAGTGCCACAGGCGCGGCATAAAGTTCGGCGTGTGGGTGATGAGTTATCTTACTTTCCCGGAAAAAGTGTGGCCCGATTACCAATGGGCCTATGACGTCGCAGACGGGAAGCCGGTGCGCGTGCGCAGCGTTTCCATTTCCGATCCAAAACGTCCGGACGATATCGCCGATCTACTCGTTAAATTCCGCGATATGAAGGAAATTGATTTCGTTGGCCTGGACTATATCCGCAACGCTTTGGGCGGCTATGAGTTGTGCGAAGAATTTTACAATGACATGTGGTGGATCAATAAACCCGCCGGCTGGGACAGAATGAGTCACGACCAGCGGATAGTGGCTTTCGCGCGCAAAAAAATAGAGCGCAAAGATCGCGAACTGCTTGACGCCTGGGAGTGGTGGCGCGCCCAGAAAGTGGCCGGAATAGTAAACCATATCAAGGGCCGCCTTGGCGACGATAAAATGCTCTGGACTTACACGCTCGGCTGGAACAAGGGCTGGCAGCACGGTCAGGACCCGGCGATGATCGTTGACGCCGGTTCCGATATTGACGCCGTCATGCTTTACGAGGCCGACAACGGCCAGTATGATACCATGATGAGGGACTGGAGCAGCTATCTGGAGCGGGGCGATACGCGCCTTGTGGTCGGCGATATCGTGGACGCGCCCCTGCATCAGGGCAAGGGAACGTCGGAATTCGTGCGGCGGATGAACTGGGCCGGCGATGAGATTTTCGGCAAGGAAAACGGGTATGCGCACGGCGTTTTCATTCATGACCTCATGCGCCTTATGTACGGCAGAAAGGGCTCCGAAACCATGCTGGACTGGGCCCAGGCCGCCAAAGGCGTGATAATGCGCCATAAGAAGCTTTACGGCAGCCTGCCGGAGAAGAAAGCGGAGCCTGCGGCGGTCCGCGCGGTTCCGGCCAAGACAGGGAACGCGCCATCTAAAAAAGCGAAAAGCAAGGTGTCCGCGCGCGTTGGAACTTAGGGTTTGTTATGAAAAAAACCATTTTATCAGCCATTATATTTCTCAACGCGGCGGCTTTCGCGGCCTATCCGGCCGTTGATATCACGCTTCCTGATAAAACTGTAATCAAAGCCGAGCTTGCCGTAACGCCGCAGGAGCAGGAAATGGGGCTTCAGTTCCGCACCGAACTTGCGCCGGACCGCGGCATGCTTTTTACGGGTGATAAAGAGCGGACTCGCATTTTCTGGATGAAAAACACCTACATTCCGCTGGACATGCTTTATATAGGACAAAACCGCAGGGTTAAAAAGGTTTTCAGCGATGTCAGGCCGGTAAGCCCCGCCAATCCGGACGAAGAGCCGCAGATCGTCACCGCCGAGGCCAAATACGTGCTGGAACTGCCCGCGGGAACGGCGAAGAAGCACGGCATCAGGGAAGGCGATTCGCTTTTGTTCAAACTGCCGAAGGGCGTTGAACCGGACGCGGCGGATAATGGCGGAGGAGTTAAGAAAGCGTCCGCGAAGAAGAAACCATGAAAATAACGGGAATATTATTAGGTTTGTTTTTGCTTTGCGCGCCTTTAAGCGCGCAGGTGCTTGTGTCCAGCGTGCCGGTGTCAAAAACTCCGGCCGTTTATCCGGAACTTAAAAAGCATCTGGCG
This sequence comes from Elusimicrobiaceae bacterium, assembly GCA_041667045.1. Taxonomy (GTDB): domain Bacteria; phylum Elusimicrobiota; class Elusimicrobia; order Elusimicrobiales; family Elusimicrobiaceae; genus JAQVSV01. The sequence goes on along the minus strand of JBAYFS010000233.1, from coordinate 565 downwards.
AAACTTATCGAAATAAAAACCGCCCAGCCGGAAGGTAACGAGATAGACGCCGCGCGTTATATTTACGGCGTGCTTGACGATGAGAATATTGACTGGACTATTTACGAGCCCAAACCGGGCAGGGCCAGCATAGCGGCGTTTCTGCGGGCCAAGATAAAACCCTCTAAAAAACCCATTCTTCTGCTTTCCCATCTGGACACGGTGAACGCCGATTCTGCCACGTGGAAAACGCCCCCTTTTACAGCCGTGGAAAAAGACGGTTATATGATAGGCCGGGGCGCGTCCGACTGCAAAGATCTCACCGCCATCAATCTTATGACCATGGTGCTGCTAAAACGGAGTGGCGCCGTCCTTGACCGGGACGTTATAATGCTCGCCACGGCCGATGAGGAAGCCGGTTCCGGTTCCGGCCTTGCAGAGCTGGTTCAGAACAAATGGGGCGATTTTAATCCGGGTTTCGCGCTTAACGAAGGCGGCGGCGTGGTTTTAAACGAAAAAGGCGCGCCCGCTCTCGTTTTTGTTGAAAGCGCGGAAAAAATGTATCTGGACCTCAAGCTTACCGCTT
>JBAYFS010000232.1:0-3361 GCA_041667045.1 Elusimicrobiaceae bacterium | reverse complement strand
CAAGAAGCAACAAACCGGCAAAGAAAAGGGTCATGGACGGGTCACGTGGAATTCTTGATTTTGCCCAGGTGTTTCAGGACCTGAGTACTGGCCTGAAGGTTTTTTCGCAGGATTTCGGATATCGGCCTGAGCACCTTAAAGATATCTTTATCCTTTATAGAGTAATAGACCGTGACTTTTTCCTGCCGCGAGGCCACTATGCCGGCCTCCCGCAGAATGGACAGGTGTTTTGACACGCCGGACTGCTCAAGGCCCAGAGATTTTACTATCTGTCCCACCGACACGGGCCCGTTTTTAAGCTGTTCGATAATGGCAAGCCGCACCGGATGTGACAGCGCCTTGAGGAAATCCGCTTTAATTTTAAAAATCAGGTCTTCGGACATTTTTCAGCAAGTATGACTATATTCCCGACTAATCATATTATATATCCGATAAGGATACGCTGTCAATTTCGACACGCGGTTTTGCGGGCGGCCAAGGCCAGCGCGCCCAGCAGCAGGGCAGTCTGGAGCATTTCCGTCGGGAAAGTGAACCGGTTGTTTAGAGGGGCGAGAACTCCCACGATGGCGTAATTGGCGAAATTCATCAGCACGGCCAAAAACACCGCGCCGGCTGCGGGGTCCGCCGTGCGGATAAAAAGCGTTCCGCTCACGATGAAAACAGCCGCCATGAAAAACCAGAAATACAGCGGCGTTTTCGCCAGCAGTTTGTAGGCCAGCAGTTTGCAGAATTTTTTCGGATTGTTTTTTATGAAAGTTTTCCCTATCCGGGCGGAGAGCGCCTCTTTTTTCATCAGGCAGGCGGTGGCGGTTTCGGCGGTGCAGTATTTATCCAGTGACGGCATCAGTATTTTCCACATTATCACATCGCAGGCGTCGGTGTAAAACACCGCGTAGGCGGACACGCCTTTTGCCGTTATGTCGCCGGACCGGACCGCCGAAGCTTTAACCGATCCGTAAATATCCGAGAAAAGCGCGTTGTCGGGGCTGGAGTACTGGGCCGCCGTATCGTCGTCCGAGAGAAAAAAAGCGTTCATCGCCATGTGCAGCCCGAACCCCGGTCCCGAGGAGAAACTGCCGTGGCGGAAATAATGCCAGCTTTTATCCGCAATTTTCACCGCGAACAGCGAAAGGAAAAGCGCGGCGAACAGGGTAAGCGCTTTCCGCTTGTCGTGGTCCGCCAGAAACAGGGCTCCTGTAACCACAGCCGCGCACAGGGGCATGAACATGAATTGCGGTTTCAGCAAAACGGTGAAAGACGAAAGAATAATGAAGAACAGCAAAGCTTTAGTGCTTTTTTCGAAAAGTCCTTTTATAAAGAAGCCGGACGCGATAAGAAAAAGGCCATAGGTGACGGCTTCCGTCATTATCTGGTTAGCCAGGGAACCGCCTTTAAACGGCAGCAAAGGCCAAAGCAGGACCAGATAGACCAGCAGGAAAAACGGTTTGGAAAGGCTGAAGTGTTTTTTTATTACGCACGCCGCCCATAAAACCGAAGAAATTACGAACCCGGCCTGGAATATCACCGCAAGCCTTAAAAAATTATCAGGCGCGAACAGTTTGAAAAAAGACAACAATAGCGGATAGCCGGGCGCGCGCAGGAAGGAGCCGTAAATATAACCCTGCGAATCGGGCGAAAGGGTTATTTCCGCGCGCGATAGCGCAATAAAGAGCGCTAGATTAAAAAGCAGGAAAAACGCGGAGCCGGCGTATTTTTTCAGGTTTGATGGCATAGCGGAAAGATGGTTACTGTTTCCTTTCGGCGGCTTCGATGATGCAATTGACCACCGCGTGGCACAAAGCGGAGTGGACGGTTTCCACTATTCCGTAAACGTTTGAGGGGACGTAAAAGTTTATTTTACCCATTTTCATGAGCGGGTTTTCCCGCGAGAATCCGGAGAACGTGACAAGCGAACAGCCTTTTTTAAGCGCAGTTTTCGAGGCGTTGATAATATTGGGCGATTTTCCGGAACTGCTGATGGAGACGAAAACGTCGCCTTTGTCGGCGAAACTTTCAGTGGGCGCGGAAAAAACGTTTTCGTAGCCCAGATCGTTGCCCAGGCAGGTGAGCATGGATGGATCGTTAAAGCACAGCGATTTGATTTTGCCGTTTTTCCATAAATCCACCGACATATGGCTGGCGATTGACGCGCTTCCCCCGTTTCCTATATAAAGCACCTTGTTACCCTGCGCGGCGGCTTTCTTGACTTCGTCGAAGAACAGTTCCGTGCCTTCCTCGGGCGTCACGGAGCGGAAGTTTAGTCCATCGTCAGTGACGGCGCACTCCGTTTGTTTGAGGCATTTGTAAATGGTTTCAAAAAATTCACCGGCGAAGGCTTTCATGGTTTTCTTTCTCCCGCAGCGCAAGGTGCATATACTTTAGCAATTTTTTTCGCAAAGTCCCATTTCAGAAAGTGGTAGAATTTACGGAATGGAAAACGAAGCCGCTCTTATCGCGCGCGCCAGAAAAGGCGACGCGCAGGCCTTTGAAGCGCTTGTCCTCAGATATAAGGACCGCCTGTACGCTATCGCCTCGGGCGTTTGCGCGCGCATGCCGTCCGAAGCGGAGGACGTTACGCAGGAAACTTTTATTTCCGCGATGAAAAACATCACTTCGTTTAAAGCCAACGCCGCTTTCGGAACCTGGCTTTACCGGATAGCCGCAAACAACTGCTGGCAGCGTTTCCGGAAGGCCAAAACGGGACCGGTCGGCGAAATCCCGGATGACACAAGCAAACACCATCCCGCCGGCAACGCCAACGACGAGGTTTTGAAGCGGGACCTCTCCCGCGCTGTCAGCAAGGCCCTGTCCGCGCTCCCAGAAGACTACCGCATGGCTATAACGCTTTGCGACATTGAAGGCCTGCCTAACGCCAGGGCCGCCGAGAAAATGAAAATCTCCCTCCCCGCGCTTAAATCAAAGCTGCACCGCGCCAGAGCGGTGCTTAAAAAGCAGCTTAAAGAATTCCAATAATCTTTCCCCGCGAAAAATACCGCGAATCCTTTCGCACTCCTCGCGCATCTAATTAGTGAAAGGAGAAAATTATGGAACACCTTACCAAAGAGACATTCAAGAGCAAAGTTTTTGATTTCGAGAAGAACGCCGCGTGGAAATTCTCGGGCGAAAGACCGTGTATCGTGGACTTTTATGCCGAGTGGTGCGGCCCGTGCAAAATGCTCGGGCCGGTATTGGCGGAACTGGCGGAGAAATACTCCGGCAAGCTGGATATTTATAAAGTGAATATAGACAGCGAGCCTGAGCTTTCCGACCTTTTCCGCGTGGAAAGCGTGCCGACTCTGTTTTTTGTGCCGCTTTGCGGGAAACCCGCAATGGCGTCCGGGGTTATGCAGAAAGCGGCGTT
>JBAYFS010000231.1:0-3363 GCA_041667045.1 Elusimicrobiaceae bacterium | reverse complement strand
TGCAGGCAGATGCTCTTGCCGCTGTTAGTGGCGCCGGCGACGAGGAGGTGCGGCATTTTTTCCAGATTGGCGGTGGCGGGCGCGCCGTCCGAATAGCGGCCTATGGCGACGGTGAGCGCGGCTTTCGCGTCCTTAAAACTCTTGTCCTCCAGAATTTCGCGCAGATAAACCATCACCGGTTTCTCGTTCGGAATTTCAAAGCCGATCGCGTCTTTGCCCGGTATCGGCGCTTCCACGCGGATGCCTTTGGCTTTCATCGCCAGCGCGATATCGTTGGAAAGCGACACTATCGAACTTACCTTAACCCCTTTCTCCGGTTTCAGTTCATAGCGGGTGATAACCGGGCCGGCCAGCGCGCCGGTAACGGTCGCGTTTATCTCAAAACTGGCGAGCGTTTCTTCCAGCATCATTTTCGCCCCGGCGATTTCCTCGTCTGACGGGCCAATGATCCTGTTCGCCGGAGGTTCGCTTAAAAGGGTGATGGACGGTTTTTCGTATGTTTCAGGATTGAACGGCTGGCGTTCCGATGTTTCGGCGTTCTCAGCCTGCTTCTGCTCGGTTTTTTTTGCGGGTTTTTCCTGCGCGGCTTCCCTGCCCGGTTTGACTTTCTGAGGCTGGTTAGTGATGCCGCCGCGCATTATCTTGAGGGCCGGTTTTTTTGTTTCGGGCGTCTCGTCAAGATTTTCGAACATTTCCACTTCCGCGCTTACGGCGGGCAGAATGCCGGCTTTGACTTTGGCTGTGTGCCTGCGCGCCGACTCAACCTTTTCCGCCAGTTCCGCGCGGCCCTGGGTCCAGGCGCGGTAGTCTTCTTTCACAAATTCCACGAACATGCCCGTGGTCTTGTGCCACGGGATGCGGAACAGTATATGCAGGCCGGCCGCCAGCAGGGCAAGGCCGAAAATCCCGGCGCCCGGTTTGCCCGATACGCCGATGAAGACCGCCGCCGTGAAGTCGCCCGCTTTGCCGCCTGAAATGGACGTGTCCGTGAACAGGAGTTTCAAAAGCGAAAGTTCCGCCGCGCACGCCAGCAGAACGCAGACCGTGCCCAGCAGCAGCGTGGCCGCGCCGGACGGAGCTTTATCGTCTTTCGAAAAAAGCGCGGCAAGGCCGTACAACAAAAGCGGCGGGATAATGTAGGAAGCCTGCCCGAAGCCGGAAAACAGGCCGCCGGAGATAACCGCGCCCAGCACTCCGCTGGAGCCGCCGAACCACTGTATCCAGATTAACCAAAGAGCCAGCGCGATGGCGAAAATCCACGAAACAACCGGCAGCCATACGGGCGCGCCGCCTTTGCTTTTGGCAAGGCGTCTGCCGCCGCGCTGGGCGTGCAGGACCGCAACCGGGCGCGGTTGCGGTTTCATTCGCGGCGATATTCTTTGGTTAAGGCTCGGCATTTTAATTCTGGACTGGCGGAGCCGGAGGAACGGACACGGCTTTCTCCGCTATTTTTACGATATAGCTCAAGTCCTGCGGTTTCAGGTCTATTTCTCCCCTGGACAGGAGATAGCCCAGTGCGATGTAAAGCTGGGAGCTGGTGAGGTGCAGCTTGATTTTAAGGTCCCAGGCGGTTTTTCTTTCCGCGCCAAGCTCCTGTAAAATGCGGTCCGCGTTGGCCAAAACAGCGGTTTTGAACAGAGTCGTTTCATTCATAATGTATCCATTAATATATTAAAAACACAGCCGTTTGCGGGCTGTTGTGAAGTTCCGCCGGACTGCGCGGAATGGTTCGAAACTTTTATGCGCGGCCGGGATAAAATCCCGGCCGCGCAAAGTCTTCTGTTCCGTTAAGTTACTTCTGTATGGCGAAAATCTTTTCGCCTGATTTAACGGGTTTGCCGTTTTCGGTGAGCACTTTGTTTATGGTGCAGTCAAACTCGGCTTTGACTTCGTTAAATACTTTCATTGACTCGATGAGACAGAGGACTTGTCCTTTTTTCACGCTGTCGCCTTCACGCACGAACGGCGGGCTTGACGGTGACGCGGCCCGGAAGAAAATGCCTTGCAGCGGTGAATTGATGGTGTCTCCGCTGTATTCCGCCGGCGCCTGGGCGGCCGCGGGGGCGGCTGCCGTCTGCGCTGTGGCTTGTTGCAATACCGGAACCGGCATTGCGTTGGGGCGTTTTCTCACGAGTTTTATATGCGTGAGTCCTGATTCGTAATCTATCGTCTCGAGGCTGTTTTTCTGCATGAAACCGTAGAGGGTTTTTATCTCGTCAAGAACTGCGGTGCCCTGCGGTTCTTTTTCCACGGTTTCAGGGGATTTTTTTTCCGTTTTTTTCATGGTTGAGTTCCGGGGTCTGGTTTTTTTAATTCCGTTTCCTGGGTTCTTCCGGTTTCTGAGAGCCGCCGGCTGGTTTTTCGAGCAGGACTTTGCGGGAAAGGCGGACCTTTCCGTTATTGTCTATCTCGACAACCTTGACCTCGACTTCTTCGCCTAGTTTCAAAACGTCTTCAACCTTGTTGACTCTGCGGTGCTCAATTTCGGAGATGTGCAGGAGCCCGTCCTGGCCCGGCAGCAGTTCGATGAACGCGCCGAAAGGCTGGATGGAAACCACGGGGCCGCGGTAGATCTTGCCCACTTCCAGCACGGCGGTGTAGTATTCCACAAGCCGTTTCGCGGTTTCGACTTTGGCGGAGTCAACGCCGGAGATATAAACTACACCCTCGTCGTTCACTTCCACTTTGCAGTCGTTCTCCTCGGTGATCTTGCGGATATTCTTTCCGCCCGGTCCGATGAGCGCTCCGATCTTGTCCTGCGGGATCTGGATTCTGTAGAGTCTGGGCGCGTAAACCGACATTTCCGTCTTGGGCGCGGCAATGGTGGTGTTCATATGGTCGAGAATGTGGTTGCGGCCCCGCGTTGCCTGCGCCATCGCTTCGCGCAGAATGTTCAAGGGGATGCCGCTGGCCAGCTTAACGTCCATCTGGAACGCGGTTATGCCTTCGCGCGTGCCGGTGAGTTTGAAATCCATGTCGCCTAAATGGTCTTCCAGGCCCATAATGTCGGACAGGACGGCGTAATTGCTACCTTCCTTAATAAGGCCCATGGCGATTCCGGCGCAGGCGGCTTTCATCGGTACGCCGGCGTCAAAAAGGCAAAGGGATCCGCCGCAGACCGAGGCCATCGAGCTGGAACCGTTGGATTCCGTGATGTCGGAAACGATGCGGATGGTGTAGCCGAACACTTCTTCTTTCGGCATGAGCGGCATCAAAGCCCTGCGGGCAAGTTCGCCGTGTCCGATTTCGCGCCGTCCGGGGCTTCTGTCCGGTTTGCATTCGCCGGTGGCGAAGCCGGGGAAATTGTAGTGGAGCATGAACCGCTCGTGCGAAATTTCCTCAAGGCCTTCTATCATCTGCATG
>JBAYFS010000230.1:0-3377 GCA_041667045.1 Elusimicrobiaceae bacterium | reverse complement strand
GGATTTCCCTGCCCAGTTGTTCTTCGAGCATTTTTTTGCTTTAGCGGATTTCCCAGTCGGCGGTTTCAAACGGTATTGCCGTAAGACTGGCGTGGTTGATGGTGTGGGAACCGAAGTCGAACACGCCGCTTGCGTACATTTCGCTGATTTGCGGCCAGGTCAGCATTTCAATCCATCCTTCGCTTGCGGGATCATGCCAGAGGTTGTGCTTGCCGACGGTATTGTAAGTCAGGAACACGTTTCCTTTGGCGCCCCGTTCTTTAAGAATGGGAAACGCGTTGGTGTAATTGTTTTTATATCCGTCGTCGAAAGTGATGAGGACGGGATTGTCCGGCAGAACCCCTGCGCCTTTCTGCGCGTCGTGCAGGTCCTTAAAAAGGACCGGGGTGAAGCCTTTTCTTAAAAGCCAGGCCACCTGTTTCGCGAAATTTTCCGGAGTTACCCACAGTTTTTTCAGCCGGGAATTCGCCGGAGCATACCCGATTTTGTGGTACATCAAAACCGGCATTCCGTCAATTTTGGGACGCCACCAGTTCCATCTTGCGCTGAAACCCGCCGCCGCGGCGGCTGCCGCTCCGCCAATAATAAAGAAGATCATTTGTTGTCCTCATCCTGTTCTATTTTCCAGAGTTTCGCATATTTTACAAAAACGTAGAACGCCGAAACACCACTCCACACCAACCCTGCCACTCCGTCCAGAAAGCCCAGCCGCAGGAAATAGCGCTTGGAGAATTCCAGCGGCACCACCGCGATTTTCCAAGCCGAAAACCTTTTTCCGTTTTCGTGCATTTTTTTCGCCGCCAGCGTGGTGTACGAATTGAATTTTTCGAAATATTCCTCAAGCGTGGGATAGGAATTGTGGCAGATTCGTCCTTTGAGCAGGCCCACGGTTCCGCGCACCATTATGCCTTCATGCACCAGCCCGCCGCCGAAACGGCTTTTGCTTTTACGGAAAAGGCGGATATGCTTTTCCCTGTTCAGTCCTGCGTGGTTGAGCGTTTTGCCCAGAAAAGTGTTTTGGTATGGAATGTTATACGCGTCGCAATCCTGCTTTCCTGATTCGAACAGGTCCGCTATTTCCTCGCGCAGTTCGGGCGAAAGAGTTTCGTCTGGATCCAGATGCAGGATCCAGTCGTTTGAAGCCATATCAAGGGCGCGGTTTTTCTGTTCGGCATAGCCTGTGAATTCGTGGCTGGCGACTTTCGCGCCCAGTTTTTGGGCCGCGGCGACTGTTCCGTCTGTCGAAAAGCTGTCCACCAGCACTATTTCTGAAATAAGGCCTTTCACGCTTTCCGCGCAGGAAGGAAGATCGTGTTCCTCGTTGCGCGCAATCATTGCCAGCGTTATGGGGTACATAAAACCTCCCTGTAGAATTTTTCGGTTTCCCGGGCGAAAACGGAGGGGGTGAATTTTTTATCGTAAACCGCCGCGCCTGCTTCTCCGAAGGCGCGCATTATTTCCGCGTTCCCCAGTAGTTTTAAAACGGCGTCCGCCAGTGCGCGTTCGTCACCAGGTGGAACAATGAATCCTGTTTCCCCGTCCGCCACGAAATCAGCCAGTCCGCCTACATTTGACGCTATCACCGGTCTGCCTCGGCTTAGCCATTCCAGCGCGCCGCGCGACACCGCTTCCGACCCCAAAGATGGAATAAGACCCAAGGCGCAGCCGTCCATAAAAGCGGGCACATCCGGCAGCCGTCCGTAAAACTCCACATTCGCCGAAATGCCGGCCTGCTTAGCCAATTCTTTAAGGTCTGCCGCTTTCACGTTTTTGTCTTCTCCCGCGATAAGCAGTTTGGTGTCTGGGTGCGTTTTGATGATCAGAGCCATGGCCCGTATGGCGCAGGCGTGGCCCTTAACCGGGTCCAGCCGCGCCACCAGCCCCAGTTTCGCGCCTTGCGCGGGGGTGGGCGGTGTTTGCGGGCGCGCCACCGCCTGCATGATAAGAGCGGAGGGGATTCTGTTCGCCTTTGAGGCCCTGAACTGTTTTAAAATTTCGCTGTTCGCAGCGATAAAGCCGTTCGTCCGTCCCCACAGCAGGAACGAAAACGGCTTGAGCTGGAACTCGCGCGCGTCGGCCCGGGTTCTTATCGCCGCGGTTTTTTTCAGGAATGCCGTCAGCGCAACGGCGCAACTGTGCGAAGAACCTGTGTGCGCGTTAATTATATCCGGCTGAATCTCGCGCAGGGCTTTAAGCGTATCCGTTATTTTGTTTTCAAATTCCAGCAGTTTTAAGTTCAGCGTTTTCGCTCGCAGGGCGGCGTGGGAATTTTTCCGGGCCATAAAATAGGATTCATGCCCCGCGTCCGACAGCGCGCTTGCGAGCGTGAGCGCGTATTCGCTCAAGCCGGAATCCCATACTTCATCAGTGAACTGGACGATTTTCATGGCGTTTTGCTCCGGTCCAGCTGGCTCAGAACGGACAGGAACGCCTCTTCCGGCGATATCAGGCACATGGGATTTGCACCGAGGTTTTCGGACAGATGGTCATGCCATTCTTTTTCTTCCGGCATAAGCACTTCGTGACCCCGGGCGTAAGGGCCCCAGCGCGCGGGCGTGCAATTTTTTATGGGCGGGAAAAAGGAGACCGTTGGTACGTTCAGCGCCGTGGCAATGTGCAGCGGGCCCGTGGAGTTCGTGACGAAAACGTTCGCCCGCGCTATCAGCGCGCAGAATTTGCCCAGTTCAATATTACGGCGCATTACCTTAAAACCGTTTCCGCGTGGAATGTTTTTCTCAAGAGTTTCCAGTTCGGCGCCGGAACCGGTGAACAGAAATTTGCAGTCCGTTCTGGCGGAATGCGTCAGTCTGGCCAGCTCTACAAAATTTTCCAGCGGCCAGTCTTTCGCCGAACCGCGCGAACCGGGATGGATGAAAACGGTTTTGTCGTGCGCGGCGATGCCGAATTCCCCGGCGAGATAATCGCCTGCCCACAGCAGGTCTTTTTCCGGGCACACTATTTTGGGGGGCGCCTGCTCAAATTCCACGCCGAGCGGTTTTAACAGTTCGGTATTGAAATCAGCCTCGTGTCTGCCGCCGCGCGAGCGGCTTTGGCGGATCATTTTCGTGAGCAGCAAAGACCATATTTTTGACGCCGGGCCTATCCGTTTTTTCACTCCGCCAAGGAAAACTGTCAGCGCGCTTTCGCGGTCCACAAAGAACAGCACGGCGGCGTCGAATTTTTTCCGCCGCAGGATACGCGCGGTTTCAAAAACGCCTTTATACTCGATAACCTCGTTTAAATCGGGGTTGTGGCGGACGATGTCCGCCGTGTAAGGCCGCACGAGCATGGCCAGATGCGCGTCCGGGTACTTTTTCCGCAGCAGCGAAAGCGCGGGCGTGGTTAACACCACGTCGCCTATCCGGTCGGTGCGGACG
>JBAYFS010000229.1:0-3407 GCA_041667045.1 Elusimicrobiaceae bacterium | reverse complement strand
GCCGGGCAGAACGGCCAGGCCGTCGCCATCCGTTTTGCCGGACCAGAGCAGGCTATTGTTTCCGTCCCGCAATGCGATATTAACACGCCCGAGCGGTTTCCCTTCGGTAAGCTCCGTAGTCCACACCAAGCTTTTTTTGGAAGAAGCCTTGAACGTTACTCCTATCCCGGTTACGCTGTCATACGACCACAGCCAGTCCTTCCAGGTCAGGGGATTGAGCACGCCGGTAAAAACCATGCCGCCCGCGCTTGCGCCCAGGGCGGAGGAAAGTTTTATGCCACCGTAATATTTCCTGTCTGCCGGGGCATTAAACTGTGCCGACTGAACCGCAACCCCGTCCGGCGCGGCGTTCGCGAAATCGCCGTTGGAAATCTTGTTGTAAAACGGTATGACATTATCCGGCCGGGCCGAAAAAGAAACGTAAGTCAAACTGGAAACATTGACGGATTTATACGGATGCAAAGGCGCGAACTCCTTTTCCAGCACTCCGAACCCGTCGCCCATGGTGAATTTCGGGCAATAGCCGGTATTGGAAACTGGGAAAGACCTGTCAACGTCCAAGGTATCGCCGAACACGTCGGCCAGCCCGCGCGTCATGGTCACGGTGTAAGCCGCGCCCGGCTCGTAACTGAAAGCCGGAAGATCGTGTTCGTAAACCCCGTCGTCGTTATTGGCGCGCCCGAACTCGTCGGACACATAAGACGGCAAAGGCGGCATTTTAAGCGCCGGGCTTATTTTAATATGCTCCCAAAAGTCCGCATACCGCACCGGATTGGTGAACGAAACCGTGAATCTGCCGGGCAGGCATTGCTCACCGGGCGAACCGGCCACGTCCAGCCCGCCGTAGACATAAAAAACAACGCCGCCTGCCGCTTCCGCGGGTTCGCCGCCCTGGCCGGGGAACCCCTCTTTAACGGTCAGGGTGTACTTGCCGGCCTTAAGTTCAACGACCGGCTTAACCGCCAGCACATTGGCGGTGGAAGGTTTGACCGGCGAAGAATTGTACGCGCTTGACCAGGACGGAAAAACCTTCTCAAGCTCCTCAGGTTTCGCCTTGCGCACACCGGAAGGGATAACCGTTCCGGCTTCGTCCTCAATTGTTATGAAAGCCTGCGCGGCCTTGTAATTCACCGGCTGGTTGAACTGCAGGAAAACGGTGGGGTAATGCGAAATCCAGCGGCTGTTGTTGCCAGGCACGGAATTTAATAGTTCCGGCAGCGGAGTCACGAAAGTTTTCTCCACAGCGGCGGCCAGCACATCGCCGTTCGCCGCGGCAAGCCCCTTGGGCACCAGCACTTTAAACTTCCGGCTTTTTTCGAAGGGGAGATCGGGCTTGAAAACCGCGGTTTGCGGGCCGCTCCAGTAACACTTGCCGGATATTTCCGGCTCCACCCGGAACGGGCAGCGCTGTTTTTCGGACGGAGCCGACAGAGCCGATACCGGCTCATTAAACATAACGGTTATAACCGCCGGAGCCCCGCCGTCTTCCGTTAAAACACCCTGCGGGGTGACAGCCGTTACATGCAAAGCCGGCCAGGCCGTATTCACGCTCAACAGCAAAACAGACGATATAAAAACAGATCGGGCAATTCTTTTCATAAAACATCCTCCAGCACCGCTTTAAGAAGTATATAACAAGCCACGACAAGGAGCAAACACGCACTTGACACGGCAACACGCTATGTTATTCTATTTATCTATGAGATACCTACTCCTTTTTCTGATAACGACATCAAATTTCCCGGCCGCGCAAGCCGACACAGGGGCCGAATTTTACGCTGAAGCGCTCACCGCCGAAGCCCCCACCAAACGCGTTAAACTGCTCGACAAGGCGCTGGCGGAAAACTCCGCTTTGCCGGACGCGTATTTTCTTAGGGGGAAAGCCTATCTCCAGCTGGACGACTGCGCCCGGGCCCTGCCGGATTTTTCCAAAACCATAGAACTTGCGCCGGACACGCTGTCCGCGCGTTATTACCGCGCTTCCTGCTATATTGAACTGGGCCGGACAGCCGACGCGATGAAAGACTATGACGCCCTTGCCGAACGGTTCCCCGCTTCAGCCGACGTATACTTTAACCGCGCGCTGGCGCAGGCTGAAACAGGCAAGGCCCTGGCGGACATCAATAAAACGCTGGAGCTGAACCCCGCCTATCTGCAGGCCTATCCGGTCCGCGCAAGACTGGAATTTAGAAACGGCCAGTTCGCCAAAGCGGAAGCTGATTACACCCGCGCCATAACCGGCGGCATGGAAAACGAATTACGGCTTGAGCGGGCGAACATTTATTACCTGCTGGGCAATTTCGAAGCCGCTGCCGGCGATTACATTACGTATCTCTCCAGCAGCCCGCAGAATTACGCCGCCGCCGCGGGCCTCGCGCAAACCTATATAACCCAGCGCAAGGCGAAAGAGGCGGTGGACGCGGCAATCAAAGCCGTGCAGCTGCGCCCACAGTCCGCGGAAACGCTCTGCCTGCTGGGCCAGTCCTACGAATTGCTGGGCGACACGACAGCCGCCGTAAGCGCGTACTCGGGCGCGATCGAAAAATCTTCGACCAATTATCTGGCACGCGCCAACCGCGCGAAACTTTACCTTGAAGCGAAGGAACTCGGAAAAGCCGTTACGGACGCGGACGCCGCCATAAGCGCGAACGAGTACATGCCGTACGCCTACACCATACGCGGGCAGGCCTATTTTGAAATGAAGAATTACGCCGCCGCCGAAAAAGATTTTCTGAAAGTCGCCGCCATAACGCCGCATGACGCCAAAATCCGGCTGCCGCTGGCGCGCATTTACTTCGGTTCAGACACCAGCGCCGCCATTACCCAGCTGGAATCCGCCATGGAAAGCGATTACGCCAAAACCTCTCCGCTGCTGCTCGAATGGGCCCAGTCCGCCGATTCCGGGACGGCCTGCTCCGCCAATACCGCCCTCGGCCTGCATGAAGCCGCCCAGAAACAAACGGAAAAAGCGATCAAGTATTTCAAAAAATCTGAAGCCTGCCCCCGCGCGCGTTTTGAGCTGGCTCTGCTGTATAAGCAGGAACGCAAATTCGCGCTGGCTCTGCCGGAATTTAACAAAGCGCTGGAGTATGACCCCAAAAACCCGGCGTTCTATTTCGAACGCGGAAAATTCTACTACGACATGCGCCAGACCGACAGGGCCTATAAGGATTTCACCCAGGCCGCGGCGCTCAACCCCCGCGACCCGGACATTTACAATTATATGGGCCGGATGTTCCTGCGCGTGAAGATGTATGAAAAAGCGGAAGCGGAATTTTCGAAAGCCATCGCGCTGTCAAGCGGCGCGTGGGACGCCTATTCAAACCGCGCGCTGGCCCGCATGCGGCAGGACAACATCGCGGGCGCGAAGGAAGATCTGGAGGACGCGCTCAAGTCCGGACCCAAAG
>JBAYFS010000228.1:0-3415 GCA_041667045.1 Elusimicrobiaceae bacterium | reverse complement strand
TGCCGGAGATAATACGCGTTTGCTCGGACGAAGGGCTAAACCTTAATCTGGTGACGAACGGAACCCTGCTGGATAAGTTCGGGTCCGGCATTTTCAGCGAAAAAAGCCTACGCCAGCTTTCGCTTTCCCTGCACTCGCTCGGTTCGCTGGACCGGGGGACTCGCATGGAAAAGCTGGCCCGCCTGGTTGAATTCGCGAAAAAGAAACCTGAAAACGTTATTTTTTCGATGCGCTTGCGCGGCGACTGGAACAACGATTTCGAGCGGGAAACGGCGGCATATATCCTGAACGCTTTTAACGCGGCTGGAAACCCGCCAAAAACCCGCGGTTCGATAAAACTGGGCGGCGGGATTTACCTTAATTCCGGCCCTATCTTTCAATGGCCCGGCCTGGGCCGGTATGAACGCAAAAAAGGATGCCTGGGCTTACGGCATCATTTCGCGGTTCTGTCTAACGGCGATGTCGTGCCGTGCTGTATAGATTACGACGGGCACATGAAGCTCGGCAATGTCGCCGAAAAACCGCTTGCCGAAATTTTGGACAGCGGTTCGGCGCGCCAGCTTAAAGACAGCATAGCCGGAGAAACGCCCATGCCGGCATACTGCGCCACCTGCGGCTTTCACAGCCCGCAATAAATCACTTTTTGAAAGCGTGCGGGAAATTTTCGGTATAGAAAGAGCCGGTTTTTTCTGGCGAAAGGCGCATCAGTTCGGAAAAGCGCGGTATCAAAAGCAAAGCCGGCCCCAGCACAACCAAAGCTCCGCCGCAGATAAGCAGGGTCCAGTTAAGGCCTATGCCTGGAATCAGCACGCCCGCGCCGGCTATTCCGAGTGGAGCCGCCATCTGGTACATAAAGCCGGTGACTGAACCGGTTCGCGCGCGGTATTCATCCGGCATGGCGAGCGTCATTTGCGTGGAGACGGGAATATTCATTATCATCACTCCCGCCCCGAAGAAAAACATCATGCACACGGGCATTGCCGGATTCGGCACCCACGGCAGGGCCGCGATGCCGATACCTACGATGATTACTCCCAAAACCGCGCTGGTGTCGGGGAATATCTTTTTGCACAGCCAGCCCACCGACAGCGCGCCCAGTATGCTTCCTACGCTCGCGCTTGATTCCAGCGCGCCCAGAAACCACGGCGGCAGGTTGCGGACCTGTTTGACCAGAACGGGTAGCGCCACAATCAGCGGGGCGGCGACCAGATTTAAAACCGCGCCCACAATGCCGAGCCACAGTTCAACCGGTATTTTGGCTACGATTTTAAAGCCGTACTTCATATCCTCAAACCAGTTTTTTATATTAAGCGGATGGCCTTCGTGCGTTTGCGGCGGTCGGGTGTTCGCGCCGATCTGGAGAGAGGCGTATCCCGCCGCCAGAAAAGCCGCGGCGTTGAGCATGAACGCGCCGTATATTCCGAAAATGGTTACCAGCAGGCCGCCCGCCAGCCCTCCCACCGCGCTGCCGCCCGCCATTATGGCCTGTTCCTGGCGCATGGCGGCTGGAAGCTGTTCCCGCGTTACCAGCTGCGGCACTATGCTGCTGGCAATCGAACCGAACAGCGCTCCGCCTATGGCGTGCAGTATATAAAGAGTGATTACCAGCGGCAGATTGAAAAACTTGAAGAAAACCATCGCGGCGATGGCGACGGTTAAAACGCCGCGCCACAAGTCCGCGATTATGATGATGCGTTTGCGGGGGAACTTGTCGCCGAACGGGCCGAACAGGGGCAGAAGAAAAATTTTAACGAACATGGTGGGCGCG
Source organism: Elusimicrobiaceae bacterium (assembly GCA_041667045.1). Lineage (GTDB taxonomy): Bacteria > Elusimicrobiota > Elusimicrobia > Elusimicrobiales > Elusimicrobiaceae > JAQVSV01. The sequence goes on along the minus strand of JBAYFS010000228.1, from coordinate 1,647 downwards.
ATGACCGAGGCCATTTTCGCGGCTGAACCCGTAGCGTCGAGTATCCACCATGCCAGCGCCACGCTGCCGCAGCTCTCGCCGATAACGGAAATCACCTGCCCGAACCGGAACAGCCAGAAATCCCTTCCAAGCGCGCCCCAGGATAGTTTCATCATAAAAAACAGTTTACGTTTTTTTTACGCTTTTTCCACTAATATTTACTTGCCGCTCCGGGCCGGCGGGTCTAGAATATAGGGGTAGGGCAAGGAGCGTTTATATGGACTTTATTATCGCCGGCGCCGCCGCGTTTTTCCTGTGTGTTTACCTTGTGTATTCCGTGCTGAACCCGGAGAAGTTCTGAATATGATTAACAACGATCTGGTGCAGGTGCTTCTCTATATAGGATGTCTGGTTATCCTGACTCCTCCGCTCGGCCTTTATTGCGCCAGGGTGCTAAACGGAGAGAAGACCTTTTTAACTGCTTTTCTGGGCCCCCTTGAAAAGCTGTTTTACCGCCTTTCCGGAATTAATTCATGCGCCGAAAGCGACTGGAAAGGGTACGCAAAAGATCTGCTGGTGTTCAATGCCGTCGGTTTCGGCGTTCTGTTTCTTATGCAGATATTCCAGAATTATCTGCCCTTAAACCCGAACCATGCGGGGAATATAAGCTGGCATTCGGCTTTTAATACGGCGGTAAGTTTCGTTACGAACACCAACTGGCAGGCCTACGCGGGCGAGACGGCGATGAGCTATCTTGTACAGATGGCGGGTTTGGGCGTGCAGAATTTTGTCAGCGCCGCCACGGGGATAGCGGTTTTCGCGGCTTTAACGCGCGGGATTGTCCGCAGACAGTCCGGCCTGCTGGGCAATTTCTGGGCGGATACGCTGCGCGCAACCTTATATATCCTTCTGCCGCTCTCTTTTGTGCTGGCTTTGTTTCTGGCGGGGGAAGGCGTTATCCAGAATTTCAGCCGGAACCGGGAAATAGTTACCGTCGAAAGCGTCAGCCAAACGCTTCCCATGGGCCCGGCGGCTTCGCAGATAGCGATAAAACAGCTCGGCACGAACGGCGGCGGCTATTTCAACGCGAACAGCGCGCACCCGTTTGAGAATCCTACGCCCTTATCCAATTTTCTGGAAATGCTGGCTATACTTTTGATTCCGTCCGCGCTGGTTTATTCTTACGGAGTGCTGACGGGCGCAAAGAAGCACGCGTATGTCCTTTACGGCATTATGCTGGCGGTTTTTCTGGCCGGGTTCGGCGCTTCGTTATACTGCGAACACGCCGCGGGCCGCGTTGCCGGAGTGAATCTCATGGAAGGCAAGGAAACCCGGTTCGGGATAGTAAACAGCGTGCTGTGGTCGTGCGCGACAACGGCTGCTTCCTCCGGTTCCGTGAACGCAATGCATTCCAGCCTGTCGCCTCTGTCAGGCGGGGTTGCGCTGTTTAATATGATGCTCGGCGAAATTATTTTCGGCGGAGTCGGCGCGGGCATGTACGGCATGCTGCTGTTTGTCATGCTGGCGGTTTTTCTGGCCGGGCTTATGGTAGGCAGAACGCCGGAGTATATGGGCAAAAAAATCGAGAAAAGGGAAATCCAGATGGTGATAACCGGCGTGCTGGCTCCTTCAGTGGCGATTCTGGCGGGTACGGCTTTGGCCTGTGTT
>JBAYFS010000227.1:0-3439 GCA_041667045.1 Elusimicrobiaceae bacterium | reverse complement strand
GGACGCGGATCCGTTTAAAATTTTTCCGCACGGAGTTTACGCCGTGCGCGTAACGGTGCCGGGTTTTGAAGGCAAAGTGTTCGGCGGAGTCGCCAATATCGGCATACGTCCGACCGTTCATGCCAGCCATACCGGCGTTTCTATCATAGAAGTGCATATTCTGGATTTTTCGCATCAGATATACGGGCGCAAAATTTCAGTTGATTTTATTTCCAAAATACGGTCCGAGAAGAAATTCCCCTCCGTCGAAGAATTGAAGGCCTCCCTGACGCTTGACGCCGCCGAGGCCGCCCGTATCCTGTCCTCCGGCAGGCGCTAAGGGCTCATGTCCGGCGCGGGTCCTTTGGCCTATATGCGGGCAATGCCGCCAGTTGGTAAAATAAGGTATAAGGATTTCCGAAAATATTTGGAGGGTGAATGAAAAAAATAGCGTTGCTGTCCGTACTGTCTGTTTTAGCCATTCCAGCCGGAGCGGCGGATTTTCCGTCTTATGCGGGTTTTAAGAATCTGCTGGCTTCTTCCGATATGAAAACGCCCGCGGTATCCGAAGGCCGCGCCGAGTATCCCGCGGACGCGGTGCGTGCGGCGGTTCCGGGTTTCATTAACGCGAGCATTTCGAAAACCGCGAATGCGGTTGTCATCAAGACCGATTCCAATCTGGAAATTAACGCGCGGGGCAATGGGGAACGCGGCGTCGCCGCCGTGCGGGGCAGCGCCGGTTCTTATGAGGCGCGCATAATTAACAAACAGTTTTCTTCGCGCGACGTTCAGATTAATTACATGCTTTATTCCGGCGGCGGATATTTTACCGGCACGGCGGACGGAAAATATTTTTATGGCAATATAAAGCTGGAAAATAAAGTTTACGCCATTACCGCGGGCGGCGTGAAAATGGCTGTTTCACCCGCTTTTATAAAAGCGCAGGTTCCGGCTGGCGAAGCAAAAATCGCGGCGGCTGTTATGGCGCTTTGCGGTTACTTCATTCAGTCCGGGCAGATGGATTTCACCGTGCACGATTGCCCGGGCAATCCCGTGAATCCGAATCCGCACCTTTATCCCGGTTACAATCCTCACTGCGGGCACGGCGGCGCTAACCCGACGAACCAGTATCCGAATAATGATCAGCCCGGCTCCCACGGCAGCCCGTATCCGCCGGCGCCCGGTCCGCACATTTATCCGAACTGATATTTTTTGAATAATCAGAAAAGGCCGTTGCGAAAGCAGCGGCTTTTTTTGCGCGGAAATTTTTTCCGGCCCATTGATTCGTGTTGATTTTTGCGCTTGACTGTCGAAAAAATATTTACTTTTTCTTCTATATTAAGTATATTTAGGATTGTGAGTAGTTAAGTGCTACTGTGTGCATAACACGAAGAGGAGGAAGTACAATGGCAATGAAAAAAGTCGCGAAGAAAGCAGTGAAGAAACCTGCCGTCAAGAAAGCCGTGAAAAAGGCGGTTAAGAAGACCGTTAAAAAAGCTCCGGCGAAAAAAATCGTTAAAAAAGCCGCGAAGAAAGCGGTCAAAAAATAAGTCGTTTGCATTCGAATAAAAACCCCCTGCTTTTGCAGGGGGTTTTTGTTTTTTCAGGAGATGGAAAGATCTGGTCGCGAGCGGGGCAGAAACTGCCCTCCCGGCCCGTCGAGCGGGGCGCCGTTTCTGGCCGCCAGTTTCCCGCGCAGGAAAACTTTTTCTGGAAAGCCGCGAAGGACCTGTCCGTCGTAGGGATTCCAGTCGCAGCGCGTCTGCATCTGCGCGTGGTCCACCCGGCGTTCTTCGCCTGGATCTACGATTAACAGATCAGCGTCCGAGCCGGCTTTTATGGTTCCCTTGCGGGGATAAAGACCCATAGCTTTGGCTGGGTTTAAACTCATCAGCTCGGTTAGGCGGCGGAGCGATATTTTCTTTTCCAGCACTCCGCGCGTGTACATAAGCGCGAGCGAGGTTTCCACGCCCGGCATGCCGAACGGAATTTTTGTTATGTCGCCGTGCCACATGTCCTTCTGCGTTTTGTTAAATGTGCAGGAGTCCGTGGCGATTACGGACACCGCGCCCTTTTTCAGCGCGGCCCACAAACAGTCCGAGTCTTCCCGTTTTTTTATCTGCGGGCAGGTGGCGAACAGGTGTCCGTCGGGGCGGGCGAAAACGGAATCGTCCAGCGTGAGATATTGCGGGCACGTTTCGCCCAGCGCGCGCACGCCTGCTTTGCGGGCCAGTGCAATTTTTTCTGCGGATTTGCCGGCGGACAGGTGAACGAAATAAATATTTCCGCCCGTCACTTCTGCCCAGGTCAGTCCGCGCTGCACCGCTTCCCACTCGGTGAACGCCGGGCGCGCCAGCGCGTGCGCCATGGCGCCCAGGTCCGGGCGGTTTTTATATAAACTTAAAAAATATTTCAAAATCCGTTCCGATTCCGCGTGCACGCAGATTAAGGAGCCGCATGCCGCGCTTTCGGACAGGGCGGCGAAAAGGTCTCCGTCGTCGGACTGCATGCCCCGGTCCTCGTAAATCATGAACAGCTTAAAAGACGGAACGCCGCCGCTCGCCAGTTCGCGCATTTGCCGCGCGGGGTCCGCCAGACTTTTCCAGGAAGGGATTACGCAGTGCAGGGAATAGTCGCAGTAAACATTTCCGTCCGCTTCGGCGCGGCGTTTTAAAACGGCTTGGTCGAGCGGAATTCCCGGCGGCTGGGTGGTGTAATCTATTACGGTAGTCACGCCGGAGGCTATGGCGGCGCGTGTGCCGGACTCAAAATCGTCGGCGGTTACGATATTGCCCACTGGCAGTTTGAAATGCACATGCGGGTCAATTACGCCCGGCAGGATCAGTTTGCCGCGCGCGTCGGCGAAGTCGCCGTCCCACGCGCGTTTTTTATGAGGGAGCACTTCGGTTATTTTCCCGCCGTCCACGAAAATATCGGCGGTGAAAATTCCGCTTTCTGTTACCGTTTTGCCGCCGGATATCAGCAGCATTTATAAACCTTGCGGCGGGGCGGGCGGCGGAGGCGGAGTCTGTCCGGGCTGCTGCGGGCTTCCCGGTTCAGTTTCCTGTTCGAATTCCGGTTCCGCGGTTCCGGGGACAAGCGGGTTTTCCTCTTTGCGCATGGTCAGTATGTTAAAGCAGACCAGCGAGATTCCGGCCCAGAAAAAAGTGCCGGTTACATACCAGCCCCAAAGCGACTCTTTGTCCGCGCCTTTGCCGGCGACCCAGAAAATGAAGTAGACGGTTGCCGCAGACGCCGCCAGCCAGACTGCCGCGGCCAAAATTTTTGCTATCAATGACAATGTGTTTCTCATATTATCTCCCCAAACCGGCTACCGTTTCATATAACGGTCCGGCGAAAATTGATACGCCGACGGTCAGCAGCGCGGAAACCGCGAGCGCCGCAGCCGTGTCAGCTTCTATTTTATCATTAATCTCGGATTCCTTATCATCCGCGCTGG
>JBAYFS010000226.1:0-3445 GCA_041667045.1 Elusimicrobiaceae bacterium | reverse complement strand
CTGGCTGTGGCAGAATAGAATGAAGGCTCTTGTTAATCCGGTTCAGCCACAGGCTCTTGCGAAACTTCTATACCAGATTCTCTCCGTTTCCGCCGCCGAAATTGACGCGAATGTTAATTGGCTGGCGACAGCCGAGGAAGATTATATCTTCACACACCACCCGCAGATAAGCCAAAAACTGAACAGGAGAATGATTGCTTGCTTGTCTAAAAAGTAAAACTCTCCCTGCTCATACACCGGATTTTTGAGAGCGGAATTTAAAAAACAGGCCGGGTTAATCCCCGGCCTGTCTCTATATTATTTCCTGCCTGTTAAACCGCCGTTTTCTCTTTTTCCGGCTGGGTCACGTCGCAGTTCATCGCGGCGAGCTGCTGGTACACACTAAGCCGCCACTTGTATTCCGATTCCGCCCGTTGAGCAGTTTATCCGCCATTTCGGGATTGGACGCTTTAAGGCTTCTGAACCGGTTTTCGCCACACATGAAGTCCTCAACGCTGATCGCAGGCGCGCCGCTGTCTATCTTAAGCGAGTTTTTGCCTTCGGCCCGGAGCGCGGGATTGAAGCAGTAAAGTATCCTGCGGCCGCTCTGCACCGCGCGTTTCTACAGGAACGCGCAAATTTAATACTATTAAATCTAGGAATCCCACCCGGCCGCATTCTCATGCGGCTGCCGGTTCGGCCAGCAAGGTCGGATATTACTGAGGCTTTTTGGGAAGGTCTACTCCGTAAGCTCTTTCCTTGCCTGCCGCGACACAAAAAAACGTTAAAAGTGTTCCGGGAAACCCCAGAATAAACGCCAGCACGCGCCATCCGCCGGTGTTGGGATTAAACTGCGCCCGCATTCCGGCGTAACTCACATTCGCCAATACCCAAAAACCTGATACGCCAACCTGACCTGTTGTACCGAGCATTTGCTCCTCCTATTGCCGAGAATAATTAACAGTATACACAAATTTTTTTCACACGGGCAGAACCTGCTTGTTTCTAGCGCCAGCGGAACAGCCCAAATTGTTACAGTTTTGCAAAATATGATACTGTTGGCGTATGGAAGTAATCAAAAGAAACATAAGTTTAGTAATCGGCTTAGCTATTCCGATCGTAATGATTCTGCTGGTGGCGGGCAGCATATATCTGCCGGGCCTTTTTACGAAGCCTCATGTTAATTTTCTGTATGCAAGCGGAAACGATTCCTCCGACTCCTATTACTATAGCAACGGGCAGCAATATGCCGTCCGAAGCAACACATTGATAGAAACCCCGATAAGACAGCACGAAAACACCGACCAGCTCCCGGTGCCGATGGATACGAAATTGTATATCTATGACGTGGCGAAAAATGAAGCAAGGGAAATTTCTTTTGAGGAAGCAAAAAACCTGAATCTGGATTCCAACATTATATCTCCTGACGGTTTTGAATTTGTCTGCGGAAGCAGGGACTACGGTTTCTTCCCGCTTTTTGGAGGGCCGCACGGAGATTACCGCGACCGGTATTTAAAAGGGCATAACGTAAGCAGAAAATTGAATCTTCAGCTAAATTCAAGCAACACCCGGCGCAATAATCCCTATTTCCTCGGATGGATAGAATAATATGGAAACGAAAGAAGAAATCCTTGAATACATAAAAACGCTCGCCGAACAGAAGACAATCACAAGAGCGGAGCTGGTTTCGGCGTATGATTCGGGCAGCGGAATCAAGACTGAGGCCGCTTCAGCAAACAAAATCGGCATCGAGGAAATTTTATACTACATCGGCGGCATGATAGTATTTTTGGGAATCGCAATATTGATTTACCAAAACTGGTCGACGCTCGGGTTCGGATCGCGGATGCTGGCGACTCTTGGCGGGGGTGTCGCCGCGTATATCACAGGGGTTCTATTCGGCAGGGACAAACGGACGGAAACCGTCGGTTCCGCTTTTCATCTTATCTCTGCGCTTGTTCTCCCGATGGGTCTTTATGTCGTGTTCGAACATGCCGGTTTTGATATGAACGGTTATGGCGTGAACACGTTAAGTTCCGGAATACTTTTGTGCATGCACCTGGCCTCATACGCGGTTTTCCGCAAAAACATATTTCTGGTTTTCTGCACTGTCTTTGGAACATGGTTTTTCTTCGCCGTCACGGGCTTTATGTACGAAGGCAACCCGTATTTTGACAACATCGGCACCCTGCACAAATACCAGGTTCTTGCCGCGGGCCTCTCATATCTGGCGCTGGGGCATGCCTTTTCAACCAGTGAACGCGCCCCGCTTTCCGGTTTCCTCAATGGTTTTGGTATTTTCGGCTGCCTCGGTTCGACGTTAGCGCTTGGCGGCTGGACTCCGCACCAGAATATATTTTGGGAACAGGTTTATCCGCTTTTCATCTTTGTGACACTGTTGCTCAGCGTCCACATGAAGATCAAGTCCTTTCTTATATGGGGAACGCTATTCCTTATGGCCTATATCGTAAAAATCACCATGGAATACTTTTCAAAAGGTTTGGGCTGGCCTCTTGCGCTCGTCCTGGCGGGGCTTTCGGTGATTGGCGTCACGTATGTGGGCATCACAATAAAAAAGCAATATTTGGCTTAAATGACAGTTGATTACTATAACCGGCTCGCGCCTTTTTACAAGTATATGCACCGATACTGGAACGAAAGCATTTCCCGCCATGCGGAATTACTTGATTCCATTATAAAAGAATTTTTTGGACAAAAGCAAACCCTGCTGGATGTGTCTTGCGGGATAGGAACGCAAGCTGTCGGGCTTGCCGGGATAGGCTATGCGGTTTCGGCGTCCGATATATCGAACGCGGAACTTGCCATAGCAAAAGAAGAGGCCGCCAAGCGCGGTCTGAGCATCAATTTTTCGCAAGCGGACATGCGCGAGGTTTCTAAAAAACACAAAGAACGTTTTGACGTTGTGCTTTCCGCCGACAATTCAATTCCGCATTTGTTATCCGACGCCGATATTTTAAACGCGTTCAGCGAATTTTACGCAGTACTTAAACCGGGCGGAGGTTGCATTATTACCGTACGGGATTATGAAAACGTAAATCCAGAAAAACAACAGTTCCGCTTAAATCCCCGCACGGTGCATAACATCCCCGGCGGCAGGGTAGTGCTGTTTGATTTGTGGCGTTTTGACGGCGATTTTTACGACATGGACACCTACATCGTAAAAGATACCGGCGGCAATTCCCATGAAACCGTCGCGCTACGATCACGCTACTATTGCATAAAGACGAAACGGATTGAAGAATTAATGCGCGAAGCGGGCTTTGACAACGTGCGAACGTTAAAAGAACGCTTTTTCCAACCGGCAATAATCGGGACTAAACCCTAATTTAACACGGCATCCGCTCAGCCCTTGCGGCAAAACGCTCCGGTTAAGAGAATCAGAATTTCAACAATCGCTAACGCGGAATTTTTTCTATTTTTTACTGGGCCTGGATAAATACATCTG
>JBAYFS010000225.1:0-3455 GCA_041667045.1 Elusimicrobiaceae bacterium | reverse complement strand
GTTTCCCCCCTTGCCCGCGCGGGTATTTTTCCTGAAAAAGTTTTTTCCAAAGACGCCGCCGGCACAACCGCGGTTTCCTTTATAAAAGATCCCGCCGGCGCGGTTTTCGCGTCCATGGGCATGGCCGGTTCGGCCTATGCCGGGCCTTACTGCGCGTTTTACAATCCCGCCGGACTGGTGGGCCTGAAAAAAACAACCTCCACCGTTTATGAAGGCCCCGGCGGACAGAGAATTATTGAAGTTGAGGAGTTGAAAAAAAAATCTGCGGCCAGTTTCGGCTATGACAGCATGTTCGAGTCTTACGGGCGCAGTTCGCTTTCTTTTTCCAGGCCGTTTACTGCAGGTGTCGGCGCGGTCAGCCTGGTTTACGCTTCGCAAAACGATCTGGACGGTTTTGACACAAAGGGGACTTATACCGGCTCGTTTGGCGCGTATGACATGGTGGCGGGTCTGTCGTGGGCGAGTTCTTTCCGCGGGTTTGACTGGGGCGTGACATTTAAATACATCCATTCCAAAATTGAAAACCAGTCCGGCTCCACCGCAGCTATGGACGCGGGAATTATTTTTCGCAACTGCTGCGATAAAAGCGGCTATGTAAAGGATTTTGCGTTCACCGTCCGCAATTTCGGCCTGCCTATAGGAATCGGCAGTGAAAAAGAGCCCTTGCCTTTCGAAGCCGGCATGGGGTTTTTAATTGACGCCAAAGACGGGTTTTACGGCTACGTTGACGGCAAGCTGCCTGTTGATTACAGTCCGTATATCGCCGTGGGTATTGAATGGAAGCCGTTTGAAGGCCGGCAGACGGACCTTGACGCCGCGGTGCGCGCCGGTTATAACATGAAACGCATGAGCGAACTGGACGGTCTCGGCGGCTGGAGCGCGGGCGGCGGACTGACTGTTTTCGGTTTCACGCTGGATTACGCCTGGGTTCCCATGGGCGATCTGGGTTCCACTAACCGCTTCAATTTGAAGTTCGAATTTTAATCCGCTCGGCTATATTTTAGCGCAAATAAAAAAGCGTCCGGAATTCTCCGGACGCTTTTTTTTCCTGCGTAATCGTCGCTTCGCTTAGAAATAGTAATGCGCGCCGAGGCTTCCGTGCATGCTGAAATAGCCTTTGGTTGTGAGTCCTGTGCAGTCATAGTGATCAAAGCTGAACGGGATGACTTTGAAGTCAAGACCGAAATGCCCTTTTATGATCGTTTCCATGCCTATGAACGGACTGAGCACATATTCGTTAAACTTGTTGTTGTTGTAGGTTCCTTTCAAGTAAGTCGCGGTGATGCCGGCTTCCAGAAGAATATCTTCGTGTATTTCGCGCACATAAAATATGCTGGCCAGCACGTTGTAATCGCGCGTGATGCCCAGATTATCCGTGTCGACATAGGAAAAAGCCGTGCCGAGTTCCGTCGCAAAACTATTATTTACGAAGTATCTTGCGCTGAACTGGTCGTTTCTCAGTCCCAGTCCGAATTTTCCGGTCATATCCGCCGCGTGGCTGAAAGCTGGCAGCGCGATTAATACGGCCAGCATTGTCATTATTTTTTTCATTTCATACCCCTTGTTATGCTTTAGTTGACTGCTATTTTATTATACCGAATTAGCGGGCAGGGAATGTACATCTTTTTTGAGGGCTAGCACGCGTTTGGCAGCGGCAGAAAGTTTTCGCTATTAAATAAAAAAGCCCGCTGTTAGCGGGCTTTTTCAAATGCTGCAAAAGTTTATTAGACTTTGCGCACGTTGGTGGCCTTGGGGCCTTTTTCGGACTGGGCAGTTTCGAACTCCACTTCCTGTCCTTCTGCGAGGGTTTTGAAGCCGTCGCCCAGGATATCCTGGTGATGCACAAAGAGATCCTTACCGCCGTCGGACGGGGTAATGAATCCATAACCTTTCTGGTCGTTAAACCACTTCACTTTTCCATTTGTCATTTGTCTTATTTCTCTTAACTACTTTTTAAATTAGCGCCGATTAACTCGGTCGCCATCCTACAAAAATAGTATAGCATAAACGCGGAGCAAATTGCAAACCATTTAAATGTGGTTCGCCTGCCCGTCGGGCGGGAGCATGGCAATGGCGTTGCAATCAGGCACATCTTTTGGCATCCGGCGCTTTTATTTTTTCTCTGATTTCCACTTTTTGGTGGTTTTGCCGGAACGCCGCGCGTTTCGGCCCGGCGGTATTTTTAACGGATTCTGGTTTTAATAATATGGAGCATCTCGCGGTGGATTTTCCCGTTTGTCGCCAGGTTCTCGGCGCCGTACTGCGGGTAGCTTTTCCAGGAGTTTCCGGAAAAATCCGTGACTTTCCCTCCCGCTTCTTCGAGTATAAGTTTTCCGGCGGCCACGTCCCAGGGTTTCAGGTTGAATTCCCAGTAGCCGTCTATCCGTCCGGCGGACAGCCACGCCATATCCAAAGCGGCGGAGCCGCTGCGGCGGACATCGTGGCAGATTTTAAGGAACTCGGCAATAAAGCCGCAATAAAATTCAGGTCTCAAATGCCGGTCGTACGGGAATCCCGTGCAGACAAGAGAATCCTTCAGGCGGGCGGTTTTGCTGACGTGTATCTTTTTTCCGTTCAGCGTCGCGCCTTTGCCTTTTTCAGCCAGAAAAAGTTCATTGCGGAAGGGGTCGAAAATTCCGCCCAGCGCCGGTTTTCCGTTTTTTAACAGCGCGATGGACACGCAAAACGCCAGATAGCCATGCGCGTAATTGGTGGTTCCGTCCAGCGGGTCCATTATCCAGAGATTTTTGGAAGCGGTCAGCTTTGTATGGTTTTCCTCGGCTAAAATATCGTGGTCCGGAAAGGCGGTTCTGATTATCCGCGCCGCCGCGGTTTCCGATTCCATGTCCGCTTTTGTAACAAGGTTGCCTTTCCCTTTAAGGGTATAGTCCACTTTTCGGTAGTGCTTTGAAAGTATCGCACCGCAGGTTTTGAGGCATTTTATAAGAACGGTTCTTTCGGTCATTGCGTAGGGAGTTCCGGTTTCGGCGGAATAGCCGGCCAGGTGACAATGGCGGGATCAATTTTTTCAAGCGCCTGGTCCACCACATGCATGGAGACGCAGTCGTCCTCGTTGTATATAAGGACTTTTTTAATGGCTTCTTCGTTGCCTTTGAGCCAGTCCCAGTAATAGACCATGGATTCCATGGCTCCGCAGTCGTCCTGTCGCCACTCATAGCCGAAAACCGGCGCCACAGATTTGAGCGAAAAGCCCGGCGCGGGCAGGTAAAAGGCCTTCTTTATCCGTTCCATTAAATCGGTGCAGGCTGACACCAGTCCGCGCAGGCCGGAGGCTATGGCGGGGTATTCGCCGGCCAGTTTTTTCATATGATGGGCTTCATAGCTGGTCCAGTGGAACAGTTCCGCTTTTTCCGGATCGCCCACGAAAGATATGAATTCCCTGAAAATTTTTTCCTCGTCGCCCGGTCCTTTGCCCAGAAAAGCATGATACTGTT
>JBAYFS010000224.1:0-3456 GCA_041667045.1 Elusimicrobiaceae bacterium | reverse complement strand
GAAACTGGGCAAGGAAGTTGAAATCTGCTCGGGCCGGCTCTCAAATCCCGTGTTCACCCAGAAAGCGCCCCCGGCGGAAGTGAAAAGCATCGAGCTGCGCCTTGCCGAGGCGAAGCACAAAAGCGATCAGGTTTCGGCGGCGATCGCGGACCTGTCCGCGGTATAGAAAGACTTACGCACAACATATTCAGGCGCGCGCTAATCCGCGCGCCTGTTTTTTAGGGAGAATTATGAAAGAATTGCTTATCGCCACCGCCAATCCGCATAAAGCAGAAGAGCTGGAAGCCATAATCCCGGACCTGGGAATCAAATACCTCACGCTCAGGGATTTCCCGGACCTCGTCATGCCGGAGGAAAACGGAGCCACGCTCGACGAAAACGCGGTCATAAAAGCGCGCGGCGCGGCTGTGGTAAGCGGACGCTGGACGCTGGCCGACGACACCGGCCTTGAAGTTGACGCCTTAAACGGCGAGCCGGGCGTGCTGAGCGCGCGCTACGCGGGAACAGAGCGCGACTACGCCGCGAACAATAAAAAACTTCTGGAGAAACTGTCCGACGTCGCGGCGGATAAGCGCACAGCGCGGTTCCGCTGCGTCATGGCGCTGGTTTCGCCGGACGGAAAAACCGTCATCAAGGAAGAAGGAAAACTGGAAGGCTTTATTATCGCTTCGGAACGCGGAACAAACGGCTTCGGCTACGACCCGCTTTTCACACCCGTAAATTCCGGTAGCACGCTGGCCCAGTTAAGCGCGGAAGAAAAAAACGGGCTTAGCCACCGCTTTAACGCCGTGCGCGCGATGGTGCCGCATATAAAGCGTCTGGCGGCGGGATAGAGCGGCGTAACCCCCGCCGGGAACTCGCGCGGAATTTTTCGCGGCTTTATTTTTTGACGGTTTCTACGAAATCTTCCCAATACTTTTTGTTCACGGCTACGGTTTGCGGAGTTCCGTTTCTGGTTATAGAAAAAATGTATTCCCCGCTTTCCGGCAGGAAAGCCCAATCATCGCAGAATTTCAGCAGTTGCGCGTCGGTTGATACGGATGACCCGTTTATGGCGGTGACGACATCGCCGTCCCGCAAACCGCCCAGATAGGCGCTTTGGTCGTCGGCAAGGCTGGCTAACCGCACGCCTTCTTTCCCCTCTTCGGACAATATAACGCCCAGTCCTTTCAGCCGCCGGCTGGGCACGTTTTTATAATCCGTTCCAAGTGGAACAAGCTGTCTTACGGTTTCCATACCGCGCGTAACACGGATATCCTCTTTACCGCCATTGCGCAGCACGGAAAAAGTCATGAATTCGCCGAAGTTCAGCTGATTGAACGACCTGTTAAATTTCCTGTAAGCTTCCGCGCCGGTGACCGGCTCCCCGTTTATGGCGGTTATTATATCGCCCTGGCGGATGCCTGAACGATAGCCGGAACGCGCGCGGGCAACACCGGTGATTTTCACGCCGCCTTTCACTTCCTTAAACCACCACAAACCCAGCGGGCTTGGTTTTTCAGCCGGCACCGCGCCCCAGTTAGCCAGGGAAGCGGCAAGCACCGGATAGAATTCACCCAGGGTCTTATATTTAGCGCGGTTGTTTTCATACTCCTCAAGCCGGTTATAAAAATCTTCAATGAAAACGAAATGGCGGACTTCCTTCTGCATTTTAAGAAACTGCCGCGCGGCGGCTTCGCCTTTCACTTTGCGAATAAGGCGGGCCTGCACGGCCCGGTTTAAAAGTTCTTCCATCACGGTGTCCCAGCCGTCATAGGCGCGGGTTTCCAGCTGCCCGGAAAACGCGTCCATAAGGAACTCGTATTTCTGAAAATCCGCGCCATGCGCGTTGATTACGGGAACGCTGAACGCGCGCCCGAATTCCCGGAAAATCATGCGCTCTATTTTTTCTTTGTTGCGGAAAGTGTATGTTCCTGAATTTTTATCCAAGCCAAGACAAAGAAATGCGAACACGGAGGTTTTGCCTTCTGGATATTTTATGGTCGCGGCGTAATTGCTGCGCAGCGGCAGGGACAAGTCAGACGGCACAAGCACGAACTCGGCGTAATCTCGGTTGCCGTAATAATCCTCTAAAAGCGAGACCGCGTCAAAATCGGGCAGGCTGTCATAAATCTCGTTCACATAGGAAGCGTACGCGGCGGAATTGGCGTTCAGATAATCCGCGAAACCTGATACGGTGAAAAAATCTTGCACGGTTTCCCAGTAAGCGTCGAGGAATTTTACTGTCCCGCTCCGTTCAAGGCCCGGAATTTTTATCCTGTTAAGGAAAGTTTCGTCATAATCCGCCACGCATTTCCCGCCCGGCAGGTTGGAAAAATACAACGGATAATCGTTAAAAATCCCGAGAGTGAACGCCGTCGAGTAATAATCAAGCCGTCCGCCCGCGTCCAGTTCTTTCACGGCGGGATGCCCGCTGTATTTCCCGAATGTTTTCACCGCGGCGGCATAGGAAGGAGGGACGTTGCTCTGCCCGCGCAATTCGTCCGCGGAGCCGGTGAGGTTTAAAATGGCGTAGAGCGCCTGCGTGTCCGGATTGATTCGGATTGAAAGTTTGCCCTTCCGCTTTTCAAGGGTTCCTCCGGCGAACGCCGAAATGCAAAAAAGAGACAGCAAAAGGCCGATTGTTGCTTTCTTCATAATCCCCCTGCGGGTCAGCTTAGGTGTACGGAATGCTTATGCGGGTCGGTTCCGGTTTGGGTTTCCACGCGAATTCGGTGCGCTGCAGCTCGAGCGCAACGCTTATCACTACCTTAATGATGCAGGTAACCGGCATGGCGAAAATAATTCCCCAGATACCGAACAGTTCTGCGCCGGCCATAATAGCGAAAATTATCACGACAGGATGAACCTGCATGGCGTGCTTGAGTATCATGGGCTGCAAAACCCAGTCGTCAATAAACCGAAGGCTGACGAAAAAGATAACCACGTTAAGCACCATCGCAAGCGAATTGTACTGCAAAAACGCCGCGATCGCGCTTATCAGGCCGCCCACCAGCGGGCCGATATACGGCACCAGCGAGCTGAGGCCCACAATCACCGCGATAGGCACGGCGTAATTTATTTCAAGGCTTACCAGGCCCAGCAGGGCCATTACGAAAAGAATGGTGGCTTCTATGAGTATGCCGCGCAGGTAATTGCCGAGCGATTCGTCCACCTCGCAGATAACGTGCTGGACTATCTCCACATATTTAGACGGAATGAGATTGATAAGCATGTCAATCATCGCGCGGCCTTCCAGCATGAAGAAAAACGAGATGAAAGGAACCAGGATAAGCATAGCCAGCTTCGGAACAAGCCCGATGATAAAAGCCGGCGCGCTGCCCATCATGCCGACAGCCTTTGCGGCCAAAGTCTTCCAATCGCCAAATTGTCTGAGTATCGGCACCGATTTGTAAGCTTTGTCCTGCATTTCGATAATCATGCCTTCAAACTTGCCCATATAAATGGGCCATTTGT
>JBAYFS010000223.1:0-3456 GCA_041667045.1 Elusimicrobiaceae bacterium | reverse complement strand
CCGGTCGGCACGATCATAAACTCCTGCACGTCTAGCCCGGAATCCGCGTGCCTGCCGCCGTTGACTATATTGAGCATGGGAGCCGGAATAATATACTCCGTTTCCTTAAGGCCGTAAACTTTGCGGATATGCTCGTAAAGAGGAACTTTCCGGCTTTCCGCGCCCGCGCGGAGCGCGGCCATGGAAACGCCCAGCAGCGCGTTGGCGCCCAGCCGGCTTTTATTTTCGGTGCCGTCGAACGCAATCATGGCTTCGTCAATGGCGCGGATATTCAGGGCGTCCATGCCCTGGATTTCCGTTTCCAGCGCACCGACGTTCTGCACCGCCTTCTTAACGCCCTTGCCCATGTAAAGCGGGCCGCCGTCCCTGAGTTCAAGCGCTTCATGGCTGCCGGTTGACGCGCCGCTCGGAACCGCCGCGCGGCCCCTTGAGCCGTCGGCCAGAAAAACGTCGGTTTCAACAGTTGGAAATCCGCGCGAATCAAGAATCTCGCGGGCGAGAACCCTGACGATTTTCGTTTTCATTTAAAATTTTCCCTTGATAATGTCTTTGCCCGACTGGATCAGCTGCTCCAGTTTAGCGGGGCTTGTCGCCTCGGCGTAAATACGCACCATCGGCTCCGTGCCGGAAGGCCGCAGGCCCAGCCAGGACCCGTCGCGCAGGATAAATTTGAACCCGTCGGTCTGGTCAATTCTCCACACCGAAAAACCGGCCAAAGATAACGGCGGTTTCAGATTGAGCCGCTCGATAAGCTGCTCCAGCTCGTCCATTATCGGGGCGTTGGTTTTCACGCTGCAGAAATTGCCGAACCGGTCCTGCAGTTCCTGCCGTATTTTTTTAAGCGGTTTTTTGTCATAAGCGAGCATTTCGATGATGAGCAGGCAGGCCAGAATGCCGTCCTTCTCCGGCACATGCCCAAGAATGGACAGGCCGCCCGACTCCTCGCCGCCCAGAATATAATTGCCGGTGCGCATAAGCTCGCCGATAAATTTGAAGCCGACGGGTGTTTCGCGCACTTCCAGCCCGTAGCTTTTTGCCACGGCGTCAACAAAATGCGAGGTGACAACGCTTCTGCAGACGCGCCCTCTCATCCCGCGGTTGCGCGCCAGATGGTCAAGCACAAGAGCCAGCACGTGGTTGGGAGAGATCCAGGTTCCGTCGGAGTCTATGATGCCGAAACGGTCGCCGTCGCAATCGCACGCGATGCCCAGATCCAGCTTGCGCTTTTTCACGAACTGGGAAAGCTCCGCCAGCGAATCCGGGCCGGTATAGGGCGGTTTGCCGCCGAACAAAACGTCACGGTGTTCATGGATGCCTTCGGTTTCCAGGCCCAGCTGTTCCATCAGGGGCCTTAAATAGGGGATAGTGGAACCGTAAAGGGGGTCAACCGCGATTTTAAGTTTGGAAGCCTTGATTTTCTTCACGTCCACCAGCGAAAGTATCTGCTCGAAATAGCCGTCGCGGATATCCACTTTCTCCACAAGCGGACTGCTGAGCGTGAAATCGCGCAAACCGCCCTTGTTAACCGCGGTTATGGTGCCGTGCAGGCGTTTTTCGATATCTTCGGTAACTTCCGGGATTGCGGGCCCGCCCCAGAACGGGGTCCATTTGAAACCGTTGAGGTAATGGCGCCCCTCGCTGGCGGTTATGGTCACTCCGCCCACCGCTCCGTATTTCACCACGTTATAAGCCACAACCGGGGTCGGGGCCGGATGCATGGCCAATTTTACCGACACCGCGTTAGCGGACAGGACATCCGCCACAATCTGCGCGAACTGCTCGGACATATATCGCGTGTCATAGCCCACGATAACAAGCGGTTTTTTATGCTTCAAACCTTTTTCTTTGAGAAACCTGCGATACTGGTCGCCATGGAACCCGTAGTCGGGATTTTCCATTATATGGGACAGCAGAGCCTGGGTAAGCCGCTGCAAATTGAAGGCCGTGAACCCGTCGCCTATCGGGGCGCGCCAGCCTGAAGTGCCGAATTTTACTATGGTGGAATAGGATGATAAATTTATGTTATTCATATCGCTCTCTTAAAATATTGCTCATACATTATAGAATTTTATAGGGCATAGTATTCAAACTATTTATAAGTGAAAAACCGGGCGGAATCATCCGCCCGGCCCAAATCGCGGCCGCTTCCGGGACAATCAGCTGCCGCAGGAGTCGTCCATGTGATTCCGCGCGGCAGGAAGCGTCACATTTTTTTGGATTTGACGATGTCTTTAAACAGCCGGCTGATTATTTTATCAACAGCGTCGCGGGCGGCGTCGTCCACCGTGCCGTTTTCCACCACGCTGGACTCGGAATCCGACCACACTATTTCGCCCGTGTCCAGATAGGTGAACTGGATTGATATTGAATAGCGGGCCTCATAGCCGGAATAGGCCGGAGTGACAAGCACCTGGATGGGCTGCTGAACCAGGGTGCCGTCCGAAGCGACATAAGTTTGGTATTGCGTCCCGTAAACCGCAGGGCGGGTGACATAACGCGTGCCGGCTTCTCCGACAACGCCCGTCATAACGGTATCCGCGCCGGAAAGCTTGCCCAGCTGGGTGGCCTGAGCGGGATCCACAACGCCGCTCGACTGGACCCGCTGTTCGGTAAGGATCTTATCCAAATCCGCGCGGTTGACCATGATAAACCCCACTTCGGCAAGTTTCTGGCATATGCGGGCCTGGGCGGCTTCGCCTGAATTGGGATCAGTCGGCAGATCCTTAAAAGGCATAACGGCTATGCGCCTTTTCTGAAATCCGTCCACAACCGCGCGCACTTTTTTAACACTTGGAGTGCACCCGGCAGAAAGAACCATCATCAGTCCGCACAAGATAAAGCATGTAAATTTGACCATAGCATAGATATTACCAAATTAAAAAGCCGCATCCGGCACAAACCGCTCCGCCGTCTGCGCGATAGCCCTGCGATTATTTGCTAATATTTTCATATGCGTTGCCGAGCAAGATAACAGTCAACGCGCACTGCTCCGCGCGTTGTCCGGACAAAACGCGGATTTATGCTCCGGTGAGGTTATGCCTGATGAACGTTAAACGTGCGATGAATTTTAACAAAACCCGCGGCTTGCTGACAGGCGTAGGAATAGCGGCAACCGTCCTTTTGGGGATATTCTTCGCGCGATGGACCGTATACCGGGCCGACAGCGAACGGCGCGCTGAACTGCTGCAGAAAACCCAGGTTTTAGCGGGTGCGCTGGATCTAGACAACATCCGGTCCCTTTCGGGAAACGAAACGGATCTTGAAAAACCAGAGTACCAGCAGCTCAAGGCGCAGCTCGCGGGAGTACGCTCGGCGACTCCGCAATGCCGCTTTATCTACCTTTCCGCCCGCAAAGCCGACGGCAGGGTGTTTTTTTTAGTTGACAGCGAATCACCCGATTCAAAAGACTATTCACCCCCGGGCCAGCTCTACGAGGAAGTTCCGCAAACATATCTT
>JBAYFS010000222.1:0-3586 GCA_041667045.1 Elusimicrobiaceae bacterium | reverse complement strand
TTTCTGGTCCGAATCGTCGTAAATAGTGAAATCGCGGGCGATGTTGAGGCGTTCCGAGTGCTGGCGCAGCATTCTGGCGCCGAACGAATGGAACGTGTAAATCCATACTTTCGAGCCGAAGCCCGGCACCAGTTTCTCAACGCGCTCGCGCATTTCCCCGGCCGCTTTATTGGTGAAAGTCACCGCCAGAATGCGGGACGGCGGCACCCCGTCCGCGATCAGTTTGGCTATGCGGCAGGTGATGGTGCGCGTTTTTCCGGTGCCCGCGCCCGCTATGATAAGAGTGGGGCCGTTCGGCGCCTCCACGGCTTCCCGCTGCTGGGGATTCAGTTTTTCGATGAATGATAAATCGTGTTTGGCGGAGGTTGAGTTCATTTGGCACCTGTATTAATATGTAAACATTATAGCTTTTCACATACCAAACGGAAAGAATCCCGGTTTTCAGTCCGGGATTCGGGGTTTTAATGCAGATTAGGCCAGTTTTTTGAATGCCGGAATAGTGCTTATTATGGCGGCGCTGCGCTTGTGCGCGGAAAGAATCACTTCTTTCTCGTCCGCAAAAACGGGCGCGTGGTTTTTAAAAACCACGTTTCCGTTTACCATAACCGCGCTGATATGCGATTCCAGCGAGCATAAAACGACGTTTGTGATCACGTCATAGATGGGATTAAACTCGCTGACCTCTGAATCCAGCAGCACGATATCCGCCAGTTTCCCTGTTTCCAGCGAGCCTATTCTGTCGCCCAGGCCGAGCGCGTTGGCCGCGTTTATGGTGAACATTTCCAGCATGCGCACGGGTTCCAGCCCGCATTGCGGGCCATATTCCTGCACCAAGGCGTAAAAGGCTTTTTTCATTTCGTGCAGGGGGCTCATCAGGTCGGAAGTGCCCACGCAGTCGGTGCCGAGGGCGATATTGACGCCGGAGTCCGTCATTTTCTGAATGGGGGGAAGTTTTTCGAACACTATTTCGGACGAAGGCGTAAAGGTCACGCTGGCGTTATGCTTAGCCATAATCTTCGTGTCGGACTTGCTCAGATAAATGCAGTGCGCGCCCATGAAACGGCAGTCGAAAGCGCCCATGTCCCGCAGATATTCTACCGGTGTTTTGGAAAAGGTTTTGCCGATATAGTCGTATTCGGATTTTGTCTGCGCCACATGCATGTGGATAAGCAGGTTATGGCGTTTCGCCGTTGCGATAATCTTCGTTAAGTATTCCGGCGTGATGGTTTCGGTCGCGTGGGGAGCCATGCAGGGTGTTATCAGCGGGTCCGAAGAAAATTCCTCGTTGAATTTAAGCGCTTTGGCGAACTCTTTTGGGCCTTTGTGCGGGCCCTTGATATCCATTAGAGTGTGGCCCAGAACCCCGCGCAGGCCGAACTCTTTGGCGGCTTTGGCCACGTCGCTTATGAAATAATAGTGGTCGGCGAAACAGGTTGTTCCGCCCTTAAGCATTTCCAGAACGCCCAGCCGCGCGAGCAGATAAACATCCTGCGGGGTGAGTTTCCGTTCCACGGGGAACATCAGTTTGTAAATATGGTCCCAGTTATGGTGTCCGATACCTTTGAAAAGCGACATCGCGGCATGCGTGTGCGAGTTTATAAAGCCGGGCAGCGCTATTTTACCCGAGCAGTCGATAACGGGACACTTGCGCAGATCGTATTTTTTTCTCAGTTCGCTCTCGTCCGCTATGGCGGCAATTTTTTCCTTGTTCACAAGAATGGATTTGCCGCGCAGAACCCGGCGTTTTCCGTCCATGGTGACAATAATAGGATTTAATAATAGTGTCATCGGCACAGTGTTTTCTCTAGCTCCCGCGTTTTAGCTGTTTCAGTAGAAAATTCCGCCCCCGAATTTTCGGGAACGGAACCTTTCTGACTCATTGTATCAAAAATTTCCTTTTTGACAATATGTTTTGCAGGGTTTTTTCTGATTTATTTTCGGTCCAGAACAGCCACGGTTTCAACGTGCTCGGTGTGGGGGAACATATCGAAGGCGGAAATGGCGGAGAGATTATAGAGTCCCAAAAGCGTTTTAAGGTCGTGGTCCAGAGCCTTGGGATTGCAGGACACGTAAATTATCCGCGCGGGCATTATTTTCACCAGATTTTCCAGCGCTTTCGGGTGCAGGCCCGCCCGCGGAGGGTCCAGCAGGAAAACGCTGTTGCCGTCGAAAACTGTTTGCGCGTTAACCTGTTGTTCCAGCCAGTCTTCGGTTTTCGCGCAGACGAATTCAATATTGCCTATTTTGTTGTTCTGCGCGTTGGCGATGCCGTCCTGCACTGCGTCCGGCACGAATTCGACGGAAATTATTTTTTCCGCTTTGTCATGGCACGCGAACCCCAGTCCGCCCGAGCCGCCATATAAATCGTATAGGGCCGAAACGGGCCGTTCGCCAACCAGGCCGCGCACATGGCTGTACAGTTTCTGCGCGGCGCGCGTGTTGGTCTGCAGAAAAGCCCGCGGCGTGATTTTGAAATCCAGCGTGAAATCGGGTTTGACGGGATCGGAGCCTATGCGCAGTTTTTCGGTGATGAATTCCGGACCCGCAAGGTGCGTCAGTTTTTCGGCCTGCGCCGTATCGGAAAGGGAATTGTTCACGGCGTATAAAACCGCCGCGTCCGGCCAGACTGCCGTAACCGCTTCGGCGAAACTTTCTTTGTCGAAATTCTCGCCGCGGGTAAACAGCACGACCATGCGTCCGCCGGTGTTTTTCGCGGTTCTTACCAGCAGATGGCGCAGAACGCCTTCGTGCCTGCGCACGTCGCTATAGGGGGTTTCTGTCGTCTCGGCCCATTGCCGCACGGCCTTAATGAGGGCGCCGATATCCGCCGTGGAGATATGGCATTCGTTCAGATCGAAGGCGCGGTCCCACCGTCCTTTTTCTTTCATGCCCAGCCTGTTTTCAAAAAATTTAGGGCCGTCTTCCGTGGTTTTCGCGCGGTCAATCTGGCGCGAAAAGGAAAATTCCATTTTATTGCGGTAATAATAGATGTCGGGCGACGGCGCTGTTTCGACCGCGCAGGCGAACAGGCCGGAGAGTGTTTTGGTTTTCCGGCGCAGCTGTTCCTCGTAGGGTATGTCGGCGCAGCTGCACCCGCCGCAGGTTCCGAAGTGGGGGCAGGTCATCAGACGTTGAACCTGAAAAAGCAGATATCTCCGTCCTGAATGATATATTCCTTCCCTTCGGAACGGATAAGCCCTTTTTCCTTGAGGATTTTTTCGTCCTGATATTTGTCTATGTCGGCGAAAGAGTAAGCTTCGGCGCGGATGAAGCCGCGCTCTATGTCGGAGTGTATTTTGCCGGCTGCTTTCGGGGCCGGAGTGTTTACGGGGATTATCCAGGCGCGCACTTCGTCTTCGCTTCCGGCGGTGAAAAATTCCATCAGGCCCATGAGTTTCTTGGACTCGATCACTATTCTTTCAAGCCCCGTGTATTCGCTGCCTATTTCGGACAGGAACTCGGTTTTTTCCTCAGGGGTGAAACCGGCTATTTCTTCCTCGAGCTTGACGCATACGTCTACAAACGCGGCGTGGCGCTCTTGCGCGAACGCTGTCATTTTCGCCAGCAGGGCGGGGTCTTTTTTCTC
>JBAYFS010000221.1:0-3605 GCA_041667045.1 Elusimicrobiaceae bacterium | reverse complement strand
TCGTCATTGTCGGAGGAACCAGGCCCGTGGTCTGTGACGGGCTTGACGTTATGATTTTTCTGAGTTTGTAATAAAACCCCGCCAATCTGGTAGTGAGCGAGCCGAATTGGCCGGTATGCGCCAGTTCGGCGGTCTTTATACGCTCCGATTTAAGATTCCTGTTCCCCAAGGTTGTGGTCTGTACGGATGTAAAGAAAGGAAGCAGCGGATCATTTAAAGGAGTCTCCAAAACAGTATTAATGTTATTCTCAAGCAAAGTCGGATTCCGGAAAGCCGTGCCTGCGGATAAACGGAATACTTGTTCCTGCACCGGAGAAAAAATAAGGCTTGCGCGCGGAGAAAGCATTATCGGCGTGTAAGGATGCCCATCCAGGCGGCCGCTCGCCAGCATGGACCACTGGTCGGATATCTCCCATTTATCCTCCAGATACAGCGCCCAAAGCTGCTGGATCTGCGCTTTTGGAAGCACGGTCGAACGCGAGGAATTGCGCTGGACACTGCCGCCAATAAGCGCCTCATTGCCGGATGGAAGGGAGAGCGACTGCTCGATTTCTCCATAATAAATGTCGGAATCAAGACGTCCTTCGTTAAGCGCGGTAAAATTTTTAAGCTCCGTCCGATAGCGGTTCCAGTACGCCCTATATTTGGTCCCGCGATTCCGGTATACGGTTTCAAAAAAACTTTCGGAACCCTTATTGAAGAAGGTTCCGGCCGATCCGCTGGTAACCTCCGTATTCAAGCGCGTCAGACCGCCGGAAACGCTCAATTTCCTGTCGGAATCCGGGGTGTATTCGGTGGATAGGTTGAATTTTCCGGAGCGCGAGGCGAGATTGTCGGAGTCTTCGAATCTATCCATGGCCCGGTAGCCGCCGCCGAATCTATAGGCCCATTTATCCAGCTTTCGACCGTAGTCGAAATCGGCGATATGCGTATTGTAGCTTCCCGCGGTCAAACTTGTCCGAACGCCCAGTGATTGTTCCGGAGTTTTGGTGATGATGTTGATGACGCCGTTAACCGCGTTGGCTCCATAGATCGCCGAAGCCGGACCTTCCACGACCTCGATCCGGTCTATTTCATCCATGGTGAAAGGAATGGATTCCCAGGTGATAAAATCAAAGAACGGGTTAAGCTCCGTTCTCCCGTTCACCAGGACCAGAGTGCGGTTGTTCAACGGCTTATCCAGGCCGCGTATGCTGATCTCTCCCTGATTGGTCCGCGTTTGCACGACATCGACGCCGGGGACACCGCGCAGGGCGTCCCATATGGTCTGGGCTCCGGAATCCTTTATGTCCTGGCTGGTGACCACATAAACCGTGGCGGGAGCTTCTTTCCTGGTCATAGGGATACGAGAGGCGCTTGTCACTTGCGCCTCTTCTTCGAAAAACTGGAAGATATTATCCGAACTTTGAACCGGCTGGACAAAACCGATAAACACCAGAAAAAAAGTAAACTTTACCATGATTTTGCACATTTTTCCCCCTGGGACTACCAAATACTTAATAGTTAAATTTCTTTGTCCCTTAAGTGTATACTAACATTTTTTCCGTGTCCAGTCCCTTATCCCTTAACCCGAACAGTTGATAATGGTTTCAGCTGGGAAATCAGGTGAACAGAGAAGTTCTGCGAAATTCCCCGCTCTACGGGTCGGCCGCTTGATACGCATAGCGTCCGAGGCGGCACTGCCATCGGCTTGAAAACCAAGAGCAATGCGCGCCGGGTTTTCGAGGGTGGCCGCTCGTGAAGCATAGCTTCTGATACGGCACAGCGCAGGCTAGTATGCCGCGTAAAGCGCACCCTGAGCACTGAAAAGCGGAAAACCTCAATTGAGGTTTACCAGGCTAATCCTGCCTTAAATTCTGTTCAGTTTTAGGTGCGCACTCCACGGCTGCTCAGCTTATCTCACCTTGGTTCAGGCGGGGAGGGGGAGGCTTTTAGGGGGTCTGCGGAGAATCCTACTACCCCTGCAAAAAAATCAAATCCTACCTGCTGACTTTGAGATACTCCTGACTCGCCAAACATAAGCCCCGGTGCCGGGTTAACGACACCGAGGCAAATATCTACTTTCGTATTTCAACGAATGCCTATATGCGAGACTGCGCCATTCCGGTGGCGGAACAAGTAAAACCATTGCAGGAACCCAACTGCGACCCAATCGCAACACAACCGCTATTCCCCTGGGCTATACAGGCGGATACCGCCGCGTCTTCTGCAGATTTTTTAACGCCAAGCTGTTCCAAAGGAGAAAACTCTTTGTAGCTGGACATCGTCCATTGTTTTTTAACGGAAAACACGCTTGCACCGGGAACAAACGCGCGGGAGGCCGCCATTCCGGTGGCGGCACAAGCAAAACCATTGCAGGAATCCAATTGCGAGCCGATCGTAACACAGCCGCTATACCCTCCAGCTATACAGAGGGATACCGCTTCTTCTTCAGCGGATTTCTTAACGCCAAGCTGTTCTAACGGAGTGAACTCGCGGTAGCTGGACTTTATCCATCTCTTCGTCGCGGAAAACGAAAACACGGTATCCGCATAACCAACGGCCTTCATTACGGGCACCGGCAAAGCATCCGCATTTTGAAGCGCCCCAGCCGCATCCATCCCAAGCGCATTACCGGCTGACCGGAGATCATCCAGCCCCGCCGCCATAAGAACATTACCGCTTCCCGCTGCCATCAACACCGCAAGTATAATTATTTTCATTTTATCACTGTCTCCTTTTACGCTGCGTTCAACCAGGAAGTGCAACTTACTTCTCTTCCAGCGTCGGAGGGTCGCTCATACTTATCAACCTCCAACGTCATGATATATTCATAGTGTAGCGAAAACCATCGGCTCTCACTAGAGCCAAAAGGGCAGACTTTACGGGTCTTTGAGCCTATACTTTTCATAGGCCTTCACACGCTTTATCGTCGGAGACTGCGGGGATCGGGCGGTATGCCCGCCAGTTGAGCCGCAAACACTTCCGCCGGGGTTATACGGTTTTAGTGGCCGATAGACACCCAAGTAGACACCAGATTATTCTTTTTATTTGAAAAGGGACCCCGCCGCGCTGGGCGGCTTCCGTGCGGGTCAACAGAGGGACGTCAGAACCCTTCAATGGCTGCGCCCCGACAACAAGAGGACCCGCGTACTCAAGAAAATACATTCACCGGAGATTAAAGGAATAAAGCGTTAAAATAGTGAGTAGCTATTTTGCTTTAGCAAGTTCTTCATTGAACTTGGCCTTAAATTTATCCATTACTTTTTGCGCATTCTCCATGGTTCCATAGTCAAAATTACCTTGAACAAGAATATATATCGCAATTTTTTTGCCGTTTTCGTTAACATTAGCTGCTAAACTTGTAATAGGTAACCCCACCTAGTGTAGTGTCTCGCTAATCCCTTTACTTTTGACTGGCCGAGTTTGGTGTGAAACAAGGAACGAAGAGCGCGGCATAGCTGAGCTATGTAAGCGATTCGTGACGCCGTTGTAGTCCAAAGGCGGCCAGCCCCCGGGGGGAGGCTCATCTTTGGCCGGTTGCTTCGTTGCTCCTCGCTCACAGGCCTTCGGGCATGCTCGCTCGTCGCGCCTCGTATCCGGTTCAAGTCTGAGTCTTCAAAAGC
>JBAYFS010000220.1:0-3607 GCA_041667045.1 Elusimicrobiaceae bacterium | reverse complement strand
GTCTAAAATACCGGCCAGTTCCCGCGGATTGTTGTAATAAAGGGAGGAGTTTTTGAAAAATTCCGGATGGGGTGGAAAATTCGCCGAAACAGCAGGCAGTCCGTTTGTGAGGCATTCGAGCGCGGTGTTCGGGCCCGCTTCCACGCGGCTGGTCATGACAAAAGCGCGCGCGTTTTGGTACAGCCACTGCACTTCGCGGTCCGTGGCGTTTTGAAGCCACAGCAATCTGTTCTCTAGATTCAGTTCCTGCGCAGCTTTTTTAAGTTCGTTTAAATAGCCGCGCATCGCGGGTCTTGCGTTGGTGCAGACCGCGCATTTTATTTTTGACCCGGTTTGGGCGAGCGCCGCGATAATATCCTCATAACCCCGGTATTTTTCTGCCGAACCGATGGAAAAGAAAAATCCGCCCGGCTGGAGGCTTTTCAGCTGGTTTGGCTGGTCCGTAGCGGGTTCGAAAACATCAGCGCCAAAGTAGATTGTGGTGATTTTGTTTTCTGGAACAGACCAGGTTTTCCGGATATAGTCTTTTACAAAGCCGGACGGCGCGATTATCCCGTCGGCTGTCGTTATGGCTTTCCCGGCCTGCCGGAACCGCAACTCCATTTTAATTTTTTCCAGCAGAGTGCCCCGGTCATAATTATCCGCCATGGGCGCCATGTTTAAAAGCATGGAGACGCGGGGGACGTTTTTATACCTGAAATACTTTTCTACCGGCACGAAAATAACGTCCGGCCCGAACTTATCAAGCGCGGACAAAAGTACGTTGTCTTTTTGCGGGAAAACCGAAAATGCCTTACACTCTGCGAAAGTAATCTTAGGCGAGCGGCTTTCCAGCGTTATGCCGCGCGGCAGCGCGCACAGAATACCGCTTACGGCGTCGTCGTCCGCCATGCGGTCAAGCATGTTCAGAAGATACTTGCGGTATCCTCCGCTCAGGCCCCCGCCTGTAAGATTGATCAGAGCTATCCGCATCGCTATATGTTGTAAACGTCGTGACGGTAGAGTTCGGCGTTTTTCAAAAGCCAGGAAATGGTTATATCAAGCCCGTGTCTGAGCGAATATTCTGGTTTCCAGCCCAGCAGGGCTTCCGCTTTGGACGCGTCCGCCCAGAGGCGTTCCACTTCGCTCTTTTCTGGGCGCAGCCTTTGTTCGTCGCATTCAATGGTTATGCGCACATTCATTATTTCCGCGATGAGTTCCGCCAGTTCGCCTATCGAAATTTCCTTGTTGCTTCCCAGATTGATTACTTCGCCCGCGCCTTTCGCCGTTTCCGCGGCGGCGATAAAGCCGCGCGCTGTGTCCCGCACGAAATTCAAGTCTCGCGTGGGTTTTATGGCGCCCAGTTTTATGTTCAGCTTTCCCGCCGCGATCTGCGAAATAATCGTCGGGATGACCGCGCGCGCCGACTGGCGCGGCCCGTAGGTGTTGAAGGGGCGCATTACCGTTACCGGTAGGCCGAACGAGCGGCAATAGGACAAAGCCAGAAAATCCGCCCCCGCTTTGGTCGCCGCGTAGGGGGACTGGGGGTTAACGGGGTGGAGTTCCGTTATCGGCACAAACTGTGCCGTGCCGTAGGTTTCGCTGGTTGAGGTGTGGATGACTTTTGCGACCTTCGCTTCCCGCGCGGCCTGCAGCACGTTCAGCGTGCCGTTGACGTTCACGTCCACATAGCTTTGCGGGGCGTGATAGGAATACGGAATTCCGATGAGGGCCGCCAGATGGAAAATAACATCCGCGCCTTCCGCCAGTTCGCGCACCATGTGGTAATCGCAGATATCGCCCGCGGTCACCGCCACGGAAGGTTTGTGTTGCTCGTCAATCGAATCAAGCCAGCCGCGTCGGCCCAAGGAATTGTAGTGGACCAGCGCGCGCACCTTATAACCTTTTTCGGCCAGCATTTCGGTTAGTGTGCTGCCTATGAAGCCGCCTGCTCCGGTAACTAAAGCTGTTTTCGTCATCTGTTCTCCTGATACGCCCTGCGCACCGATTCCTCAATCGAAATTTCCGGCTTCCAGCCGGTGTCGGTTTTCAAAAGCGTGTTGTCGCCTGAGGAAACCGGTATATAGGTTTTAAGCGCGGGATCGGCCGCGATTGTGAAACGTTTTCCGGATTCTCTGATAATAAGTTCCAGAATATATTTCAGTTTTACCGCTTTCCCGCTGCAAATGTTATATGTTCTGCCCGGTTTGCCGCGCAAAAGGACGGCCCAGTAAGCCGAGCAGACGTCCTCAATGTCCAGATAGTCGCGCGACACTGCCAGATTGCCCAGTTTAAGCTCGCCGCCGTCCGGCGTGTCCCTGACTTTTGTCAGAAACGAGCCTATGGCGAGGGCCGGTGAAATGCCGGGTCCGATGATGTTAAAAGCGCGCGCCGTGTTCACCGGGCAGGCCTGTGTCCTGAAATAAAAATCGGCGTACAGCGCCTGAACGGTTTTTGACAGTCCGTACATCCCCTCCGGTTTAAGCGGACAGCTTTCCTGAACCGGATTAATGTCTGTTATCCCGTATTCTGCGGACGAGCCTATAAAGAGTATTTTTTTGATATCCGGTGAAAAGGTTTTGGCTGTTTCTAAAATATTCAGGGGCAGGGCCGCGTTCACGCTTAAAAATTCCTCCGGCGTTTCGCCTTTTAAAACGGCGGCGAGGTTTATTATGTAAGCGGGTTTTGTTTCTTTCAGCAGTCCGGAAACGGCGTCCCGGCTGGTTAAATCGGTTTTGTGAAATTCCGTTAAAACATTGCCGGGGTCTTTTTGCTCGGATGTGATGTCCGCGCCGCAGAACGAAAAGTTATCGGCAAGGTGGCGTTTCGCGGCGAAACGCAAGAAATGGCGTCCGGTGAATCCGTTAACTCCCAGAATCAGTACCTTTTCCATGGTCAGGGCAGGAATTCCGCTTTGCGGTCCTTGAAAATTTCCACCGCGGTTTCATAGTCGGACACTCTGCCGATGTCCAGCCAGTAGTAGTCCTTTTTGTAGCACATAATCTTTTCCTGCCCGCGGAGTTTCAAAATGAGGTCCGGCATGTTGAAAAAAGCGTTTGCCGGGATATAGGGCATAATTTTCCTGTTGAACATGTAAATGCCCATGCTAACATCGAAAGTATACACCGGTTTTTCTATGTAATCCTTCAGTTCGCCGTTTTCAATTTTGAGTACGCCAAGGTCAATTTTCGTTTCTTTGGTGTAGGTCGAAACGGTGGCGGCAGAGTTGTTTTTGACATGGAAGGAGTGCAGGTCGCGGTAATCCAGCGTGGTTAAAAGGTCCCCGTTCATTACCAGGAAATTGTCGTCCAGTTTTTTTATCAGGCCGAGCGGGCCGGCTGTGCCGAGCGGCGAGTCTTCGCGCGAGTAAATTATGTTGAGACCCAGCTTGGCGCCGTCCCCGAAAAACGCCATTATCAGTTCCGCCATGTGGTTAACCGTTATTACGATATCGGTAAATCCTGCGCGGCGCAGTTGCTTTAAGACGATTTCCAGTATCGGCATATCGTCAATGGGCATCAGCGGTTTTGGTATGCTGGCGGTGAAGGGCTTAAGCCTGGTGCCTTTGCCGCCGGCTAAAATAATGGCTTGCATAATGATACATTCTATAATATTGAGGCACTATCCG
>JBAYFS010000219.1:0-3645 GCA_041667045.1 Elusimicrobiaceae bacterium | reverse complement strand
TGCGGGCTGTGTGGGCGAACTGGTCACTACGGTGCTGGGAAAACGGCACATGCCGCTTATACGGTTTAAGCTGGGCGATCTGGGTCGGTTTGTGGAAAAGCCCTGCCCCTGCGGACGCAGGGACAGGAAATTCGAAATTCTCGGTCGTTGCGACGACCGCGTACACGTGGGCGGCGCGCATGTGTTCGTGTCGGACCTGGCGGCGGCGGTTAACGCCGTGCCGGAATTGGGTTTCAGCTTTCAGGTCGAGCTGGGGACCTCAGGGCCGCGCGACAGGATGACGTTAAGGGCGGAAACGAAAAAAATAGTAAATTCCGAATCCGCCAGGAAAAAAATCGGTGAAAAACTGCTGGATTCCATAAAGCGCAGCTGCGAGGACCTTAAATATGTTCTCGACGGCGGCTGGATGGATGACCCCGTTGTTGAAATACTGCCTCCCGGCGGTATCGAACGGGTTGCCCGCACGGGCAAAATCAAAAGGGTGATAGACCATAGGATTAAACACTAATGCTTTACGGTATAGACACTTCCATTCTGTATTTTTTTAACGTGACTCTTAACTGCGCCGCGCTGGATTATTTCATGCGGGCGGTTACTTTGCTGGGCGTATCTTTCTTCGCCCTGCCGCTGGGTCTTGTGCTGCTTTTCATGCCCAAACGGCGTTACCGGATAGCGGGGCTTGTGCTTCTTGCCGCTTTCGCCGCGGGCCAGCTGGTTTCAATCGGCCTGAAAGATCTGTTCGCGCGCCCCCGCCCGCCTCTGGCTTTGGATTGGGTGCGGGGTTACGATGTTCCCAAAAGTTTTTCCTTCCCGTCGGGACACTCCATAAACGCGTTCCTTATGGCGTTTGTGCTGGCGTGGAGCTTCAGGAAATTGCGCTGGGCGTTTTATACTGCCGCTGCATTAGTAGGCCTGAGCAGGTTGTATCTGGGCGCGCATTATCCGTCTGACGTGCTGTGCGGCGCCGCTTTGGGCCTTGCCGTCGGCTGGGCGGTGGTCTGGGCGGCAACCAGGGCGCTTGGCTTCGACCGGCCTAAAATCGTTCACCACGGCAAACCGCGCTATAACAGAAGCCGCCGCAATTCTCAGCGTTACAGTAAACCGGTTCCTTCCGGCGGGCAGCCCAGGCAGGGCAACGGATGACCATCGCCGAAACTTTGGCGGGAAAGCTTACGTTCATTGCCGGGTCCGAAAAAAACGCCGGCAAGACCACTATGCTTAATTTTCTTCTGCCTCAGTTAAGAACCCGCGGCCGCACGGTCTGCTTTTCAACCGGTGTGGACGGCGAGCAGTTTGATCTGGTTTTCGGCAATCCGAAACCTGCCGTTTTCGCGGAGCGCGGAGATTTGGTTCTTACTTCCGGCAGGGCGCTGTCCGAGTCGCTGGCGGATTACCGCGTGCTGGAAGTTTTTCCCTCAAAAACAGTATTCGGGAAATCCGTGCTGGCGGAGATTATGCGCGGCGGGTTCGTGGAGCTTCACAGGCCGGGCGACAATGAAACCGTATCCCAGATGCTCGACTGCCTGCCGGCGTACGGGGTACGGACCGTGCTGGGCGACGGCGCGGCTGACCGGCTGACGCATTCCGCCGCGGGCCGGAACAGCGGTTATGTTTTCGTGCTTAAGGCGACCAGGGCTGCGCTTGAAACCGCCGTCAGAAAAGCGCGTATGCTGGCTAAGCTGGACGCGGTGCCGCTGGCGCCGGAGCGGGTTGGCGGTTCCTTTTTTTCTGGCGGAGCGCTTACCGCCGCCTCGCTAACTCTTATCCCGCCGGAAACAGGGGCGGTGATTCTGGAAGATTTTACGCGCGTGTTTTTGACGGAAAAGATGTGGGACGATTTTTCCGCGCGCCATACGGTCTATTTTAAAAGGCGGATTGAACTGCGGTTTATCTGCGTCATCTGTTACGACGTAACCAGAGCGGAGTTCCTCGCGGCGCTTAACTGCGACGCGGCGCGCAGATATATAATTTTCAATCCTTACGAGGCCGCAAATGACTAACCCGGCTCGCATATTCAGCAGGGTGGACGAGTTTCTCCGTTCTTGCAATCCCCTGACTCCTTACGGCAGGGATTTAAAGGACGGCGCGGAGTTCATCACTGACGCGGAGCGGCTTGACAGGGAGTTGGCCCTTACCGGATTTTTTATCGCGCTTTTAAAATCACCTGCTTTCGCCGGCGATAAAATACGCTGGCATCTGAAACGCGTTCCGCGCATTGAAACGGATTTTTCCTGCGTTTATGACAGCGCTGGCGTTTTCGAAATAAAAAAATTCCTTTACAACGCTTCCTGCGTGCACGGCCTGCTGCCGGCGGAGGCCAGGGAAGAACTGGATTTTGACTGGCCGCTTGGTGAACTGCTGGGGCTTTTGTCGCCGGACGGCGAGGCGGAGTCTTTTTATATTGCAGCCGATCCCGGTTCGGAACTGGCGCTTTTGCGCGCTAATATTGAAAAACTGGACGCGCGGATTGCTGCTTTGAAAGCGAAACGCTGTCGTTTGCTGATGAAAAAATACGGGCTGGATTTTTCCGCGCGCCAGTTCGTTGTTCTTGACGCTGAAAAGGCCGGAGCGTATTCCGAAAATGACATTTTTTTCGAACCGCACGACTCCGCAAGCGTTATAGCTAAGCCGGTTTTCGGGCATGAATACGGCGAGTTTCTGTCCGAGCGGGAGAAACTGGCGCTGGCAGAACGCTGCGCCGTTGCGGAAAAGCTGCGCGAACTGTCCCGCGCGATTAACCAAAACGGTCCGGCTTTATCCGCCGCCGTGCGCGCGGTTGAACGGACCGACGTGTTCCTGGCCAAAGCGCTGTTCGCCCTGGAGAACAATCTTGTTCGCCCCGAGTTTTCTTGCGATCCGGACGCGCCGGTTACTCTTGAAAACGGCGAATTCTCGCCGCTTAAAAACCGGCTGGCGGAAGAAGGGCTGAAATACACGCCGCTTAACTGCGAGTTTAAAAAACGGGTCGCGCTTATTTACGGTTCCAATATGGGCGGGAAAACTGTCGCGCTTCAAACCGTCGCTTTTTTCCAGTTCTTGGCGCAGGGCGGGTTTTTCGTTCCCGCGGGCCGGTTTAAAACCCGGATTTTTGATGCCGTGAGATTTGCCGGCGGGTCCGAAGGTGACGGGGCTGACGGGCTCAGCGGCTTCGGGCGCGAAGTGAGCGCATTCAACGAAGCGTATCCCGCTTGTTTCAAAACCACGCTGCTTCTGATGGATGAATTCGCCCGCACCACCAATTCGGTGGAGGCGCGCGCGCTTTTATCAGCCATTACCGGCACGCTGGCGGAACGGCAGGGCGTGCTGACCCTGCTGGCTACCCATTTCGCCGACATTGCGCGCCACGGGCAGGCGGCGGCCTGGCGCATGCGCGGTTTCGACGCCCGCGCGTTTGATAAATATTTTGGCGGCTGCGCCGTGCCGCCCGCTGAACGCCTGCGCGCGATAAACCGCTTTATGCGTTATGAACTGATAGCGGACGACGGCTCGCATAAGGGCAGCGACGCGCTCAGCGTGGCGCGTATTCTGGGGCTGGACGCCGGAATAATAGATTTGGCTGAGCGGGAGTTGGACTCCCGTCAGAGTTAGGGAAGACATTTGACCGTACCGGAGAACTTATGAAAAGCAAACTTGGACTTTCGAAGG
>JBAYFS010000218.1:0-3672 GCA_041667045.1 Elusimicrobiaceae bacterium | reverse complement strand
TTTTTCGCCGGACATGCTTTCCGCGCCGGACATGGAAGCCATGCTGTCCGCGTTCGACGAAAAACCCTTTGAGGACGCCGGAACTGGCGATTCCGCCCGCGTTGTTTCTTTTTTCAAAACCGATGCAGTTGTTCCGGTTGGGTCGGAACCGGTTCCGCAAGAAACCGCCGCCGCGCCGGAACAGGAACAGACTGCTCCTTCGCCGGTTTATTCCGGACCGAGAACCTTAACGCAGGACCAGTCCGCCGCTTTGGAAAAACTCGGCCCGCTGGTGCGCGAGAAGAAAAGAGGCGTTTCGCTTTTGTTCGGCGATTCGCTGACCGGCAAAACGGAAATTTTCCTGCAACTGATGCAAACCGCGCTAGCTTGCGGGCGGCAGTCCCTGCTGCTCCTGCCTGACATCGTGCTTACCCAGCCGTTTATGGACGAGATTTCCGCCCGCCTCGGCGCGGACCGGACCGTGCTGTGGCACAGCCGGCTCACCGCCCGCCAGAAAAATATCATCTTCAACCGGCTTTCGTCGGGCGAAAGCGTGGTGGTGGCGGGCACGCGGTCCGCCTGCCTGCTGCCGTTTAAAAATTTGGGCGTCGTTTTCGTGGACGAGGAACACGACGATTCTTATAAGCAGGAAGACCAGAAGCCCTACTACCACGCGCGCGAAGTCGCCGTATGGCGCGGCGGATTTCACGGCTGCCCGGTGGTGTTTTCCAGCGCGGTCCCGTCAATGGAAACCCTGCGCTTCGCCACGGAAGGGCGCATTGCTCTTATCCGGCTTTCCCAAACCGTGCGCAAGGCGGCAATGCCCTCCGTGATACTGACCGGGAAAAAGGGCGCGAAAAGCCCGTATATCTCGGACGTCCTCTATGACAAACTTGATTCCACGCTGGCGCGCCGCCAGCAGGCCATGCTCATCATTAACCGGCTCGGTTACGCCGCGGCTTACGCGTGCTTAAACTGCGGCTGGTCTCTGCCTTGCCCGAAATGCGGGCGGACGATGGGCAAGCAGGCCGAAGGGCAGGAAACCGCCCACCTTAAATGCGGGTTCTGCGGAACCAAGGCTGATTTGCCCAAGGAGTGCCCCAAATGCCGGAACCGGGTTTTCAAAACGGTCGGCAGCGGAACCCAGCGTGCCATCGTGGAAGTGCAGAAGCTTTTTCCGGACGCGCGAATCGTGCGCGTGGACAGCGACACCATCAAAGGCAAAAAAAGCGAGGGGTTCACCGCCTGGCAGCAGATTAATTCGGACAACGC
This sequence comes from Elusimicrobiaceae bacterium, assembly GCA_041667045.1. GTDB lineage: Bacteria > Elusimicrobiota > Elusimicrobia > Elusimicrobiales > Elusimicrobiaceae > JAQVSV01. The sequence goes on along the minus strand of JBAYFS010000218.1, from coordinate 2,421 downwards.
CGATATCATCATCGGCACGAAACTGATTACGCGCGGCTACCGTTTCCCCAAATTAAGCCTGGCGGCTTTTATTGATGCCGACACGGAACTTAACTTTCCCGATTTCCGGGCCAGCGAAAAAACCTGCCAGATGCTTTTTCAGGCGAAAGGGCGGCTTTTGTACGGCACGGGCGACCCCGTTTTTATCATCCAGACCGCCAAGGCGGACGACGCGGCTTTTCAGGCCGTTGTCGCCGGAGATTATCTGGCGTTCGGCAAAGAGGAACTGCAGTTGCGCAAGGACTTGAGTTATCCGCCTTATTCAAGAATAATCCGGGTAACTGTCCGCGCGCAGAATGCTTCCTCCGCGCTTAAAATTTGCGGCGAGGTTTCGGCCTCGGCGGCGGGCGTTTCCGCCGACGGGCGGTTCGCGGAAGGCAAAGATTTCGAGGTTATGGGCCCCACCGCCTGTTACCAGCCCAAAACCGCGAAAGGCGCGTATTACCAGTTTCTGTTTAAAAGCGCGGATTCCGATTTCGCCTCCGAACTTATGAACGCGGTTTCCAAAATAAAAGTGCGCCGCCCCGCCGTAATCAAAATAATCGCCGACCCGTCCGACTTCCATTAACTCATTATTCAATGTTTTTAGTAAAATGCAGTAAGGTGGAAAATATCATTTCGTCGGAGAGAAAATGAAAAAACATATAATTTTGTCTGCATTAATAGTTGCAGTGTTTGCCGTCATGGCGAAAGCCAAACCGACAACAGTCAGCTCTTTGTACCGTGACGACCTGGTTGTCGTCTATGAATTGCCGGATGATGCGGATAAAGCCGCGGCGGTAAATTATATCACCGGCGTACGCGACGCGGTTTATAAAAAAGCGGAAATAATTGACGCAAAAACCGCCGCTCCCGAGGTGTTGAAAACGAAACTTGCCAAGGGGTTCGTGTTATACAGCGTATTCGGTGAAAATTCCCCCCTTCTCAATGCGGCGGCGAAACCGCTTTATTTGACGAAAACAAACTCGAAGCTTTATTTCCTGGGAAAATCATTTCCCGGCAAAGACTTCAGTTTGATATTTGTGGGCAAAAATCCCTATTCTGGCGAGCCTATAACGGTTTATGCCGCGGAGTCAAATAAAATTATTGATAAAATTAACAATCTTAACCATGGTTCTGCCTCCTATCATTTATTCAAAAGCGGGCAACCAGTTAGCACGGGCGGATACGACTATTCCTTTTTAAATGAAAGCATTCCCACCGCAAAGGCTATTGAGGATATAGACAGGTTTTTCACGACATTGCAGGAAGTTCATCCGGACCTTATCGCAAATATCAGTTTCGAGGATTATCTGCGGCTTAAAGACTGGACGGTTAATGAAACCATAAAAAAAAGCGTCAACGAGGCGATAAACAGGGAAGACTTTGCATATATTCTTTATTATGCCGCGGCTTCTTTTCGGGACGGGCATACCGCGGTTCAATGGTTCGTTTCGCCGCCCAATTCTCCTAAACGGGAATTTCCGCCGTTCCTGGTGCAATTCCGAAACAATAAGTTTTTTGTTTTATCCGCGCTGGACAAAGAACTGGAGGGCATGGAAATAGTGTCAATAAATGGTGTACCCTTCAATGCTTTTATCAATCCCGTGCTGGACCGCTGTTCGGGAGAACTTCTCGCGTTTAAAGCGGCAAGGTTTACCAATAGGCAGGGGTTTTGGTGGTGGCTCTCCAAATTATTTTCTGAAACCGACAAATTTGAAACCGTATTTCTTGACAAAAACGGCAGGCAGGTTAAAAAATCCTTGCGCACGGTGGATTTTACGGAGTTTGATAAACTATCGGATACTGCCTCTGACATGTCCGAGGCGAAAACGTCATATATGCTTTATGAAAACGGCAAAATTGCGCACTTTGTCTATCCCTCATTCACTTATACGCCTGAGGAAATCAAGGCGGTATCGAATATTTTTCACGAAGTGCGTAATGCCAAGGCCCTGATGATTGATATCCGCTCCAACGGCGGAGGTAATTCAAATATGGGCGAACTGATTATGAAGCACATAACCCATAAGCCGTTTCATACTTTTTCCCAAGTGCAGGAAAAAATATCGCGTATACGTCTTGAAAATGACGATAACTTAAAGCGTTATTCAGTTTCTCTTGCCGGACTGCTCAGGACCGGGTATTCGACGGAGACCAGCTATGACGCTCCCGCGGATTTTTTCGGCGGGAAAGTATATCTCATGACAGACAACGGGACCTTTTCCTCGGCCGCTGATTTCGCGACGATGTTTCGCGATTACGAATGCGGAGACATCATAGGTTATGAAACCGGCGGATTGCCGATCTGTTTCGGTGATACCTTAACTATCCAATTGAAAAACAGCGCTATTCCCTTTACCGTGTCGTTTAAGAAATTTTACGGGCCGAGGCCGAAAGAAG
>JBAYFS010000217.1:0-3683 GCA_041667045.1 Elusimicrobiaceae bacterium | reverse complement strand
GACGAGTTCCGCAAAAGGCTGGCTGACGGTGAAACCATAGATTCCATTCTGCCGGAAGCGTTCGCGGCGGTGCGCGAAGCTTCGGTCAGAACGCTCGGCCTGCGCCATTACGACGTGCAGCTCTTGGGCGGCGTTGTGCTGCACCAGGGCAGAATCGCCGAAATGAGAACGGGCGAGGGAAAAACCCTTGTCGCCACCCTGCCGGTTTATTTAAACGCCATAAGCGGCAACGGCGTCCATGTGGTCACGGTCAACGATTACCTGGCCCGCCGCGACAGCCAGTGGATGGGTCCGGTTTTCGAGTTTCTGGGTCTTTCCGTCGGCTTCGTCTGCAACGACATGGAAAACTCGCTCCGCAAGGAAAATTACCTTAAAGATATCACCTATGTAACGAACAACGAAGTCGGGTTCGACTATCTGCGCGACAACATGGTCGCCCGCCGCGAAGAGCGCGTGCTGAGGCCTTTGAATTACGCCGTCATAGACGAGGTGGACTCCATTCTAGTTGACGAAGCCCGCACCCCGCTCATCATTTCCGGGCCCGCCGAAGAAAGCACGGACAAATACTACATTATCAACCGGATAGTGCCCAGCCTGAAAATCCGTTTCGTGACCGACAAGGAAGAAGTGGAATCCAAGTACAACGGCACCGACCTGACCGTGGGTTATGACGCGATCATAGACGAAAAGGCCCATTCCGTGACGCTCACCGACGACGGCGTGGCGAAAACCGAAAAGTTTCTGGGCATCGCGAATATTTACGACGATGTGCAGGGCGAATGGGTGCACCACATGACGCAGGCCCTGCGCGCGCATCACCTTTACAAACTGGACACCGATTATGTCATCAAGGACGGCGAGATACTCATAGTGGACGAGTTCACGGGCCGGCTTATGCCGGGCCGCCGCTGGTCGGACGGCCTGCATCAGGCCGTGGAAGCGAAAGAGAACATGCGCATCAAAGAGGAAAACCAGACCCTCGCCACCATAACGTTCCAGAATTTCTTCAAGCTTTATAAAAAGGCCTCCGGCATGACCGGAACCGCCACGACGGAAGCCGAGGAGTTATGGGAGATTTACAAGCTGGACGTGGTGGAAATCCCGACCAACAATCCCTGCGTGCGCCAGGATTTCCCCGACGTGGTTTACCGCACCGAGCGCGAAAAAATAAACGCCATCATGACCGATATCGAGGACTGCTGGAAGCGCGGCCAGCCCGTGCTGGTGGGCACGCGCTCCATCGAAAAGTCTGAAAAACTCGCCAACCATCTGCGCGGGCGCGGCATTCCGCATAAAGTTTTAAACGCCAAGTATCACGAGATGGAAGCCGAAATCATTGCGCAGGCCGGCCGCAAGGGCGCGATTACCATCGCCACCAACATGGCGGGCCGAGGAACGGACATCATTCTGGGCGGCAATCCCGCCGAACCCACGGAGCAGGAGCATGTGAAAAAAGAAGGCGGCCTGCACGTGATAGGCAGCGAACGGCACGAATCGCGGCGCATAGACAACCAGCTGCGGGGCCGCTGCGCGCGCCAGGGCGATCCGGGCAGTACGCGTTTTTATCTGGGTTTAGACGACGAGCTTATGCGCCTGTTCGGCTCGGACAGAATTTCGGGCCTCATGGAGCGCATCGGCATGGAGGAAGGCGAAGCCATCGAATCGCGCCTTATAACCCGCCAGATAGAAATCGCGCAGCGCCGGGTCGAAGCGCATAACTTCGACATTCGCAAACGCCTGCTCGATTACGACAAGGTGATGAACCGCCAGCGCACCGCCATTTACGCGCTGCGCAACGACATTCTCGACGGCAGCGACGAGTCCGAGCGGATCGGCCAGATGACGGAGGAAGTCATCGAGGAAAGCTTTGCTCAGTGGGCGCCGGAAAACGAGCACGCCCAGCTGTGGGACTATGTGAGCCTGGAGGCGTTTTTCAAGCGCACTTTCGATCTGGAAATAAAATTCGACTTAGACGAAGTCGTGAAAACCGGGCGCGACGCCATGATCGTTTCCGTCCGCGAAAAAGTGATGGAACATTATCACGCGCGGATCGCGCACTTCGCCGAGCAGGATATTGATTTCAAGGAAATTGAGCGCATGCTCCTTCTGCAGGTTATGGATCAGGCGTGGAAGAACCACCTTTACGAGCTTGACCATCTGCAAAAAAGCGTTGGCCTGCGTTCCTACGCGCAGAAGGACCCGCTTATCGAGTATCAGAAAGAGTCCTTCTCGCTTTACCAATCCATGCTGGGCCGCGTGCGGGATATGGTGGTGGATTACCTGTTTAAAATCCAGCTGCCTCCGCGCAGGGTGGAACCTGTCCGGCGGGCGGACAACCGCCTGGCGCAGGATAATACTTTAACGGCGTCTTCCGAAAGGCCGGAAATAGGGAAGAAAATAGGCCGCAACGACGCCTGCCCCTGCGGCAGCGGAAAAAAGTTTAAAAAATGCTGCGGTAAAAACGCCTGACGGGAGAACACCACCGGCTTGGCTTACAGCATGAGAGACCAATATGCAGTATGTTGAAAGCGCCGGCGCCCAAAACGCGCCGGCTTTTTCTTTATTCAGAAATCCCCTGGCGTCAGGTTTCCTGACCGCCGCGCTTCTGGTTTTGGCGTATCCGAAGTTCAATTTAAGCGCGCTGGCCTGGGCCGCGTTTATTCCGTTTACGTTCGGTCTGCCGGCCTTGTCCGGTTACCGGCGCGCGGCTTTATACGGTTTGTATACCGGGTTCGTTTTTTACGCGGGTATTCTTTACTGGATCGTGCCGACCTGCCGCGCCGGCGGGCTTAATCCGGTTCTTGCCGCGGGAGCGTGGCTGCTGTTGGCGCTGATCATGGCCTGCGAGTGGGCGGTTTTTTCGGCGGGCGTTTATTTCTTTAGAAACGCCGGGCTTTTGTTCCCGCTTTCCGCCGCGCTGTGCTGGACTGTGGCGGAGTGGTTTAAAATTCTGCTCGCCCAGAACGCGGTGTGGTTCCCCTGGTTCATGCTGGGCTACACGCAGTGGGCGCAGGAGCGGTTTATACAGGCGGCGTCGCTGGGCGGGGTTTATCTGACGGGGTTCGCCGTTGTTTTCACCGGTTTTTGTGCGGGCTACGCGTGGCGCGAAAAATTAAGTTTTAAGAAAACCGTGCTGGTGTGCCTGCCCGCCGTCGTCCTGGCATCCGCCATGTGGGGTTACGGTTATTGGCGGCTTGGCCGCATTTCCTCCGGCGGCTCGAAAATTTCCGCCGCCGCGCTGCAGCCGAATATCGAACAGTACCGCAAATGGGACGCGGCTTTTGAGGGTTTCATTTGCGGGCGGCTTGCCGCCCAGATTGGAACCGTCAGCGTGAAAAAGCCGGAGAAACTGGATTTGGTCGTCTGGCCGGAATCCGCGCTGCCGGGCTGGCTGGACGAAGCGCGATACGCGGCGCTGGCGTCTTCCGCGGCAGTCCGGACCGGCGCGCCGCAGTTGGTGGGGGCGGCCTTGTCCTCCAGGCGGCAATATGTGTCGGCGTATTTGATTGAACGCTACGGAATCACGGGCTTTTACGACAAGCGAGAACTTGTTCCCTTCGGCGAGTATGTGCCGCTGCGAAGCGTGCTGGGCAAGTATGTCGGTGTTGTTAATCAATTGGGCGAATTCGTGCCGGGCCGTTACGATTCCCCACTGATGCGGGCTGGCGATATTTCGGTGGGCG
>JBAYFS010000216.1:0-3735 GCA_041667045.1 Elusimicrobiaceae bacterium | reverse complement strand
TGGACGAAAACGGCTATATAAAAACCGACGCCAACTGCCGGACTTCGCTTGAAGGCGTTTACGCCGCCGGCGATATTATGGACCCGATTTACCGGCAGGCCGTGATTGCCGCAGGCACGGGCGCGAAAGCGGCGATAGCGGCGGGCCAGTATATCCTGTCGCTGATAAACCGCTGCCCGATACGACCATAACTCTCATCCGGACAACTACTCCTTATCCTTGATTAATCCCGAAAACCACCGGGATTAAGTTTTTTCGCATATAACCGGCGAAATCATCTCCTGTTCCGGCTGGCGCACTCATTATCGCAGACAAACCATGTTTCCTCAGACAAATGATATACAGGAAACCCTTCTTTTCCCCGTGACAATTGTCACGGGCATCAATTCTTTCAATAAGGAAGAATAGCTACTCTGTATTCTAGCCGACGCCCGAACTTGAAACATAGCTACTAATCAAATGTATAGCATATAACCCTTTATCATATGGCGGGGAAATGAAAAACTTAGTATACTAGTATTGGTAGAGTAATAAATACCTTAATGTCCGATCAGTGGCGAGAACAGCAGGTATTTTGATACGGGGCACCGCTTTTTCCGGTCCACAGGCGCTATCAGGCGCGAACCGGCTCACCTTGAAGATTTCCGCCCCGGGGGATAGAAACAATAATGCTCAAGAAATGCAACGCTGGCATAGACCTTATAACCAATAATCTCGGCGAACTGTACGCCGGGCGCACCTATCTGCTTTCCGGCGCGAAAGGCACGGCTAAAACCACTTTTGCGCTGCAATTCATATGGCAGGGCTTGCGGGAAGGGGAAACATGCCTCCTTCTGGCTAACCAGCCGCCCAAGGAAATAGTAATTTACGCCGACTCGCTGGGCATGGACCTGTCGCCCTACTTTCTTAACGGCAGTCTGCTGGTTTATGAAATATCGTCACTGTCAAACCTGTCGCCCGCGCCGCTTTTCCATGAACTGGAAGCAATCATCTCAATGAACCGGATAAGCCGCGCGGCTCTGGAGTGTTTCGGCAGCACTTTCACCACGCAGGAGCAGGCCGACGTGCTGGCGAACGGCACCTCGTCGTTTCTGCGGGCGCTGGAGAAAATGGAAGTCACATCGTTTTTCACCATGGGCCTGCCGCTGCCGCAGGGCATGTTCATGCTGAAAAAAACCATTGAGGATCTGGTGGCAGGGTCCTTCATGCTGTCTAACACGGCTAACAACAGAATCAAAACGCTGTCCGTCAAAAAACTGCTCGGTTCGTCAAATGGCGGGAAAGAACTCCAATTTTCCGTCGAGATGGGCCGCGGCATTGTGGAAACCGCGAAAAGCACCGGCGTGAAATTCCCCGGCTTCAGCGCGGCTAGTTTTTCCGCGCCGCGGCGGCGCCTGCCGGTTTCGCCGGACGGTCCGGAGAAAAAACGCACTTCCGTTTCCTTTTCCAAAATATCGCCGTCCGAAAACGCCCAAACGCCGAAAGGCGGAGTAAAATTTCCGGATAAAGCCAAAATAGCCAAACCCGCGGAAGCTTCCGCACCGGAACCGGCCCTGCCGGCATATACGCCGGAAACCGGGGAGGACAAGTCAGGCATACGCAAGTTTTCGTTTCCGCGGCAGGAGAATCCATGATACAAAAGATAACGACGGGTATAGATTTCCTGGATTCGGATCTGGGAGGTTTCTACGCGCACCGGATCTATGCGTTCTGCGGAGATTATACAACAGCTAAGCAGACGCTCTCCGCCGCCTATCTGCACCGCGGACTGGAACTGGGCGAGGTGTGCCTGTGGTTAACCCCGCGCAAACCAGAGGATCTGTTCATCCAGCTGTCCCACGCCGATTTCAATTTCACGCCTTACCTGCACAACGGCACGCTGGCCTGCCTTGAGTTTGCCGCGCCGGACGGCGGGTTCGCCAATTACTTCAAACAGTATTTGGACGAGCTGGGCGCGTTTATCCGCCAGCGCGGCGTTGAACGGATAGTGTTCGAATCCGCCCAGCTGCTTTTCGCCAACGCGGACGAACGGAAACTGCCCGAATGCGTGCGTTCGTTCGTGGCTTTGTGCGATTCTCTTAACGTAAGCACTTTACTTTTGCTGGATAAACCCGCCGACCCACGCACCCACCGCATAGAGCAGCAGGTCGCCACGCAGATTACGGGGGTTTTTTCCGTTGACCAGCAGGCCGCGCGCAACAGGCCTTTCGTCCGGCTGGAAATGAAGAAGCTTACCGGCAGCGGCGACAGCCCTTACAGCCGCGATTTCGAAATAAGGGGCGGGCACGATTTCCACCTGATGAACGAAAAGGGAATCAATTGGGCAAGATACTGATAAAATAATACAATTATGTTTGGCGGGCAAATTTGATTTTAAGGGAGCATTATGTACCGGGAATACTGGCATTTAAAAGAAAAACCGTTTGAAAACGTTTTGGATTTCCGCTATCTTTACCTGACGCCGTTTCACGAGGAATGCCTGGCGCGGCTTTCCTACGCCGTGACCGAAAAGAAAAGCGGCGCCGTGCTTATCGGCACCGCCGGCACAGGCAAGAGCCTGCTGCGGGAGCTGCTCGTGCGCAAAATAAAAGAGGAGCACAGCGGCAAACTGCGGGTATTCTGCATCGTGCACCCCATGCTGACCATCACGGAACTTATAAGGGACTGTTTCTTCCAGCTGGGCGTGGAAGATCTGCCCTCCGGCAAATCGGAACTGCTGCACAAGTTCGGCAACACCGTGCTGGAAATGTCGGAAAAAGGCGAAGACACCGTGCTGCTTATAGACGACGCGCACATGCTCAGCCTTGAAACCCTTAAAGAACTGAAACTGCTGCTCAACCTGCACGATTACAGCCAGCGCCATCTGCTCACCATGATATTAATCGGCGAGGCAAACCCGTCCGATCCCGAAGAAACGCTCATGTTCCGCCTTTCGCAGGTGCCCAGCCTCTGCCAGCGGCTTAGAGTGGTGGTGCAAATGACGCAGCTAAGCAGGCTGGAAGTCGGCCAGTATATCCAGCACCGCCTGCAGGTGTCCGGCAGCGGCAGCACGGTTTTCACGGCCGAAGCCGTTGACGAGATCTATAAATTCTCGAAAGGCAACCTGCGTGAAATTAACAATATCTGCGATATCGCGCTGCTGATAGGCTACAGCGAAAAACTGGCCTGCATTGACGGCGATCTGGTGAAACGGGTTGTGGACGACATAAACAACCAGTTCAACCCCGAAGCCCATTAAGCAGCCCGCGCCCCGTAATGGAGATTTGAAATGGAAAGTTTCTGCCGCGGACGGATGGTTTGCATAATCTGCGCGCTTGTCCTGTTTTTTGCGCCTTTTGTCCGGGCGCAGGAAGGCGCTCATATTGCCAAAGCGCGCCAGCTTTACGCCAACCAGATTTACCTTTCCGCCATAGGGGAAGCCAAACTCCAGCTTAAAGACACGCCGTCCAGCGCGGAAACCTGGCTTTTCATCGCGCAGGTTTATCTGGACCTCAAGAAATACCCGGAAGCACTGGACGCCGCACTGGCGGCCATAAAAATCGCGCCCGCCAACGCGGCGTGCGAGCAAATGGCGGAAAGAGTGTCGCGTTCCTGCGCAAGCTGCGGGCCGTCCGCCCTCGTCATAGGCCGGGCGTATATGCAGGCGGGCAGCTACCAGAAAGCCATTTCCTCCTACCGGCGCTATCTGAAAAGCAATCCGTCCGATTCCACGGTGCGGCTGGAACTGGCGAAAAT
>JBAYFS010000215.1:0-3755 GCA_041667045.1 Elusimicrobiaceae bacterium | reverse complement strand
TAGCTGGGAGCGCTTTCCACTTCCCAGGGATAAGGCCAGTTCTTTTCTACTACCCAGTCCCAGCCGTTAGAAGTGGACGAGATGGTATTATATCCGCAGCCGTAAAGCTTTCCGTTAAATTCCACCAAACCGCGCGTGTCGCCGCCCGGCCCGCCGCCCATAGGATCAAGCGAATACCGATAAGTGAAGCTTATACCGTCCGAACTCGCATAAGCGCCCAAAGCGTAACCGACAACCAGATAATCTTTGAACGCATACAGGGATATCGTTCCATCCCAAGCACCAATATTCCAGCCCTGAGTCCAGGTCACGGCGTCGTCGGAATAATATATATAGCTAAGCGTCGCCATATAATATTTGCCCTTGAAATAGGCGAAAGCCGTAATACGTTCCGGCTGTCCGTAATCTGGGCCGTACTGGTGCGGGAAATCCTGAGTTGTCACGGCGGAATAGCGAGTCCAGTTGGCGCCGGCGTCCTTGGAATAGGAAACGTCAAAACCGGAAGCCGTGGTACCGTTCCACTCGTGTCCGTCGCCGGCCCATGACAAGGCGGATGTGGAAACCGCGAGTCCGCTCGCCAAGTCCTGCGCGTTTATATATGCGGTAGCCTGCGCGGGAAGATTGGGAATGGTCTGATCATAAACATAGGTTTTCCCGTCTTCCGCTTTAACATTGAAACCATAAAGAAGAGGAGCGCTTCCTTCATAAACAAAAGAATGCGTGCTCCACGGACTGGTAATCGCGGACGCTTCCAGTCTAACACGCCAGTAATAAGTCGCGTCATCGGACAGAAGGCTCGGCTGTTCCATTTCGTAGGAACCAAACGAATAACTTGCCGCGCTCGATATGATTACATTAGAGGAAACCAGAACGGAACTGTAATTGCTGTCCCGGGCAAGCTGGAAGTGGTAAGAACCGCCGGTCTGATAAAGCGCGTTGGAAGAGTCGCCGTTCCATTTGAAAGTCGCGGAAGCATTCGTGATGGTCTGCGTGTCCAGCGGATAGGCGGCGGTGAAAGTGGCGGCGGCGGTCAGCGTGTCAACAAGCACTGAATAATAACTATTGGTGACATTGCCAGACATGTCGGTAAGCGAAACCCAGAGCTGGTTGGTGGCTGTGCAAGACGAAGTGCCGTTACAAACGGCGCTGGCTCTGGACTGCGAGAAGTTCAGATTATTCGCTGTCAAAGTCTGTTCGGAAGTTGTCCCATCGGAACCTGTTATGGAACTGGGCAGCTGGTGGAACATCGAAACGTAACCTGTTCCGTCATTGGTTGCGAAAAGGAAATCGTTTTTATACTGCGCCATGCCGTCCGAATTTCCATGCGAACTGGTGAAATAATTTATCCACGTATTGCCGTCGCCGGAATAATACAGTTTAGCGTTGCTGACACCCTGTCCGGCGTATAATCTTCCGCCGAACGAGAAGAAAGTGTCTATCCAGTCTCCGGAATAGGAAGTAAGCTGCGTCCAGGTATCGTTATTGGGAGAGGTGCGCCATATGCTCTGCGCGTCCCAGTATTCGGAATTGTAGAGCAGGCCGTTATGAATCGCGAAAGCGCGGCGGCGTTCGGTAACGTCGGCCGTATAAGTCCAGTCAATACCGTTAACCGAAGTCTGCACTCCGCCGCAATAGGTGCTGCCGTAAAGGCGCCCGTTGTAAGTTGTTATCATTTCCATGGAACAACCGTCGGTAACGACTTTTACCCAAGTGGTTCCGTCTTCGGATGCGTAAATATCGTTGGAGGCTTCGCGGGCGACGACGTAAAACCTGCCGTTGAAATCAGTTATGCCGGTCCAGACATCGCCAAACGGCATTGCGCCCAGATCGGTCCAGTCGGTTCCGTTGACGGTTCTGGCGAAATGCATTTTCCCATCGGGATTATAATAATATGAAAGATAAAGGTTCCCGCGGAACGGGTAGAGCATCAGCTCCCGTCCGTCAACGCTATAGTTGAGCACCCAATTCCGCCCATCCGTGGATGTGTATACCGAATTATTAATGCGGCAACCGTAAAGCGTGCCTTTGAAAGTGACAAAACCCACCGGCACCCCGCTGCCGCCCAGAGAGGGGAATGAATACTGCGTGGTGCTTGAAAAATTCACCCAGGTGCTGCCGCCGTCGTTTGAATAACTTACGCTGAAACCGGACACGGGGCTGGGCCCGCGCCGTCCGTCGCCGTACCACGTCAAAGCCGCCGAGGAAACAGCCAGACCGCTCAGCAAATCCTGCACTTTTATGGTCGCCGTTGTCTGCACCAGTGCTTCGGTAATAATCTGGTTGTAGCCCAAATCTCCACCGGTGGAAGATTTTACGGTAAAACCGCTGGTCGCGGGTCCGGTGGTGTCAATGGTGAACGAGGCGGCCGGGGACCAGTCATAGTAGCTTGTTCCATCGTAAAAGCGGACGCGCCAGTAATAAGTTCCGGCGGACAGTTCCGTTGTGTTCAGATATCCTTGGCTGGCTATCGCAAAGCTGGAAAGCAGCGCGGCGTTGCCAAGTCCCACAGTCGTGTTGATTATGGGGCTGCTGAATCCGGCGTTATCCGCCACCTGCAGAACATAGTTGGCGCCTTCCGGCAAGCCGACTACCGTATTCGAACTAAGGCCGGTCCAGTTGAAATTCGGTTTGGTGTAATTGATGATCGAGCTGTTGGCGGGATAAACCGGAGTGGGAACATTAGAGGCAAAAACAGGAAGACCGGAGGCTTGTACCAATAAGCCACCGAAAAGCAATGCCATAGACATTATGCTTTTCCTGAATGTATCCATAGAGTTGACTTTATCCGTTGCTCTTCCCACTATCTTAAAACCCTGCTTAGTTAGTCTATATTATTATAGCACTAAAATCCTGAAGAAAAAACGAAGATTGCACTATGCCACTCTTTTCAGCAATGCGCGAACCCTTGAAACAAAAATTTCCCGCTCAACCGGTTTAGCCACATAATCGTCGGCGCCGGTGTCATAACCCGCTATATGGTCTTCCGGGCGGTTTTCCGTAGTCAGCATTATAACCGGCATGTTCGAAAGATTTATGTCCGCCCTTATTTTCTCGACCAGTTCCAGTCCGGTCATTCTGGGCATGCGCACATCCAGCACAACAAGGTCAATGGGGATTTCCTGGAGTATCTCCCAGCCTTCCTGCCCGTCGCACGCCTGTTCGGTTTCAAAACCTTCACGGGAAAGAAACGTCGCCAAAATATCCCTGATCATTTCCTCGTCGTCAACTATCAGTATTTTCGCCATACTGTCCCGCCTGCGGATTGATTTTGCAAGGCGCTAAGCACCTTTCGCCTTAAGTTCTTCTTCGATACTTTCTTTGTCAAAATAATAGCCTGACCCATAAACCGTTTTTACGGATCTGGCGTATTTACCCAGTTTTTTTCTTAGCGATTCGACGTGTTTGTCCACTGTTTCCATGTTCACTTTAAGCGCATCCGCGTTCCAGATGCTGTCGAGTATTTCCACCCGGGTGGCGACATCGCCTTTTTTTGACGCCAGATACCACAAAATAGAAAATTCCTTGGGGGTTAAACTACTTACCGTAACCCATCTGCCGCGTTCCGGCACAAAAACACGCCTTGTCGAAGCGTCAAATCTGATGGCGCCGCCTTCGGCCGGCGGAACTTTCACTGTGCTCAACCGCCTGATATAAGCGCGGATTTTGGCGCCTATAACCGCGATCGGCATATCAGCCTTTACAAAATCCACTGCGCCGCTGTTGTAAATATCGACAATATCCTGAGGAGTGAGATT
>JBAYFS010000214.1:0-3764 GCA_041667045.1 Elusimicrobiaceae bacterium | reverse complement strand
TAAGCCCTTTGAGGATGGCGTCGGACTCGTCAAAAGTGTCCTGCACGATCTGGTATTTGGAGGCGAGGTCTTTTAGCATGTCTACGTACTGCGAGCCCTGGCCCGGGAACATGAATCCGACTTTCGGTTTTACCGCGCCCGGCACAAAAGGATACACGCCTTTCATTTTAAGGCGCAGATTCGATTCGCCCCACGCGTCGGTCGTTTTCGCGGTTTTAATGAAGAAAGCGATGTTATCCGCCAGCAGGGCCGGCGAGTTGGCGGACAACGAAACCGCGAAGTTCCCGGCTATCGCTTTATTGCGGGAATAGGATTTGAGGATGAGCGGATAGGGCTTTACCGTGTTAAGGTCAGCCGTGAATTTTTCCAGTTCGGTGAACAGTTCTTCCTTAGATTTCGCTGAAAAGGTTATGGCTTCGCCCTGCAGCGTTTCGCCCGGCACGTGCAGTTTTATAAAAGGTTTTTCCGGCGCGCAGACTTCTGCTTCCCGCGCTTTGCGGGCCGCCTCTATGGCGGCGGGTCCGAATTCTTCCATCGCCACATGGAAATTAGTTCCGCCGAACCCGAAGGCGGACACATTGGCCCGGCGCACTTTTTCAGTGTTCCAGTCTTCGGTTTTCGTGATTACGCGAAGCGGCGATTTTGACCAGTCAATAGCCGGATTCAAGTCCGTGCAGTTTATTGAGGGCGGCAGTTTTTTGTTGTGCAGAGCCAGCGCGGTTTTGATGACGGAGGCCATGCCCGCCGCCGCTTTGCAATGCCCGATGTTGGATTTCACCGAGGTTATGCCTACCTTGCCCTGCCGGGCGCGGGCGAAAGATTCGTCCAGCACGTGCAGTTCCGTCGCGTCGCCGACGCCGGTGCCGGTGCCGTGCGCTTCCACAAGCTCGACGTCCGCCGGGGAGTAGTCCAGCTGCTCGAAAGTGTTTTCAACGGCGATTTTCTGGCCCGCCGGATTGGGCGCGGTGATACCTTTGCCTTTCCCGTCGCTTGACGCGCCTATCGCGCGGATAACCGCGTAAACATGGTCGCCGTCGCGCACGGCGTCGCTCAGGCGCTTTAAAATAATCGTGCCCGCCGCTTCGCCCATAACGAACCCGTTGGCCCTTTTGTCGAACACGAAGGACCCGTCGGCCGATAAAGCGCCTATTTTGCAGAATTTTATATAGGCGGAGGCCTGCATCATCTGGTCAACGCCGGTGCAGACGCACATGTCGAAATTGCCCAGACGCAAACCGTTTACCGCCTGCGTTATCGCGGCAAGCGAAGTGGCGCAGGCCGCGTCAACGCTGAAATTGGTGCCGTTTAAGTTGAAAACATTGGCTAGCCGGCCCGCTATAACGTTGGACAGCTCGCCCGGCATGGTGTCTTCGGTTATTATGCCGTAAGCCTTGTCCGCCGCGCTCTCCAGTTCGGCGATCAGTTCTTTGGCCGTTTCCTGCGGCATGGAGGAAAACGCCTTTGTGTGCTTAAGCTGGTTCTGGAATTCCAGCCGGTGCACGCGGGAATCCGTCTGCTCTTTTCTCATTCCGCCCATGGAATTGCCCACTATTACCGCGGCGCGCCTGCGGTCGAAAGACTTTTTGTCATAGCCGCTGTCGGCTAAGGCCATGTAGGCTGTTTCAATGGCAAGTTTCTGTACACCATCCATCTGTTCCGCTATTTTCGGGGGAATGCGGTGCTTGACGGGGTCGAATTTGAAGCCGCGTATGAAACCGCCTATTTTGGAATAGGTTTTGTCGGCCGCCTTTTTGTCGGGGCTGTAATAAATCTCGGGGTCCCAATACTCGCTGGTGACTTCGGTTATCGCTGAACGGCGGTTTAAAATGTTGTCCCAGAATGTTTCCTTGTTAAGCGCGCCAGGCATGATGGCGCCTATGCCAATAATAGCGATGGGTTCGGAGTGCTTCTTTGTCATATCTGTTAAGGCTCCTTAAGTATTCCCTGGCCCTGTGTTTCGGGGGATTGGGCGCAGAGGGTGTTCCTACTATTCATGAGATTCTATTAAATATATAGGCATTTAACAAGTCAATATGTATACATTAAATGTATACACAAAATATTTCTTGAAACATCTACCTAATATCTGTTATCATTGTTACACTAGGGGCCGATATGCGTATAAAATTTTGGGGAGCAAGAGGCAGTATCGCCGTAAGCGGAGGGTGTTTTAACCGCTACGGAGGAGATACCGCTTGCCTTGAAATTACCGGCGAATCAGGCGAAACGGTTATTATTGACGCCGGAACCGGTATCCGCAGGCTGGGGAAAAAACTGGCCGCGCAGGATGTTTCCACATACCACATATTGTTTACCCATTACCATTGGGATCACATTCTGGGTTTCCCCTTTTTCGCCCCTATTTACAAGAAAAACATGGCTATCAAGATTTCCGGTTGCCCTCATTCGGACCAGTCTGTCAGCGCCATGATAGCCAAAACCATGGAGCCGCCTAATTTCCCCGTTCCTTACCAGGCGGTTTCAGCGTCTTTTGTTGAAAAGAAAATAGAGCCCAAACAGTCCTTTGAGGCCGGCGGCATGAAAGTGGAATCCGTGCCTCTTTCCCATCCTAACGGCGGCAGCGGCTATAAATTCACCGAAAACGGCAAAACCTTTGTTTTCCTGACTGACAATGAACTTGGGTTCAAACATCCCGGTGGACTGGGTATTGAAGGTTATGCCGAGTTCTGCCGCGGAGCCGATTTGCTTATTCATGACGGCGAATACCGCGATGAGGAATACCATAAGCGCGGCGGCTGGGGCCATTCAACGTTCGGGCAGGCGGTGGAGCTTGCCGTTATGGCCGGTGTGCCGAAATTATGTCTTTTTCACCATAACCAGGAACGGTCTGACAGCGAAATAGATTTGATTGTGGATTTTTGCAGGGAAAAGACTCAGGGCGGCACATTCGAAATAGTGGCCGCTTCCACTGATTTAGAGGTAGAGGTGTAAACGTGGTTTCCGAAAGCGCTTTTTTTATCTCTCTCGCCGGGTTTTTGGCGTCGCTTGTCCTGTTGTTATATTTTACGTCCCGCTTCCGCGAATGCGTGGCTTCAGGCCTTTGCGGCCGGCCTCTTATCGGCACGGAGCTTGAGCCTGCGGAAACGGTAGCCCCCTCCTCCGCCGCGTCCATCATAGGCGAGATATCGGATTTCAAACTGCAGCTCGACGAGATGAAGATTCTTATTGACGAGCGCAAAGGCCTGCATGAAAAGCAGATAAACGACATTATCCGCAACATCAACGGCATTGTGGACCGGCTGGAAAATGTCGAGCCCCAGTATCTTGAAGAAATACAGCCCAGCCTGCAAATGCTTATTTCCGAACTGGAACAGGTGCGCACGCCGGGCAAAGCGGTTCACGGTCAATCGTAATGCCGGGGCGTCGCCGTATAATTCCGGCAGTCTGTCTGCTACTTGTTTCCCCCCTTGCCCGCGCGGGTATTTTTCCTGAAAAAGTTTTTTCCAAAGACGCCGCAGGCACAACCGCGGTTCCCTTTATAAAAGATCCCGCCGGCGCGGTTTTCGCGTCCATGGGCATGGCCGGTTCGGCTTATGCCGGGCCTTATTGCGCGTTTTACAATCCCGCCGGACTGGTGGGCCTGAAAAAAATAACCTCCACCGTATATGAGGGCCCCGGCGGACAGAGGATTATAGAAGTCGAGGAATTGAAAAAGAAATCCGCTGCCAGTTTCGGCTATGACAGCATGTTCGAGTCTTACGGGCGCAGTTCGCTTTCTTTTTCCAGGCCGTTTACGGCGGGTG
>JBAYFS010000213.1:0-3772 GCA_041667045.1 Elusimicrobiaceae bacterium | reverse complement strand
AAAGTTTCACCGCCTCAGGATTTTCCGGAGTCATCGTATTGTTGACGGAATCGTATTTGAATTGGTAGGCCGTTATCAAGCCGTTCGGATTGGCGGGCGGTGTTTTAACGGTTATGGCGTACACTCCGTTCGCTTCCGGCTGAATGGACCATACCACTTCGCTGTCGGCGGCTTTCGGAACGGTATCTTTTATAGCGGCTTCGAGAGTTTTTCCGGGCAGGATTTCAGCCTGTTTCATGGCCGCGATTATTTCGGCGGTGGCGGCGTCCTGCGGTTCGGCCTGGGCGGCTGCCGTGTCGGTAGAGGTTTGCACGTCGGATCCCGGCGCGGCGGAGGTTTGCGGCGCGTAACCCGGAACCGGCAGGTTGACGCCCTGCGAAGCCAGTATGCTGAGCGGATTTAAGCTGGCCGGAATGATTTTATATTTTGCCAGAATAACCGCCGTCACGCCCGCGATCAAAACCACCAGAACCAGCGTGAAAATTCCCCTGACAATCTTTTTTATCGCGCCGCCTTTAGGGCCGGGCATGGTGGTTATGGTTATCTGGGTGTTGCGCGGGGGTGTTTGCGCGGAGTTTTGCGTTATCGTTGATAGCCGGTCCATCGCCACGAAACTGTCTTCGGCGGCGTTCCGGGCGGTCAGGTTCTTGCTAAAGCGTGAGGACGGAGATTCCACGGTCGAGCCGATGTGTTCGATGTTTTTCATTCCGGGCTGAACGGCCTGGGATTCTCCGGCGGGAACCGACAGCCTGGCGGGTGATCCCGCGCCGGCGGTTTCCGCGGCCTTGACCGTGTTCAGCCGGTTGCTTATAGTCGCCAGATTATCCTGCAGTTCCTTTTTATTTTCGGAAATTTCTGAGTGAATTTTCGTGATGTGCTGGCGCATTTCATCAATGGTGGATATGATGCTCGTGAGCTGTTTGGACATGTCCTCAATCGCCAGGGTGAATTTCGGGTTCGTTGCGGCGGGCATGGTTTCCTGAGAGGCCTGCTGCGGAGCCTCCGCCGGTTTGCTGTCCGTCTGGGGTATTGCCGCCGGCTGTGACAGAGACAGCCCCGCCGCGCCAGCAGTTTCCCGCGCTGTCGGCGATTTAAGCATTTGGTCTATCTGGCTTATGCTTTTGTCTATCTCGGCTATTTTCTGCTGCAGTTCGTCATGGGCGGAAGCATCTGCCGCCATGGATTCCCGCGAGCGGCGGTCTATCTGCGTTATCGTCATCGGGTCAACGCTGGAGCCGATGCCCCAGGAGTCCACTTTCCCTTTTCCGTCCGTTTGTTTGAGGCTTATTTCGGGAAGACTGATTCCGGGTTCGGACTGGAAAGGCGCGGGCTCCGGTTTGGGAGCTGGCGCGTCAAACTGGGCGAACGGGTTTACGTTTGCCGCCGGGACGGGTTCCGCCGTTAACGCCGGGCTCTGGTCGAACGGGTCCTCGGCTTTTGTTGATTCAACCGGTGTTTCTGTCGGGGATTCTGAGGAAATTTTTGAGGGTGAAACCATTGTTTCGGTGGTTTTGTCTGCGGGCGGTTCGGAGGAAATTCCCAGCGCGGAGGCCGGTTTCCAGTCCGGATTCGTTCCGTCCGGCGGAAATTCCGGAGACAGGAGAGTTTCAAGAGTAAAGCCCGGCACCTCGGCCAGTTTCTCCGTTTCGTAAGGCCCTGCTACCGTATTATTGATATAAGCCCAGTATCTCATCCGAAAGACCCCTTTATATATACATTCACTTGAATTGTAGCAAGTTACCCCAGCTTAAATCAATTTTTATATAATAATCTTATGAATGCGGTTATTAAAAACAAAAAAGGCTCCGTGCCTTTGCTGACGGTCACTGTTGTTGTCATGTGTCTTCTTCTTGGTTTGGTGGTGTTTTTCCGCCATATTCAGTCCCTGCGCGTGAAAACCGCACAGTTGCCAGATTTGCCTAAAAGCGCGGAAAGCGTGAAGCTTGACGCGGAACTGAAACTTGAGGAGGAGCGCGGCGCCAGGGCGCGGGCCGTACTGGCCCAGGTCGTGGACGATGCCTCCATGACCGACAAAAGCGGACGTCTGATTGCCGGACACGGCAAGGATTACATTTACGCGGCGCAGCCGCCCAAATCTGTTGACGCAATGCTAGCGTCTCTGTCGGAAAGCAAAAAAAGCAAATACCGCGTGCCGCTGGATGAAAAGGATTTAAACAGGAAAGTTTCCGCGCCGAGCCTTGAAAAAAAACAGGTTCCACTGCTGCCTTTGAAAAAAAACCCTCCTGTTTCGTCCGAAAATTCGCAGGGCAGCGGCATAACGCTTATAAAAGTCCCCGTGCAGGCCCATCGGCTTGACAGCGTAGACAGCTTCAATAAATTCATGCGCGAGCATAAAACGTCCCTGCCGCGCCCCAACTTTTCCGCGCAGATGATGATAGTGCTGACGGTCAAAGACAATATGCCCAGCAAAATCATCGAACTTCTGGCCACCAAGGCGCGGGACGGAAACATAGTCATTACTTACCGCGTGGATCCTTTCGAGGCGCGCTTTGGCGGAAAGGACAAATTCCCCTACACCATCGTCAAGAAAAGCGGCAAGCCCGTAGTGCTTGAGCAGAGCCGGTAATTCTTGTTTTAACAAAAGTTTTCCGCGGCGCCGGATCCGGCGCCGCGGAGTTTGTTTTAATTTGGCAATTCCTTATTTCTGGAGCGTCAGGCCCCGGTATTCGAGCAGGGGGCCGATTTCCGGCGCCTGTCCGTAGAACTGCTCAAACATGACGCCCGGCTCTATGGTGCGTCCGCGCGAAAGCACCTTGGCCCGGAAAAAATCCCCGTTGGCGCGGCTCAACCCGCCGTGTTTGTGAAACCATGCCCCGGTGTCGCGGGCTAGCACTTCACTCCATATGTAAGCGTAATAGGCGGCCTGATATCCTCCGCTGAACGAGTGCGCGAAATAAGGCGAGTGGTAGCGCGGCGGTATCGGCGCGTAGGCTATATTGTTTTTCCCGAGAGCGGCTTCCTCGAACGCCATGACGCCTTCTGCTTTCGGCGCGGCGGCAACGGGCAGCTGATGCCAGGCCTGGTCAAGCATGGCGGCGGCGACGTATTCCGTCGTCGCGAAGCCTTGCCCGTAAGTCTGCGAAGCCAGTACTTTTTCCAGCAGTTTTTTTGGCATGGGCTCGCCGGTGCGGTAGTCTTTCGCGAAATGAGCCAGCACTTGCGGCTCGCGTACCCACATTTCATTAATCTGCGACGGGTATTCCACAAAGTCGGGCGGCACGTTGGTGCCCGACAGCGCGGGATATTTCACGTCTGAGAGCATGCCGTGCAGCGCGTGCCCGAATTCATGGAACATGGTGGTGACTTCGTCGAAGGTCATAAGGACCGGCTGTCCCGCGGGCGGTTTGGGTATGTTGAGATTGTTGGTGATAACCGGTTTCTGGTCCAGCAGTTTGCTCTGGTCCACGAAGGCTTCCATCCAGGCTCCGCCGCTTTTGTTGTCGCGCTTGAAAAAGTCGCACAGGAAAAGGGCCATGGGCGAGCCGTCGGCGTCGAACACCTCGAATATCCGCACGTCGGGGTGATAGACGGGCAGGTCCGTCCGCTCTTTAAATGTTAATCCGTAAAGCTCATGGGCTACGTAGAACACGCCGTCTTGCAAAACCCGGTTGAGTTCGAAATAGGGCTTCACCTGCTCGTTGTCAAAGCTGAAGCGCGCGTTGCGCGCCCGGGCCTCATAAAACGCCCAGTCCCAGGGCTCGAGCTTGAAAGACGGGGTTTTTCCGGCTTTCGCCTGCTGGTCAATCTGTTT
>JBAYFS010000212.1:0-3775 GCA_041667045.1 Elusimicrobiaceae bacterium | reverse complement strand
GTTGGCCGGACGGGATCAGGCGGCATTCGTCTGATGTCGAACTGCCGCTTGAAATCACGATGTGTTTTTCCGTCGCGGTTTTCCCTACGGACACGTCGAACTGTTCGTCTTTTTCCTCATAGACCAGAACGCTCGTTCTCCGGTCCGGATTGAGGCGGTAAACTTTATCGTGGCGCAGCGTGGCGGGATCCTGCTTGACGTAAAACAGGGTGGCGCCGTCCTGAGCCCAGACGCTGTTATGCGTTATCCCTTCCAGTGAGGGGACGGTTTTCGCCGTTTTCAGGTCCTTGAAAAAAAGCGAGCATATCCGCCGCCCTTGCGTGTCAACGGTGTAGGCCAGGGTCGCGCCGTCGGGGCTTATGGCCAGGTTCATTATGTCGAAATACTTGTGTCCCCGGGCCAGTTTATTTTCGTCTAGGAGGATTTCCTCTTTGGCGGACAGAGAGCCTTTCTTCCGGCAGTACAGCGGATACTGGGATTTGGTTTTGTATCTGACGTAATAGTAATGGCCCTTGCGCCATACCGGCACGCTGGCATCGTCTTTTTTTATCCGCGCTTTCATTTCCCGCAGAAGCGCCGCTTCGAATTTCTTTGAAGGTTTCATTACCCGCTCGGTGTACCTGTTTTCCGCTTTTAGGTAATCGAGCACAGCGGCGTCGCCGCGTTTGTTCAGCCAGAAATAATCGTCTATGCGGGTGTCTCGGTGGACGGTCATCTTGTGCGGATTTTTTCGGGCTTTGGGAGGGGTCGGTTTTGTCATGGTCATTCGGTGTCCAGTTCCAGTGTGGCGCAGATGGGTTTGTGGTCCGAGGATTCTATTTCGCCGCGCGCCGCGGACGAAACGAGCCTGAACCCTCTTGTGAAAATATGGTCCACCGGATGGCGCAGGTGCCTGCTTCTGCAATCCGGGTGGAAAGGCACTTCCGTAAGGCCCGTTTCACGGGCTATGGAGTACATGAGCGTCTTGCGTTTTTTGCTCCACGAATTAAAATCCCCCCCGGCGATTACCGGGCCGGGGAAATCCGCCAGCGCGCGGGCCGCGCTTTCCATCTGGCGCGCGAAAACCCTTGTCCCCGTGAAATTTATGCCGTGGATGTTTATTACCATTACGCCGGTTTTGACTCCCGGCATGGCGTAAACCGCGCCCAGGAGCATTTTCGGGGTTTTGACTATGGGTTCGGCTGTTTCCGCGCGGAAGAAAACCTTTTCCGGAATCGCCAGCGAGCCGGTGGCTATGCCCGCGGCGTGGCCAGTCCGCAAGGTGAAAAAACTGGTGGCGATATCCCAGCGCAGGCCGGATTTAAAAAGCATGGCCTCCACCGCGGGCGTGAGCAGGATTTCCTGCATGAGCATGATGTCCGATTTTTCGCGTAGCAGGAGAAAATCGCGTTCCCAGTCGCCATGCCTGCATTTGTGGTTGTTCCAGACGGTAACGCGCAGGCTTCTCGGCAGGCGTTTTCGCTCGGGCCGGCCAATGCGGGTCAAAATATCTCGGAAATCAGGTTTCTTTACAAACATTAGTAATAGGGAGTCAGCAGGCGGAACGCGTTATTTCGCAATACCCGCCACAGGCCGTGTTTTTTGTGTTTTAACAGCGCGGCGGAACGTTTTTTATCTTCCGCTGTTTTAAGCAGTTTCGCCGCGAATTCCCCGCTTAAGCATTCCAGATTCGCCTCAAAGTTCAGCCGCAGGCTGCGCACGTCCCAGTTGGCCGAACCGACGAACGACCACTGCCCGTCCACAACGGCTATTTTGCTGTGGTCGAAGGGCGGCGGCGCCTGCCAGATTTTCACTCCGCTTGCCAGCAGGGCGGCGAAGTTTGATTCCATTGCCCAGTCCATGCCGTAAATGTTGCTTTTCAAAGGCAGTATCAGTTCCACTTCAACTCCGCGCATGGCGGCAACCCTGATGGCGGACAGCATATTGGCGTCCGGCAGGAAATAAGGGGTGACGATCGTGATTTTTTCCTCCGCGCAGGCGATGGCGCCCAGAAGCATCCATTCTATTTTGCCTATGTCGCTGTCCGGCCCGTCGGGAATCGCGCGGCAGGCGATATCGCCGAAGCCCTGCTTCTCATCCCGCACGGCTTCCGGCCGGAATTTTTTGCCGCTCGCGAAAAACCAGTCTTCCTCGAAAATGCGCGCTATCTGCCCGGTCACCGGCCCTTTCACTCGGAAAGTGATGTCCTGTATGCCGAATGCCGGTTCCGTTTTCAGCAGATTGCCTTCGGCTATATTCATGCCGCCTATAAAAGAGGTGTGCCCGTCTATCACTATCAGCTTGCGGTGGCTGCGCAGGTTGAAAAAAGGCAGGGCGAACGGGGCGTGGATGGGCAGGAAAAGTTCGAACCCCAGGTCGCGCGTCTTACGGAACTCTTTTTCTATGGTGGGTTTGCCGTAACGCACGCCCACCCCGTCAACAAGCACTTTAACTTTAACCCCGCGTTCCGCCGCGGCGCGCAGCGGGGCCAGAAACATACTGCCCGCGCGGTCATTATTGAAAATGTAGCTGGAAAACAGGATTTCCTTTTTTGCGTTTTCTATTTCCGCGAGCATGGCTGGATAGGCTTCGTCGCCGTTCTGGAGCGGCGTTACCGAATTGCCGAAAGTGAATTCCTGCGGGTGAACCGCGTAGCCGAATTTTAAAAACCGCGCCGATTCCCGCGGGAGGGTTTCAAGCAGTTCGCCCGCCGCGGCGGCCAGTGATCCGGAGGATTCCGGTCCTTTCCTGCGCATGGACAAAGCTTTGCGCGTTATCCTGTTTATTCCGAAAAAGACATAGCAGACGCTTCCGACCAGCGGGGACAGCCACACCAGCCCTATCCAGCCGATGGAGCTTTTAATGTCTTTTTTATGCAGTAGGATGTGCCCCGTTATCAGGATTGACAGCCCGATATGGAGCAGCGTCGCTACGGTCAGGGAAAACGCTTCCGGGTGGAATGATATAAACCCGTATAAAGAATTCATTGCGCCGTTCCCTTTTCAAAACGTTCTTTTAAAATATGGGCCAGGCCGCCCTTCGCGGTTTCACGGTATTTGGCGTTCATATCCCTGCCGGTTTCGCGCATGGTGGCCACGATATCGTCGTAGCTGACGAGGAACCGCCCGTCCGAGTTAAGCGAGTAAACCGAGCAGGCCATCGCGCGCACCGCCGCCATGGCGTTACGCTCTATGCAGGGGATCTGCACCAGCCCGTTAACGGGATCGCAGGTGAGGCCCAGGTGGTGTTCCAGCCCGGCTTCCGCCGCGCTTTCTATCTGGCCGGTGTTGCCGGCAAGCAGCTGGGTAGCCGCGCCCGACGCCATGGCGCAGGCCACGCCAACTTCGCCCTGGCAGCCCACTTCCGCGCCGGATATGGAGGCGTTTGTTCTGGCTATATTGCCGAATATCCCGGCGGTGGCCAGCGCGTGGTGGATGCGCTTGTCTGAAAACTGGTAGGTCGTTTGCAGCAGGTATAAAAGCGCCGGCACGATGCCGCAGGAACCGCAGGTTGGCGCTGTCACCACTTCGCCGCCCGCCGCGTTTTCTTCCGCGCTGCCCAGCGCGTAGGCGAACAGATAGCTCATCGGTTGGAGAAATTCGCTTTGCGTTTTAGCCTTGGTCAGATAGTTGTAGGCTTTGCGGTGCAGTTTCAGGCCGCCGGGCAGAACATCTTCCTCGCGGATGCCGCGGATAAGGGTGTGGCGCATGGTGTCCCACACTTGCTTAAAGTAATCCCATATTTCAGGCCCTTCATGTTCCTCCACGTATTTCCAGAGGGTGATGCCTTTGTCGTC
>JBAYFS010000211.1:0-3776 GCA_041667045.1 Elusimicrobiaceae bacterium | reverse complement strand
TCTTCGCGGGCCGTTTCGAAATCACGGAAAATATCGCGCCGCGCGCGGTTATACTGCTGTTTATAATTGTCCGCCAGGGCGCCCTGCGCGGCGGCTGAGTTTTTCGTGCGCCCGTCGTCCCACAAAGGCATGCTGACATTGACGCCCGCCACGTTCTGGTTAAAGGAAATATCCGCCGGGCCTTTCGGGAAGGCCAGCTGCGCTTTGGCGTAGGACTGAACCGCCAGCCAGCGTTTGGCCTCGGCCTGCTTTTCGGCAAGCTCATAGTTTTTCACAATGGCGGCCAGCGACAGGAGCGCGGGATTTTTGTCCGCCGCGTTTTTCTTTTCGGCGGGACTCATGGCGGCGTCTAGGGTATCAAACTTTTCGGCTCCGGCATAAAACGTGGAACCGCTGACGTCTTCAAAGACGGACCCGCCAAGCCGCTCGTCCGACGGGAAGGCCGTGTCATGATCCGCGCCTTCGCCCGTCAGCGCAAACAGGCCGTTCAGATTTTCCGACAGTTCCCGCCGGGCCGCTATATACATTTTCCGCCGCGAATAAACCTCCTGGCGGAACTGCAAAACGTCCAGGCGCGTTTTATCCCCGGCGCGGGCTTTTTTGACGGTGTCGTCATACTGCTCGACAGCCAGTTTCAGGAAATTCCCGCTCAGGTAGACCTGATCCAGCGCGAGCATGGTTTTAAAATACGCCGAGCGAACGCCCAGCAGCACGTTCCTTTTGACGGAATCCAGTTCCCTTCTTTTGGCCTCAAGGACCTGCTCCGCCGCGCGGTAGCCGAACCGCTTGTCCCCAAAATCCCACAGGGTCCAGTAAGCGGCGGGCCCCACGGTGTAATTCCAGTTATTGCCCAGGCTGGCTGAAAAGTTCATGGGCGCGGGAGTCTGGATCTGGAAAACCGTAGTTTGATAATACCCCTGCCCTTCCAGATTCACCGTCGGGTACAGCGCGCTTCTGGAAACGGCGGCGTTTTTCTCCGCGGCGGACAAGGCGGCGACCGCCGCCCCGATTTCCGGCGAATTGACCAGCGCACGGGCCTGCTCGTCCGCCAGAGAAAGCGTCACCCCGCCGGCGGGCGCCAAAGCCAGAACGCAGAAAAGCGGCGCGCAGAAAAACCGTTTCATAAATGTCTCCCCTCCGGCGCGAGGCTTGCGAACATTATTTTTATCCTGTTGCGGACGCCTTCTTCCGAGAACATGCGCTCCTTGAACTCGGCACCGGGCATCCCGAAAAAAGTTTTCGCGCCGCAATTTTCCACCACCGTGCTCATCACGCCGGGGAAAATTATGCCGCCCATCATCATAACCAGAATCTGCTGAAACGGAATGTCCTGCCTGATATACCCGTCTTGCTGCGCTTCCTTTATTAAAGAAATAAGAACCGGCGCGTGAGCCGAAAAATTCTCGCGCAAATATCCGAACGATTCACCCGGTTTTTCCAGCAGGCCGGTTAAAACGGCTTTCAGTATCCTGCGGTTTTCATACGCGAAGAGAGCTAAAACCAAAATGGCCCCCTCAAGCCTTTCAACAGAACTGCCGCGCCCTTCCGTGGAAGGCAGAAACGCCGCCAGGAATTCGCCGTAAATGTCTCTCATCACCCGGCGCGTGAATTCCTGTTTGGTTTTAAAGTGGTAATGGAACATGCCCGGATTAACCTGCGCGCGGCGCGCCACTTCCCGTATCCGCAAACCGGAAAACCCGCGCTCGACGGCAAGCTCCTTTCCGGCCGAAATAAGCTTTTCCAAACTGTCGCCTGCTGGCCTGGACATAAGACTCTCCATTAATTAGTCAAATGAATAACTATCCGTTAGCATAATTATACATCTGCATAACAATTTTTTCAAGGCCCATTTATCCGCTTATCGGCCAGACCGGATAATATGCCGCCGTCATTTACACAATAGGAAATTATTTGTAATAATTAAGATGTGAACAGAAAGAACTCCGCATTTGATTATTTACAAATCGGACTTCAACTGGCGATAACCGCGTTAGCCGGTCTTTTTGCGGGATACTGGCTGGATAAAAAACTGGACACCAGGCCGTGGCTTACCCTGACATTCAGCATTCTGGGCTCCGCGGCGGGACTGTACAGCGCGATACGGCAGGCTTTGAAAACGGACGAACGGAAATGATTGTTTCCATAACGCTTGGCGCGGCGGCGGGGCTTGCCGCCGGCTTGCCGGCACGGATTATTTTAAAAAAAGTCCTCTCGAAAAACAACAGCACGTTTTTCACCGTATGGGGAATTCTGCTGGCCTGCAAGCTTTTGTTTGTTCTTGCCGTTTTTGCCGGACTCTGGTTTTCAGGCTGGCCTCATCCGATAGCGGTCACGCTGGCGCTTATCATCACGCTTACGCTGACGCAGGCCGTTCCCCTTAAAAGTTGATATTATGGATTTTAAAACCATTCTTGAACACCACATTCTGGACCACACACACCGATACATAAAGGCGCTGGGGCTGAACCTGCCCATAACAAAACACCTTCTGATGATGTGGCTGGTGGGCCTGCTCCTGGTTATAATTGTTCCTTTAATTTATAAATCAAAAAACCGCGCCCTGCTTCCTTTTAAGGGAATGCTCGAAGCGTTCGTGACGTTTATCCGCTACGATATCGTACGTGACAATATGGGCGAAGAAGGCTTACGCTTTTCGCCTTATTTCTGCACCCTCTTTTTCTTTATTTTAGGCTGCAACCTCATAGGGCTTGTGCCCTGGGGCGCAACCGCGACGGGCAATATCTCGGTTACCGCCGCACTGTCGCTCACCTCGCTGCTTTTCATCCTTTTTTCGGGAATCCGGGAACAGGGCGTGCTGAATTACTTCAAAACGCTTGTGCCGCACGGTGTACCGTTCTGGCTGTATCCCCTGCTTTTTCCCATAGAGCTTATCGGCCTGGCGACAAAAGCCTTCGCACTCTGCATCCGTCTTTTCGCGAACATGATAGCGGGGCACATTGTGCTGCTGTCTTTCATCATGTTCATTTTCATTTTCGCGCAGGTTAACATTTTTATTGACGTGGCGGCGGTAATGCCCATGCAGCTGGCCATGGGGCTTTTCGTGCTACTGCTGGAGGTGTTCGTGGCGTTTCTGCAGGCTTACATATTCACTTTTTTGACGGCGATTTTCGCCGGAATGGCAATGCATCCTCACTAATATAAAGGAGAAGCGATAAAATGACTGAAACATTGTATATAGGACTTGGTTACATCGGCGCCGGAATCGGAGCCGGGCTCGTGCTCGTCGGCGCGGGAATAGGCATCGGCAAGGCCACCGCCTCCGCCGCCGAAGGAACGGCCAGACAGCCGGAAGCGGTCAACGCGATCCGCGTTACCATGATCATCGGCGCGGCCCTCATTGAAGGTTTGGGCTTTTTCGCGCTTGTCATCTGCCTGTTCGGCGCGCTTAACCTGAGCAAACCCGAAATAAGCAAAACCGCCGCGCAGCCCGCCGCCCAAGTCCAGACCGAAGCCGCCAAGTAAGCGGGGAATCCGTTATGGAAAAACTTATCACTCCCGATTTCGGGCTGATGTTCTGGACCGTGCTGAATTTCCTAATTCTGGTCCTGGTGCTCGGAAAATTCGCGTGGAAGCCGGTGATGGCCGCGCTTGACGAACGGGAAAAACACCTGCAAAACGAACGGGAAGCCGCCGAAACCGCCCGCGCGGAAGCGGAGAAATTCCGCGACGAAATAAACGCCCGCTTAAAGGAAATAGGCGCGCAGGCCGCCCGCCAGATCGCCGAAGCCGAAAGGCTGGGCGAGCAGAACAAGGCC
>JBAYFS010000210.1:0-3782 GCA_041667045.1 Elusimicrobiaceae bacterium | reverse complement strand
GAACGTTCATAACGACATCGCAGCTGGCCCTGGCGCTGAGGGAAGCGGGCGGGGTGGATATTTACGCCTCCGACGCGTCTCTCATGCAGATGATGGAAGTGGCCTATGAAATACGCGACACGATAGGATATATAGCCGGCTCCGAGGAGACCGAACCGCTGGACGCTTTCGGCTACCCGTATTTTTTCAAGCAAATCTCAAGCGACACCTATCCCACCCCCCTGCAGGCCGGGATTTACGCGACCGAGGCCTACGCACTCAACTGCCAGGCCATGAGCGTGCCGTACACATATTCGCTTATTGACGCGAAAATGCTGGCTGATTTTTCAAAACTTATTGACGAATGGACAGCCGCCGCCATGGCGTCCGGCGAGGCCGCCGCGATTAAAAAAGTCCGCGACAACGGGCAAAAATTCGGCAACCCGGACAATAAGGATTTATACGCTTTTATAGCCGCGGTGAACGGCGTGACCGCCAGTTCAAACTTAAGGAACAAGGGCCGGACACTGCTGCGCTTCATGTCGGAAAAACTGGTTAAGGCAAACCGCGTGTCGGATAAATACCGCCAGGCCAGAGGCGTTTCAATTTATCTGCCGGACTGGAAATACGACCCGGCATACGACACCCTCCAGTTCTCCAAAGACGGAAGCTGGGACGAGTTCATCAAATGGCTGGCCCGCTGATCACCACCAGCGCATTATTCCTCACAGCACTTCTTTCGATACCAGCGCTTGCCGCGGGTGATACCGGTTCGTCCCCCTCAACTCCCGAAAAACACCGCCCGCAATACAGCGATTTAACGGAAAGCGAAAAAATAGCGCAAACCCTGCTCATCTCGATGGACTACAATGAGGAAGAACGCTACCGCCCCATCATTCAAAAAGGTCTGGTCGGCAATGTGCTGCTCCAATGGGGCCGTTATTCGCTTAATGAAACCATGGACCTTATAGCCAAACTGCAGGGCTGGGCTTCGGAAAGCCCTCACGGCGTACCGCTTTTGATTTACGCCGATTATGAAGGCGGAACGGTTTCCGCGCCCGCCACGCTGGGCCTGCTGAACCTTCCGACGAACATGATGATCGGCGCGGCGGACAATCCGCAGGACACCGAAACGCTCTTTCACCTGGCCGCCATGGAAATGAGAAGGGCGGGCATACATGTTAATTTCGCGCCGGTTCTGGATGTCAACACCAATCCCGAGAACCCTATAATAGGGGTGCGTTCGTTCGGCTCGAACCCGCAAACCGTTTCACGGCTGGGCCTTGCGGTAATAGACGGGCTTGCTTCCGCGGGCGTGGGCGCGGTGGCGAAACACTTTCCGGGCCACGGCGACACTTCCGTTGATTCGCACACCGGACTGCCCGTAATATCCTGCGGCAAAGAGGATTTTTTCAAAACCCACCTCACCCCTTTCGCCGACGCCGCCAGCCACGGCGTTATGGGCATAATGAGCGCGCATATCATTTTCAGCGAAATTGACCCGGAAAACCCCGCCACATTCTCGGAGAAAATACTCACCGGCCTGCTGCGCGAGAAACTGCAATTTAAAGGACTTATTTATTCAGACAGCCTGGATATGAAAGGCGCGCTTAAAACGCGCACCATACCGCAGGGCGCGGTAGACACCATAACCGCGGGCGCGGATATCGCCATTCTAGGCAAAGGCGACATTTACGCCGCGCAGAAGGCCATAGAGGACGCCATGCGGGACGACGTATTCAGAAAAAAACTGGAAGACTCGTCGAAAAAAGTGTTTATGGCGAAGCAGAAGCTGGGGCTTTTCGACGGGGAATTCAACGTTGATTTTGAAGTGGACAAGGCTTATGAAATATACGCCGGCAGAATTTCCAGAAACGCCGTCACGGCTGTCCGGGGCGGTGACAAACTGCCATTTAAAAAACCGGGGACGGGCAAACCGAAACTGTGCGCTATATTCTTCACCCCGACGCGATTTGAGGACATGCTCCAGAACTTCGACATTCCATTCACAGACGAAGGCTGGGAAGTGAATCATTACAACAGCGCGCCCAATCCCGGCGCGGAAGATATCGCCTCGATTAAAAAATGCGTAAATGCCGCGGATGCGGTCGTATTCGGAACCTTCCAATGGTCTTCAAAACCTTATAAAACCCAGATCCACACGGTCAACAGCCTGACGCCGCGGGACAAACCGTCGGCGGCAATATCGCTCATGAGCCCTTACGACCTGCCGCTCCTGACCGGACCGGAGATAACGCTGGCGCTATACGGCATAAACGACTTTTCCATTCTGGGCGCCGCCGACATTCTGACCGGCAAATTCAAACCGCAGGGCAAACTGCCGGTTCAACTCCCGGAAAAATAATCAGATTATTCGGGACAATCCACTTTCCGCTTGAGCGCCAGATCGCGCACATGTTCCCGGCGGGCTTTTATCACTTCAATTATCGCCGGCACCGCAGAAATGATTATAATCGCCAGAATCACATAATGGAAATTCTTTTTGATAATATCCAGACCGGCGAACTTATATCCCAGCAGAAGGAAAGAAGACGTCCACGCCACGCCGCCGATAACATTGTATGAGGCGAACTTGGCATAAGTCATGGACCCTATGCCGGCGACGAAGGGTGCGAAAGTCCGGAAAAAGGGCAGGAACCGGGCCAGAATAATAGTTTTTCCGCCGTATTTTTCATAAAACTCGTGCGCTTTCAAAAGGTGTTTTCGGTTCAGCCATCTGGATTTTTCGCTTGAAAAAACCTTCGGGCCGACCCATTTGCCTATTGAGTAATTAGCCGCGTCGCCCAGCACCGCCGCCGCGCCCAGCACGACACACAGGAGGGTAATGTCCATACTGCTGCCCTCTCCGGCCGCCAGCGCGCCCACGGCGAAAAGAAGCGAATCGCCCGGCAGCACCGGGGTAACCACCAGCCCCGTTTCGCAAAAAATAACGAGAAACAATATAACATAAAGCCAGACGCCGAAGGCGCCGGCCCAGACGTTAAGATATTTGTCGAGATGCAGAAAAACGTCAGCGAAATTTGCGATTATTTCCATAATTAACCCGCAAGTATGCCGGCTATTGCGCCGTTAAGAAATCCGCAAAGCGAACCGGCGATAAGGCAGCGTATGCCCAACCGCGCCACATCATGCTTGCGTCCGGGCGCAAGCCCGCCAAGTCCGCCTATAAGAATACCGACGGAACTTACGTTCGCGAACCCGCACAAAGCATACACCGCAATTATGGTGGAACGCTCGGAGAGCAAAGCAGGAGTGTTTTTCAGAATATCCGCGAAGTGGGAATAGGCCACAAACTCGTTTAATATGAATTTTTCGCCCATCAGCTGGCCCAGCACCGCGCAATCTTTCCATTCCACGCCCATAAGCCAGGCCACAGGCGAAAACGCCCAGCCCAGCATATCCTGCAAATTAAAACCCGCCGTCTGCAGGCCGAACAGATTCTGACCCAGCCACGCCGTGCAGGAACCCACGACGCCGTTGAAAAGAGCCAGCAACGCGATAAACGCGATCAGCATGGCGCCGACGTTTAAGGCGAGCTGCAAACCAGTCATCGTGCCGTTCGCCGCCGCGTCAACGATATTACTGCTGGGATCTTTGTAGGCGAGTTTAAGCTGGCCCATGGTTTCAGGCTCGCTGATTTCGGGCAGCATCAGTTTGCTCATCACTAAAGCCGCGGGCGCGGCCATGACGCTTGCGGTCAGCAGGTGGCCCGCCATACCCGGCACATAATCCTTGAGCATTCCCACATAAGCCGCCATGACGCCGCCTGACATCGTGGCCAT
>JBAYFS010000209.1:0-3796 GCA_041667045.1 Elusimicrobiaceae bacterium | reverse complement strand
GGAATTTAACGGAAAGCTTTACGGCTGCGGATATAATACCATCTCGTCCACTTCTAACGGCTGGGACTGGGTAGTAGAAAAGAACTGGCCTTATCCCTGGGAAGTGGAAAGCGCTCCCAGCTATCAGTTTACATATATGTTCACCTTCAACGGCATGCTTTACGCCTGGGCGAACAATAATTATAATTTTTCCGGCCTTTTCGAATCTTCCAATGGTTCCACATGGACGCTTAGTTCGTTCACGGTTCCCGCCGATATTAAAGCAGACACGGTGTACAAAGGAAAATTGTATATCGCGTGTTCCAATGCGCGGGTCTACTCAACCACGGATATGAAAACCTGGACCCAGGTTTTAAGCGCGGATAACCAGGTTGTCGCGTTTGCGAAACATGACGGCAAGCTGTTCGCGTCAACCATTTACAGCTGGGGTAATATATATAGCACGAGCGACGGGACTAACTGGGAGCTTTTTTATGACACGCCCCAGAATTATGTTGACGCAATCGCCAGTGTAAACGGCAAGCTTTTTGCCGGGACATACGGCAATCCCGCAGTATTGTATAAATTCGCGCCTGTAACCGCGACGTTTGGCGGAACCGACGGAACGAAATCCGCGCAGACCCTGGAGATTAACGGGCTTGAACTTGCCCAGTCCACCAATTCCGTAACCTGTAACGGTACCAGCGCCTGCGGCGCCACGAACCAGATAAAAATTCTGGTCAGCGATATGGTTGAAAATTCCAGAACCGGAATTTTCTCCGTGCTTGTAAATAACTCCGCTCCCACTCCGCCGGACGTTTCGCTTTCGCTGGTATATCCTTCAGCCGGGATGAAAGTCAATTCTTCGGCTCTCACTTTTTCCTGGAATGGAATCAGCACCACGACTTTAGCCGCTTTGCCGGCGGGATCGTATTACCAAATTCAGGCGCATACGGATTTAAGTTTTTCAAATCCGGCAGTCAATATCACGACCCCCGCGGTTTATGACGCTTCCATGGCTGATCTGTCTTCGGCCGGTGCCAGCTACGTTTCAACTTATACGCTGTCCTCTAATAATTATTATTGGCGCGCACGCGTATATTCAAACGGCGTTGGTTTTTCGCAGTGGTCCGGCGTGACGGCTTTTGTCACGGATCTTACGGTTCCCGCTCTTTCCGCTTTCCGCGCGATATCATCCACCGGCGGCGCGATCGGCTACAATGAGTGGCTCACTCATATTTCCCCGCAAACCACAATGCAGATTTCCGTTCAGGATTTGTTAAGCGGTTTGGCGATTTCCACTTACGCGCTGGCTTCTTCCGGAGATGGACATGACGGCGCGGGAACTACTAATGGTTTCGGCCTTAGTTATTCCGCAGATGCCGGCGCCAACTGGATAACTCACTCCACGGTAACAGTTTCTTACGATTCCACCGCTGCTGACATTTTATCCATGGCGGTATACGACGGGAAACTTTACGCCGGGTTCGCCGGCGGTGTGTATGTCTATGATGGCTCCGCCTGGAACACTTCTGCCGGGTCACCGCCCGGAGGCTACTCTTTGGCGGTGTATAACGGCAAACTTTATAATGGTGCGGGCGGCGACGGTAAAATATTCGTGTTTGACGGGACTTCTTGGACGGAGTCGTTTGATGCTCCTCCTTCCACGGGAATATACATTCACTCGCTTGCGGTGTATAACGGCAAGCTTTACGCCGGAGCCAGCAATTATGAAGGTAATGGCACTGTTTATGTTTACGACGGTTCCGCCTGGTCAACGGCGCGCAGTTTGACCGTGGGCTACGCCTATTCAATGGTTGTATACAACGGCAGGCTTTATTTGGGCACGGGCGCCGAAGGAATAATTTATGTTTTTGACGGTTTTAATTGGACCACGGCTTATGATTCGTCGGAAACTTCCATCTTATCCATGGCCGTGTATAACGGCAAGCTTTACGCCGGAACCGGAGCCAATGGTCTGATTTACGTTTATAACGGGTCAAGCTGGAGCGAGTCTTACGATACTCCGGAGTCCGACATACTTTCCATGACCGTATTCAACGGCAGGCTTTACGCCGGGACCCGATATAACGGGGTGCTCTATGTTTACGATGACTCCTCATGGAAAGTAGAATATGATTCTTCCGAGGGAGGCTTCTTTTCGCTCACTGGATACAACGGTAAGTTTTACGCCGGAACCGGACCGGGTGCGCTTGTGTACGAGATGGCTCCGCTAACGGCGGCGTATACTTCCGGAACGGATGGCGATACCTCGGTCCGTACGCTGTCCTTTGACGGATTCAGCGTGGCCCTGTCAACCAATTCCTCAACCTGTAACGGCACCGACACCTGCGCCGCGATTAACCAGGTCAAATTTTCGGCCTCCGACATGGCGGGCAATGTCAAATCCGGAATTTATTCCGTGCTTGCCGACAGCATAACCTATCTCGCAGTCGCCACGCCCAATCTGCCGAAGGATGACTCTTATATATATACATCTTCCCTCACTTTCGCCTGGGGCGGACCGAGCACGAGTTCTGTTGACGCGTTCGGGGCCGGAAGTTATTTCAATTTTGAGGTCAGCGACGCTTCCAACTTCAGCAACATAGTGGAATCCTCGCACGTGCCCGTTGCCGTAACCACTTACGCGCCCACGGCGGACGGATATTACGCGATCTCGGACGCGAACAAATTTACCGAAGGCACGAAATATTACTGGCGTGTGTCCCTTTACATTCCCGCCACCAACCGCTCAAGCGATTGGAGCCCAACCTATTCATTCACCCGCGATATCGCCGCGCCGGCGATTTCCGCTTTCATTCTTAAAGCGCCGGACGGAAGCAATATCAACTATAACCAGTCCGCGGTTACGCTGGCGGCTTATTCCACGGCGTATATCACCGCGCAGGATATCCTGAGCGGACTCGCGGTTTCCACCTACGCGCTGACGTCTTCAGGTGACGGGCATGGCGGCCAGTATGATCCGGCTAACGGGTTCGGCGTCAGCTATTCAACCGATTCCGGCAATACCTGGATTGCCTATGCGTCCACGTCTTCGGTTCTGTCCGGGATTGGTGAAAAATATGTGCGTGCGTTCAAACAGTTCAAAGGCAGAATTTACGCCATAACGGACGGCACCGCAAAGGTGTATTCTTCCGCCGACGGCCTGACCTGGCGCATGGATTACGACGTTCCCGACGATATCGCGTACTGTATAACCGAATTTAACGGGAAACTTTATGTGGGCTCGTATCCCAACGGATTGATTTATTCCTCGTCCGACGGGCTGGCCTGGGATCTGGTTTTTGCTTCTTCCGAAACGTCAATAGGTTCGCTGGCTGTGTTTAACGGGCGCATTTATGCCGGATCTTTGGAAAATGGCTATATATACACAAGCGCCAACGGAACCGATTGGTCCGCTGTTTACGATTCCGCGGAAACCAAAATAAACACTTTGTCCGTGTTTAACGGACGCCTTTATATGGGCACGTCCCCGAACGGGCGGATATATTCCAGTGAAGACGGTGTGACCTGGTCGCTGGCTTATCAGACCGGCGAAACTTCGGTTCACGCCCTGGCAACGTTTAACGGACGGTTTTACGCCGGTTCCGGAAGCGATTCCGCCGGGAAGGTGTATTCTACGGAAGACGGCGTGACCTGGACCGCAATTTTCACCGCCGCTGAAAAATCCGTCAACGCGTTCGGCCTTGCGAACGGAAAACTGTTCGCCGGCACTAGCCAGAACGGAACGGTTTACGCGACAGCCAACGGCTCCGCCTGGGAAAAATATTATGCCACCCCGCTCACAAACGTAGAG
>JBAYFS010000208.1:0-3810 GCA_041667045.1 Elusimicrobiaceae bacterium | reverse complement strand
CGCTGGGCGTCACCGATTTCGTGGATGACACAAAGCCGCTCTGGGCGGATATAGAGGACAACGGGGTTATAACATGCATGGGCCCCAGCTGCACCCAGAAAAAATTCGCCACCAGCGGAATCTATTTCATGTCCCGAAAAACAGCCCTGGAAATGCCGCACCCGCTGAAATACACGGCGTTGCGGGAATATCTGGCGGAACTGGCGGCTTCAGGGAAAAAAGTAATGTCCTTTCCCATCCACCGCAGCGTGGACGTGGACACACCCGAGGACCTGGAGTTCGCGGAAGAATTCATCTACAAATATTTCATCAAAAAACCAGACTCCGAATGGACCTGACAACCGAGGAACGCCTATGCCAAAAATACTTGCCGTTTACAGAGAAAAAACCAATTCGCCCAACCGCGAACAGGACGACGCTTTGATTCTCGAAGCCGTGGCCCGCGAACTTGAAACGCTGGGCGCGCAGGTCAAGCTGATTGAGCCGTCCGCCATAAGCGCGGTCAACCCCGACGAATGGGACGCGGTGATCCCGATGTGCGAAAACCCGCCCGCCCTGATAACCATAGGCAAATGGGCCAAGCCCCTTTTGATGAATCCGGTGTCCGCGGTTTTCAACTGCTACCGGGTCAACATGACTCCGCTTATGACCGCGTGCGACGGCATCCACCCGCAGACGGAGATACGCGCCATTACGGATATCCCCGGCAAAACCGCTCCAGCTTTCTGCGGAGAAAAAGGGGTGTGGATTAAGCGCGGCGACGTGCACAATACCTGCGATCACGACGTGGTTTATGTCAAAACCTGGGCCGACAGCGCAGCCGTGCGCGCCGATTTCGAAAGCCGGGAAATAACCAAAGTCGTCATTCAGGAGCACATAGACGGCGATCTCATAAAATTTTACGGTGTCGGTCCCTTCAAATGGTTCGGCTGGTTCTACCACAGCACGCCGCAGGCCAGGGAATACAAATTCGATTTGCAAACCCTGGAATCCTACGCGGCCTCCGTGGCGAAAGCGGTCGGGCTGGAAGTGTACGGAGGAGACGCGATCATCACTCCGCAAGGCAGGATTTATATTATTGACATAAATTCCTGGCCGAGCTTCGCGCGGGTCCGCAATGATGTCAAAAAACCCATAGCGGAGCACATATATGGACGGGTTGCGAAAAAAACAGGAAAAACCCGCAATGGAATAACAGCAAAAGGAGCTGTAGCATGACAACGCAGATAAAAAAACAGACGGCCCCGGTGTTTCAGGCCGGACCAAAATCAAAAGCAATTTACGCGGAAGAACAAAAATATATCGCCCCAGGTTCCCAGCAGATCGGAATTTTTTCCGGCGTTGTGATGGACCGCGGCGAAGGCTCGTATTTTATAGACGTAGACGGCAACCGCTATTTGGACATGTACGCCGGCGTGGGCGTGGCCAGCATCGGGCACGCGCATCCGCATTACGTTAAAACACTTTCCGAACAGATCGGCAGAATCGGCGTGGGCAGTTTCTGCACCGAAAACCGCATGAAATTTCTCAAACTGCTGGCCTCCGTCACGCCCGACGGCATGACACGCACCCAGCTTTACTCCGGCGGCTCCGAAGCGGTTGAGGCGGCCCAACGGCTCGCCAAAAGCTACACCGGCAATTACGAATTCGTAGGCTTCTGGGGCGGCTTCCACGGCAAAACCATGGGCGCGCTCGGCCTCCTGGGCGATACTTTCAAGCACAGTTTCGGCCCCCTGCCCGCCGGCACGCACCTGGTGCCGCACGCGTACTGCTACCGCTGCCCCTTTAAAATGAAACATCCGGACTGCGGCCTTTTCTGCGCCGAATACGTGCGCAAAAACCTGAAACTCCAGACCACTGGCAAAATCGCCGCCTTCATCATGGAGCCGATACAGGGCACGAACGGCAACATCATTCCGCCGGACGGCTATGTCCAGGCCATGATTGATATCGCCCATGAAAACGGCGCGCTGTTCATCGCCGACGAAATGATCTGCGGTTTCGGCAGAACGGGCAAAATGTTCGCCTGCCAGCACGAGAACCTCAATCCGGACATCATCACGGTCGGAAAGGGCATCGCGGCGGGCTTCCCAGTGAGCGCGCTCATATCCACGGAAAAGATTATCAACACGAAGCCGTTCGCCAATCCGAGCGGCAGCTCATCAAGCTACGGCGGCAACCCGATGGCCGGAGCGGCGTGTTACGCGACGCTTAAAACCATTGTGGATGAGAAACTGGTGGACAACTCCGCCAAAGTCGGCGCGTTCATGCTTGACGGCTTTAAAAAGCTCCAGGAAAAATACCGCTTCATCGGCGATGTGCGCGGACGCGGACTCATGATCGGCGTTGAAATGGTGGAAGACCGCAAAACCAAGGAACCGCTTAAAACCGAAGTCACGCGGGCGCTGTTCGAGGAATGCCTCAGCCGCGGCCTGATGGCCATGTGCTATTCCAAAACCATCAGAATCACCCCGCCGCTCGTCATCACCAAGGCGGAAGCGGAGGAAGGCCTCGCCAAGTTCGACGAGTCGTTCGCCGCGATTGCCAAGCGGTTTAACCTAAGCTGATATGTATAAAGGCGCTTTAATAGGGTTCGGGGCGGTGGCTGAAAACGGCCACGTCCCGGCCCTGTTGGCTAAAAAGGACGTTTTTAAAATCTGCGCGGTGGCCGAACCGTCGGAAGAGCGCAGAGCGGCGGCTGAACGTTTTTTTCCGGGCGTCCGCGCTTACGCTTCGCTTGACGCCTTGCTGGAAAACGAAAAACACCTAGATTTCGCGGACATAGCCTCGCCGCCGGTTTATCATTTCAGTTGCATAAAGAAATGCCTTAAGGCGAAACTTAACGTGCTGTGCGAAAAGCCGCTGGTGTTTAAGCACAACGATTTCGCGGCTCTGGCAAAACTGGCCGCGGAAAAAAAACGGGCTCTTTTCACGGTACATAACTGGAAGTACGCCCCGCCGATGGTGAAAGCGCGCGAACTTATCGAAAAGGGTTTGGCGGGGAACGTTCTGCACGTCGAGTTGCATGTTTTGAGAAACCAGCCATCCATAACGGCAGGCGCGGCGAGCAACTGGCGGCATGACCCTAAACTGTCCGGCGGCGGCATTATGACCGACCACGGCTGGCATAATTTTTATCTGGCGTACTGTCTGGCGAAAGGCAGACCGGTTTCCATAACGGCATCATTTTCCTACCCGGAACGAAACGCTTTGCAGGTCGAGCAGTCCTGCTCGTGCCAATTGGAATTTTTGAAGGACGGCTCCGTCAATCCCGTCACGGCGGAAATCTTTCTCACATGGCAAAGTCCCGTCAGAAAAAACTGGTGCGCGGTTTACGGCACGGCCGGGGTCATTGAAATTCGCGACGATATTGTTATACTTGAAAGGAAGGGCCAGCCTGAGCAGATTTTTTCCACGGGCGAAAAACTTTCCGGCGGCTCCGCCCATCCTACGTGGATGGCGGGACTTTTAGACGAATTCGCGAGGGCTTTGGCGAACCCCGGATCGGGAACGGAAAATCTCCGCGAAGCGGAGGCCTGCGTGGCGCTGCTTAACGCGGGTTACAAATCCGCCAAAGCGGGCAGGCGGCAGGCGGCGGGGAAACTGACGTTTTTTTAATTCGGGCCCATGAGGGCTTTCACATTTTTAAGGAGGACGTAAATGGCAAACAATAATAAAGGCATCGCGCCGGCGAAAGGTAAACTGGGCGTGTTAATCCCGGGAATGGGCGCGGTTACCAGCACCCTGATAGCCGGTGTGGAACTCGCTAAAAAAGGGCTGGGTGAGCCCTTCGGTTCCGTTACGCAAATG
>JBAYFS010000207.1:0-3842 GCA_041667045.1 Elusimicrobiaceae bacterium | reverse complement strand
GTAAACGCCGGGCGTTTTGCTTTCGCGCGGACCGGCGATATTGAGAACCCCGGGCCGGACTTCATTTAAAAATTCCCCTATCGCGCACGCGCAGTCCTCGCCCGTGTTCAGCAAATCCACGCACAAAACCGGTTTTCCCAGCCGAAGGCAGACATTGCAGGTAAGCAGGGTTCCGCCGGTCATTTCCTCAAAATAAAGAATGAGTGTGGCGTCGGAAGTCTCGACGTTTTTAACCGTCCGTGCCGAGTAATCGGATGATTTGATTTCAGTAAGCCCGTATTTGCGGGGCACGCGCCCGTCTTCAGCCCTGGCGCCTTTGGGTATATAGCCGCCGATCGGCAGGCCGCGCTCAAGCGCGGCGTCCAGCCCGGCGCGGTCAACTCCAGTCTGGCCGCCGGACACTATTTTCGCTGGCAAAAAACCGGCCATGGCCCGCTACTTTCCCGTCTGGGTTTCGGCTCTGGGCATCAGCACGACGTGATTTTCATTCAGCTGGAATTTCCACTGTTTGGTTTTGGCCACTATACCGGAAGCTATTATCCGCTGAAGGGGCTGCATTAAAACCTGGTCGAAAACCATTCTTAGTTTCCGCACGCCGAATTCCGCGCTGAGGCCGGATTTAATCAGCACCCGCTCTACGTCCCGGCCCACCTGAATGGAAACCCCGTATTCCTTTTTCATGGTGGTGCGCACTTCATCAAGCCATTTAAGCATGATCAAATTGGCGCTCTGCACCGACAGCGGCTTGAAAGGCACAATGTCGCTTATATGGTGCTGGATGCCGGTGGGCAGCCGGCGGCGGACATCGGCCATAATCTCGCTTTCACCGGGGAATCTGGCGGACTCGTCGCCCGTGGTACCGGAGGTGAACACAAAAATGGTATTCCGCAAATCCAGCCCGTGCGAAGCGGATTCCTCGATAAAAGAAGCTATCAGGTTATAAAACATCGGCAGGGTTTTATCGACGTTTTCGAAAAGGATAACGGAAAAAGGCGATTCCTTCACCGCAACGAACAGCCGTCCCTCCACTTCCCTGTTGCCGAAAATGCGACGCAGGCTTTCTTCCCGCCCGTATTTGGACATATCGAAAATATAAAGCGATTCCTCGCTGCCGAACAAAGTTACGGCTATGTGCTTGGCAAGCTCGGTTTTCCCCACGCCGCGCGGACCGGCAAAATAAAACACGAGCGGCTTGCCCGTCCGCTTGCCCGAAGAACTGGCCGCGGAGGCCAGCCGGCGCGACACTATTTCAACCGCCTCGTTCTGGCCTATGATACCGCCTTTGATGTTGCGCCCGATATTGTCGGGCCGCACCGGAGATTTTCCGCTCAGTTCAGCCGCCGCGCGCTCAAGCGGAATACCCAGAGTTTCCGCCGCCGTCTGGCAAACCCAGAGTTCGTGAATACCCGGCTCCACAAGCAAATCATACTTGCGGGCCGCATCTATAAAAATGTTTTCAAGAGCGGGCGCGTCGCTCTGGCGGGCGCGTTCGCAGGTGGAGCGAAGCAGATTGAGCGCCTTTTTCGGCATAACGCCGGGCATAGCCAGCTTGGCGCTCAGCGTATAGGCCGCCAGGAGCGCCTTGTCGGTAATGCGGCCGCCGCCTTTTATTTCAACGCGGGTTTTATTGTCGCGCAAAATCTCCACAGCCGCGGCCTGCTCCGGCTCTTTGACATCCACTTTCTCGAAAAAAACGGAGAATCTGGCGTCCTGTTCTATCTCGGAACTGTAACCTTCCGGCGTGGTGCCGCCTATGACCCTGATCCCTTTTTCCATAACGGCATCTTTAAGCAGTTCGCCGAATTTGCTGCCGTCGCGAAGAAAGTTATGAATGTCAGAAATGTAAAAAAATACGGACGGATGGCGGTGCGCTTCCGCGATCATGCCCTTGAAAAAATCAACGGCGTTGTCCTGGTCCGCGGAAAGGATATCGCTAAGCGAGAACTCGAAAATATTAGCGTCCCGCATAACTTCGGGCGCGGAACCGTCCCAAATCTTGATGGCTAAAGTGCGCACCAGCGCGGACTTGCCCACACCTTCCGGTCCGACAAGCAGCGGCATTTTATGGACGTTGCGATTTAAAATTTCAACCACCGCCCGAACTTCCTTTTCTCGCTGCACGGCGGGAAACAGCACCTTTTCGCTCGCGCGCTTCACCAGATTCAACCCCACGCGCAGAAGCTTGTCCGCGTGCTTGGGCGGAACATAACCTACTCCGTTTTTCGGCGGAGCGGGACGCGCC
Source organism: Elusimicrobiaceae bacterium (assembly GCA_041667045.1). Lineage (GTDB taxonomy): Bacteria > Elusimicrobiota > Elusimicrobia > Elusimicrobiales > Elusimicrobiaceae > JAQVSV01. The sequence goes on along the minus strand of JBAYFS010000207.1, from coordinate 1,600 downwards.
GCCGCCACGACGGGCCGCCAATCGTCCGGGGGAGCGTAAGGGGACCGGGCCGGTTTGCTTTCTGCGGCGCCGATTTTAACCGGTTCAGCCGGTTTTTCCTCAAAAACCGCGGCTGTTTTGCCGCTCATGCGCATTTCGTTTACGACTTCAAGAAGTTTTGACGGCTCAACCCCGTAATGGGAGAGCACTTCAGTTATAACCCGGCCGGGCGTGTTCATAAGAGCAGCGAACAAATCCAGGCCGGTGATGACCGGCTTGACGCCCGAAATCTGCTCGGCGCGCTCGAAAACGGCGCGGCAGTCCGCGCTGCGGTGGATATCTCCGCGAACGGTGTTGCGGCCCCCGTCGCCCAGCCGGCGGCGCACGTTGCGGCGCAGCTTGCGCGGATCGAGATTAAGCTTTTCGAAAACCTTCAGGATGTCCGAATACTCGGCGGCGGCGCTTCTGACCTGCGCGTCGTCAAATTTAAGTTTCGCGGAAGTGAGCGAAAGAAGTTTCTCAATCTCCGTAAGGCTGATAAAAACATGCTCCTTCTCGATCTGCGTGAAATTTGCGCTGATCGCTTCCGCGCCGGCGATATTCCACGCCAAGACTGAAACTTCGGACAGTTTTTTCATATGTATATATTATAGAAAAACCGGGCGTGAAATAAACCCGTTCCCTTATGAAATGTTATAAAATTATAGTGCCTATGAATCCAACATTGCTCCCCATACTCAAAAAAACAGCCAGAACGCTCTATCTGAGCATAAAAGCCTTGCCGCTTAAAATGCGCAATCCTTTCTGCATAGCGTATCTTCTGTGCCGCGCCGCGGACTCCGTGGCGGACACGCGTATCATACCCCATGAAACAAGAATAGGCTGGATACACGATTTCCCCGATATAACCACTAATCCCGAAAAGCGGAAACTTAAGCTAAACGACCTAATTGAAGATATTTACGACAGCGCGGACCTGCCTTCCGAAAAAGAGCTGATAAAAGCGCTGCCCGTGATTTTGGCGGAGTACGACCGGCTGTCACCCGACGAGCGTGAAATAACCGCGCAGGTGGTTAAAGACGTGTGCCTCGGAATGATTACGGATCTTACGTTTTTCGGCAAGGACCGCCGCTCGCTTAAAGCCTTCAAATCGGAAGAACAGCTGGACGAGTATTGCTATTTCATAGGCGGCGGGCCGGGCCTGTTCTGGACCAGGCTGGCGATTATTCACGGCGTGTTGCCGCAGGATCCGGTATACGAAAAACAAGCCGCCGAGATAGGCAAAGCCCTGCAAATAACGAACATTTTGCGCGACGTGGCCTCCGATCTCAGGATCGGGCGCTGTTATCTTCCGCAGGCGGATTTGAAACGCGCCGGCCTCGACCCGGATGATCTGTTCGACCGCGCCAGCGTGGAAAAATTCAGGCCGGTTATAAAAAAGTGGATTTTGTGGGCAGTGGGAAATCTTGACCAGTCGCAGGACTATGTGAACGCGATTTCAAGAAAACATTTCGGGATGCGCGCCGCCGTGGTCTGGCCAGTCTACTGGTGTCTTGACTCGCTGGCCCAGATCGCCGCCTCGAAAAACCTGCTTTCGCCGGATTTGAAGACAAAAATAAGC
>JBAYFS010000206.1:0-3871 GCA_041667045.1 Elusimicrobiaceae bacterium | reverse complement strand
GGAACGGCGGTTTATGGCTTTTTAGCCGTTATGTTCAAACTGAAAGAGTGTGAACCCATTTTATTCAAATTAGGCCGCGCCCGCCGCAACCCCGATACGCAATAAACACAAGCCTCGGTCCTGATTGCGTAAATGGTAAAATAATGGCATGGATTTAGCCTCCCTTCCGCACAGCCCGGGCGTTTACATAATGCGGTCAGCCAAGGGCGAAATAATTTATATCGGAAAAGCGCGCGACCTGGCGAAACGGGTTTCGCAGTATTTCCAGCACTATAAATCCGGCACGGGCGACTGGAAACTGCCGGGGCTTATCGCGCTTTTAAGGCGGATAGACTTCATTGTCTGCGCGAGCGAGCGCGACGCGCTGGTTCTGGAAGAAAAACTGATAAAGGAACACCAGCCGTTTTTCAACCGCATGATGAAAGACGGAAAATCCTATCCCTATGTGCGGCTGAGCTTAAACGAGGATTTCCCCCGCCTTAGCGTTACGCGCGAGAAGGAGAAAGACGGCGCCAAATATTTCGGCCCCTACCCGAACGTGTCGCAGCTTAAAGGACTTCTGCGTTATTTATGGCAGAGCAAAATAATACCGCTGCGCCCGTGCAGGTGGAATTTTTCCGTGGAAAACCCGCTGCCGCCTAAAAAAGTCAACGCCTGCATCTATTACCACACGCGCCAGTGCCCCGCGCCGTGCGTGGGAAAAATATCCGCGAGCGGTTACCGGGAGATAGCCGAACAGGCCGACCTTTTCCTGTCGGGCAGGCACGGCCTGCTGAAGGAAAAATTCACCGCGCTGATGGGCGAAGCGTCGTCGAAACTGGAATATGAGCGCGCCGGGAAATACCGGGATTTTCTCTCCGCGCTGGACCACATGAAGGAACGCGTGAAAATAGCGCGGTTCCCGCTTGAAAAACTTGAATCCTCGCTGGAAAAAAGCCGCGCCGCGGTCCGGCTGGCGGAAATTCTCGGCCTGAAACGCCCGCCGGTGCATATCGAAGCGTTCGACAATTCGCACCTGTTCGGAGCGCAGGCGGTGGGGTCCATGGTGTGCTTCACGGGCGGCGAAAAAAACCACCCGCACTACCGCCGGTTCAGAATCAAAAGCAAACTGCCGGAACAGGGCGGCGACGATATCCTTATGATGGAAGAAATAGTTTCTCGCCGTATCGCCGCGCTGGCAAGAACCGGCGAGCCGCTGCCGGATTTAATTTTAATAGACGGCGGGCCGGCCCAGCTTGCCGCCGCTCTGCGCGCCGCGAACGGATACCACGCGCATGTGCCGGTAATCGCGCTCGCCAAACGGGAAGAGGAAATTTTCGTCCCGGGAAAAACCGAAAGCATCAGGCTGGAAAAATCAGACCCGGCGTTAAGGCTGCTTATGCAGATACGGGACGAAGTGCACCGGTTCGGCGTCACCTACCACCGGCTGCTCAGGAACAGGAAACTGCTTAAAAACGAGGAAAAATGAAAAAATATATAGCGCTGTCGCTTTTTATACTCATAACCGCGGCCTGCTCCGGCCCGAAAGCGGACAAAGGCGCCGTAGTAACGCTGGCCTACACGCTAAGCTGCGACGGGAAGATAGTGGAGCAAACGACCGCCGAGAAACCGTTTCTGTTCGAAATGGGCGACGGAACGGTCATCCCAGGCATTGAGGAAGCGGTGCGCGGCAGAAAACGCGGCGCTAAAATATCCGTTCAGATCCCTTCCGATAAAGCTTACGGAGCGCACGATCCGGTGCTGATAAGCTCGGTGCCCGTTTCCCTGCTGCCAAAAGCGCAGCTGGTGCCGGGTGAAGTGTTCACGGCTGAAACGCCCGACGGGCGCAAGCTGGCCGCCACCGTGCTGGAAATCAGCACGGCGACCGAAACCGCCATGGTGGATTTCAACCATCCGCTTTCTGGCAAAACCGTCAACGCCGAAATAAAAATACTTGGCGTCAAGAAAAAATGAAAAATCCTCACAAACTCTGCCTGCCGCCGGGCACCGTCCGAAAAGATTTCGCGAAAATACTCGCTGCGGATATTCTTGACCGGATAGCGGAGTATCCTCCGTTTTTCCAGAAAGTCTGGCTGGTCTGCGCGCTTATTCCGGAAGGCGGAACCATGTCTTACGGCGAAGTGGCGCGGAAAGCGGGCTCGCCCAAAGCGGCGAGAGCGGTCGGCATGGCGCTTAAAAAGAATCCGTTCGCGCCCGCCGTTCCCTGCCACCGCGTTATCGGCGGCGACGGAAAGCTGGTGGGTTTTTCCGGCCCCGGCGGACTTAAACAAAAAGCCGAACTTCTGAAGAAAGAGAAAGCCTTATTCAAATCATAATTGCTATAATGAGAACATTAGTCCTAAAAATAAATATACCAGACCGGGGAACCAGTATGTTTTTATCGAAACTTGCTTTAAGCGGCGCGCTCCTCTCTTTTTTTGCGCCCGCGGCATTGGCGCAAACAGCCTCAACGGACACGCTGGCCGAAATTAACACGAATATTTCCACCGCGCCGGCGGAAATGGGCGCGGAAGTGCCCAACATCACAACACAGACCGCGGTGACCACACAATTGCTCAACTCCATCACCTATCAGGTTCAGGAGCCTAGTGTGGACAATGATGACGTTATGGTTTCCACTCTGGCGCTCCGCTTCAATATTCCGCAGAAACACAAAATAGCGAAAGGCGAAACGCTTACACTGCAAAAGTGCATCGAAATCGCGCTTGACCAGGACCCGGACCTGCTGAATAAGCAATACGCGGCGCTCGGCAAGCAGGCCGAAGTGAAAGGCGCAAAATCAACCTATTATCCGCAAATTGACGCTTCCGTCTCGGCTTACAGATACGGCGCGCCTTACACCAATACCAACGACACGCGCGTGGCGCTCCAGCAGGGCACTTACACGCAGGGCGCGGCGGGCGTCACGCTCAAACAGCTGCTGCTGGATTTCGGCAGCCGGTCCGGCTCTATAAACAGCAGCCGCTCGGCTTACGCCGCCAGCCGCCAGGATCTGGAAGATCTCGCCACGACCGTTACCAACAGCGTGAAAAAGTATTACTATAACGTTATCCAAGCCAGACGCGCGCTCGAAGTTAATAAGGAAAAAGTAGCGCAATTCAAACAAAATCTTTCAGTGGCGCAGGCCATGTTCAAAAACGGCCAGAAGCCGAAATACGACGTGACCAAAGCCGAAACAGATTTAAGCGGCGCGCAGCTTGATCTGATAAAAGCACGCAATGATTACGATCTGGCGTGGGTAAGCCTGAACTCCCTGATGTTCCTTATTTCCCCCCAGCCCTTTCATATCGAAGACAATCTGGATTATGTGGATTACAACATCACTTTAGACGAAATTCTGAGCAAAGCGTTCCTGAACAGACCGGACCTCAAAATGCTGCAGGAACAGTATAACGCCATGCAGTTCACCCTGAAAGCGACACGCTCGGCTTATTACCCCTCGCTATACGCGAACGGCGCGTACAACACCACGGGCACGGAATCCCCCTATTCCCAGAACTGGAACGCCGGCCTGTCTTTGCAGCTGAACATATTCCAGGGCATGAAAACGCGGGCTGCGGTTGAGCAGAACACCGCCCAGCTTAATTCCGTAAGAGCGCAGATTTATTCCAAAGGGCGGCAGATTTATCTGGAGGCCGCGCAGTCGGTTTTAAACCTTAACCAGTCCGAAGAGCGCATCATCAACGCTCAGGCGCAGGTCAAGCAGGCCACGGAAAACCTGCAGATCGCCACGGTGCGTTACAATACCGGGATCAGCACTCCTCTGGAACTTACCGACGCCACCACCGCCTACAGCAGCGCGAAACTGCAGCTTATTAAGGCGCTTTTCGATTTTAAAGTAGCACAGGCAGATATAGAAAAAGCCATGGGG
>JBAYFS010000205.1:0-3908 GCA_041667045.1 Elusimicrobiaceae bacterium | reverse complement strand
GTTTTTTATGAGTTCACTCCGTCCGTGGAAGCGGTGGGCATAGACGAGGCTTTCCTCGATCTGTCCGGCCTTGAAAAACTGTTCGGTCCGCCGGAGGAAATCTGCTTTAAAATCAAAGCCAGGATAAAGGAACTGACGGGGCTTACCGCTTCGGTCGGCCTGGCGCCGAACAAGATGACCGCCAAAATCGCGTCCGACCTACAAAAGCCGGATGGCTTCGTTCATGTCACGCCTGAAAACCTGAGGGAATTCCTTTTCCCTCTGGATATCGGCAAAATATGGGGCATGGGGGAACACTCAAAACAGATTTTAAACAGGGCGGGCATTTTCACGGTCGGGCAGCTCGCCGCGAAGAAACCGTCCACCTTGGAACGCCTGCTCGGTAAAAACGGCCTGTACCGGCTTGAACTGGCCAACGGGATAGACCCGCGCCCCGTGCAGGCTTATGAGGGGGTGAAGTCTGTAAGCAACGAACACACCTTTACGGAAGACACCTCGGACACGGATAAAATACGGGCCACCCTGTCATTTCTGGCGGAGCGGGTGTCGGCCCGGATGCGGAGAAAACAACTCAAGGGCGTCACTGTCGGACTGAAAATACGGTTTGACGATTTCACCACCTTAACCCGCGCCCGGACCATTGAAACGCCGACCAATTTCCCGGAAACAATATTAGCCGAGATAACAAAACTTTTTTCGCAGTTTGTGCCGCTGCCGCGCCCCGTCCGGCTGGTGGGTGTGCGGGTCGCCAATTTCCGCGGCGAAGGAAAACAGCTGCCGCTGTTCGAGGACGCCGACGCCGCTAAAAAAGAGAAAGTCTATAAGGCTGTTGACGAAATCCGCAAAAAATACGGTTTCGGCAGTATGGGCCGGGCTTCTTCCTCGAAAGACAGCGATACCGAATAGGCTCAAAGCCGCGCTTATGCGCGGGGAGAAAATATGAATAATTGTTTCAAATGCGCGCGTTATCTTTTACGGTATTTCGCCTTGAGCGTGATTTTTTCGGCCAGTGTTCTGGCTGGAATAGAGAACCGCCCTTTAAACACCGCGGAGGCGACCCTGTTGGAGCCGGGACATTTTTCGCTGGCCGCGGGCGTTCAGTATCTGAAACAATCCGATGGAAGCAGGGAATATGGAATTGTGACGGATCTGGAGTATGGTTTTTTTAAACGTTTCGAAGTGGATTTGGAAGTGCCGTTCTCAAGGTTAACGCAGGGTGACGCCCCGGATCAGTCCGGTTTGCGCGATATGTCCGTATGGCTGGGCTGCAATCTGGCGAAAGAGGAGCAGGCGTATCCCGCGCTGACCGCGGCGCTTAGCTGGAAAACAACTACAGGCAATCAGGATAAACAGCTTGGAACCGGCGAGAACACCTATCAGGGGATAGTGCTGGCTTCAAAAACATTCGGCAAAACATCGGCGCATTTTAACGGGAGTTACACTTTCGCGGACAATCCCGCCCTAGGCTGGAATCTGGCGGTAAAACATGGCATAACGGATAAACTCACACTGGCCGCCGAAATGTATGGGCAAAATGACCAGAAAGCCTCCGGAAACAATACCACGGATGGCCTGATAGGGGCAATTTACGCATTCTCGCCTTCCGTTTTGTTAGATTTGGGAATCGGCAGGGGGTTTACAAGTGCCAGTCCAGACCTGCGGATAACGGGCGGCATCAGCTGTTTTTGGTAACTGAACAATGCTTTTCAACTCCTATATTTTTATTTTCGCTTTTTTGCCGGTAACTTTTCTGGTGTATTTCTGGCTGAACAAACAGCGCCTGATTATCCCCGCGAAAGCCTGGCTGGTTTTCTCTTCCCTGTTCTTTTACGGCTGGTGGAACATCAGATACCTGCCGCTTATTTTAGGGAGTATTCTCTTCAATTTTTCCGTGGGCGCTGTTTTAAGCGGGAAAACCCGCAAAGACATAATTTCCCGAAAAACCCTGATAGTGGTCGGCGTGCTTGTAAACCTGCTGCTCCTTGCCTATTACAAATACACGGATTTTTTCCTTGTGAACGCGGGCAGGGTGTCCGGCCTGAATTTCGCGCTCGAGCATCTGGTTTTGCCGCTCGGCATCAGTTTCTTCACTTTCACTCAGATAGCTTACCTTGTTGACACGTACAACAAAGACGTCAAGGAAATGGACTATCTGAATTACTCGCTGTTCGTCACTTTCTTTCCGCACCTTATCGCCGGGCCTATTTTGCACCACAGCGAGATGATGCCGCAGTTCGACGACGTGAAAACAAAAACCGTCAATTATAAAAACCTGGCTTTGGGGATATTCCTGTTTTCCGCGGGGCTTTTTAAGAAAGTCATGATCGCCGACACGTTTGCGCAATGGGCCAACGCGGGCTTTGCCGGGGCGGAGAAATTGACCTTCGTTGACGGTTGGACCACCAGCTTATCGTATACGGCGCAGCTGTACTTCGACTTTTCGGGCTACACCGATATGGCTTTGGGCATAGCGCTGATGTTTAACATAAGACTGCCTCAGAATTTCAACAGCCCGTACAAGGCCGTTGATCTGCAGGATTTCTGGCGGCGGTGGCACATGACCTTGTCCAGATTCCTCCGGGATTATCTCTATATCCCGCTGGGCGGGAACAGGAAAGGCGAATTAATCACCTGCCAGAACCTGATGATAACGTTTCTTTTGGGCGGCTTCTGGCACGGCGCCGCGTGGACTTTCGTTTTCTGGGGATTCATGCACGGAGCGGGCCTGGTCATAAACAGGTTCTGGCGCCGGTTCGGTTTTGTTTTGCCGTCCGCTCTGGCGTGGTTCATAACTTTCAATTACGTTAATATCGGCTGGGTGTTTTTCAGGGCAAAAAGCTGGGGAGAGGCGTTTTCCGTGCTAAAAGCCATGTCCGGCTTGAACGGTTTTGTGTTCCCGCAGGGACTTTTGCCGCTTAATCCGGCGCATAACGCGGGACTTGCCGCCGTCTCCTGGTCAGGCGCGTCCGTTTTGTGTTCGGCGGCTTTTATCCTGACTGTCCTTTTCGTGAAGAAAACAGACCAGCTGGACGGTTATTTCAAGCCGAAGCCGGCGTATCTAGCGGCGGCGGTAATAATGACGGCGGCGGCGCTTTGCAATATGTCAAAAGTCTCGGAGTTTTTGTACTACACATTTTAATGGCTAATTATAAAAAATTCATAAGGAATTTTCTTGTTCTGACGGGGCTGTTCATCCTCTTAAACCTTGCTCTGTGGTTCACGTTCACCCGGCGGATGCTGGACCCGGATTATCCGTACCCTACCGGAGATCTCGCCAGAACGGGGTATATCACGGCGTCAAACACACCCCGCAAAACGGAATGCGATTTGCCCAAACGGCACATCGAGCTTATGGACTATCGCGGTGAAAAAGCGGAGGTTCTCACTGTGGGCGATTCTTTCTCTCTGGGCGGTGCGGGCGGAAAAAACCCGTATTATCAGGATTATATCGCAAGCGTCCACGGTCTGAGCGTGCTCAACATTACCGCGCTGAGCGATAAAGCCAGAAACAGCACTTTCGAAATAGTTCTAGCTCTTTTAAACAAAGGGTATCTGGATAAACTAAAACCACGATACATAGTCATCCAGACGGCGGAAAGATCGGCGGTATCCCGCCTTTCCGGGAAAAAGGATTTCAACAATCCGCAGGACGGGAAATATCTCGGGCTTATTGACGAAATGATTGTTCTGGATAACAGGGAATACACAAAACCCGCCCACAAAAACCTGCCGGTATATCCGATAAACAACGGAAATATGAAATTCCTCCTGTATAACTTCCTCTATCTCTTTTCCGATCACGCCTTCACATCGAAAGTCTGCAGGCTTCCCCTAAGCCGGCCTTTATTCAGCGTTAATTCCCATGAACTGCTTTTTTATATTGACGATGTGCTCAATATCCGGGAAGT
>JBAYFS010000204.1:0-3932 GCA_041667045.1 Elusimicrobiaceae bacterium | reverse complement strand
CCGGATCCGGTCTGCTGGGGAATCAAACCGCTCAACAAGGAACAGCGTTTCGCCATGGAACTGCTGCTGGACGATTCCGTTGACATTGTAACCCTCGTCGGACAGGCGGGAACGGGAAAAACCCTCATCACCCTGGCGGCGGGCCTGCAGAAAGCGATTGACGAGGACGTCTACCGGCGGCTGGTAATCTGCCGTTCCATAGTGCCGGTGGGCCGCGATATCGGATTTCTGCCCGGCAGCAAAGACGAAAAGCTCAGTATCTGGATGGGCGCGATTTACGACAATCTGGAATTCCTGGCGGACCGCAAAAACCCCGAAGAAGGCATGAACCAGTCCGACTTTCTGGTGGAAAGCGGACGCGTGGAAATAGCGTCCGTAACGCATATCCGGGGCCGCTCGCTTCCGAAACAGTATATGATTGTGGACGACGCGCAGAACCTCTCTCCGCATGAAATAAAAACCATCCTGAGCCGTGCCGGCGACGGAACGAAAGTCGTCGTCACTGGCGATCCCGCTCAGATTGACACGCCGTATCTGGATCAGGAGTCCAACGGCCTTACCTATATAGTTGACCGGTTTAAAGGCCAATCCATATACGGGCATATCACCTTCACCAAAACCGAACGAAGCAGACTGGCCGCGCTGGTTTCGGAACTTCTGTAATCTTCATCCGCGCACACAAAAAACGCCTCCCCGCTCTATCGGGGAGGCGTTTTAAATTTAGCGGACAAATATCCGTCAAAACAGTAATTAAACTAACTGCCGGTAAGCGTTTTCATAAGCCGCTATCATGTCCGGCATGGAACGGTTTTCGAGTATGGATTCGCGCGCCGCGCCGCCAAGTTCCCGGCGCAGTCCGGCGTTTTCATAAAGCTTTAAAATTTTCTCGGACAGACTCCGCGGATCGCCCGGCGCGGCTAACAGAGCGTCCGTGTTCTCGCGCGCCACTTCGCACACCCCGTCCACGCGGGTGGCGACGCAGGGTTTGCCCGCGCTCATGGCCTCCAAAAGCGAATTGGGCACACCCTCCCACAAAGAGGAAAGCGCGAAAATATCCGCGGCGGACAGCCACGCTTTTATATCCGCCTGCTCGCCGGCGAACCGCACGACGCGGTCCAGTTTGAGTTCGGAAACGAGTTTCCCCAGTTTTTCCCGCATGGGCCCCTGCCCGGCTATGACGGTTTTAAGACGGGGAGTTTTGTCTTTTACAAGCGCCAGAGCGCGGATAAGGTATTCGTAGCCTTTCTGCCGGTCAAGCCGCCCGCTGGAAAACAAAAGCAGCTCGTCATCGGCGATATCCGCCTTAAACCGCATGGCTGAGCGCGCCTCGGCGTCCGTCCGCCAAAATTCCGAATCAATACCGTTGCGGATAGTAATGACCCGGGCCGGATCGTATTTCTGACCGGTCAGAAAAAATTCACGGCTGGAATCCGATTCGCAGATTACCAGATCGTCCGCGTCACGGGATAAACGGTCCTTAAATAAAATTACGGGGTTTCTGGTCCGGTAATTAACGCGCGGCGAAGCGATCAGCTTAAAGGGATTTTCTTTTTTCGCCGCGCGCGCATACTGTATGGCGCGGAACAGGAAGGCGTGCACTATATCCGGTTTCAATCTGGCGATTTCTCTTTTAAGCCGGCCTGCGTCGAAAAGCGAGGGAAGGTATCCCATGTCCAGACTGGTGACGGGGATCCCCAGTTCTTCTATTTTATCGGCGACCGGCCCGCGCGGCTTAAGGCTTATGACCCCGGCGGGTTGAAAAATCATTTTATCCACGCGGCTGAGCAGAGTGAACAGCGTGTTCTCGGCTCCGCCGCGCGTGGTTGACGTTATGATATAAAGAATTTTCATGTTAAAAAGCGGGGGGCCGCCCGTAACGCGGCCCCCCGCGGATTCCGGTTATATTATTTGCCGTAGAACTCTTTTATCGCGGCTGCGACGCGCGCTATGTCGCTGTCGCTTATCTCGGGGAACATCGGCAGGGACAGCACTTCGGTCGTCAGTTTTTCCGTGTTCGGATAATCTTTCGGATCGAAACCGAGATGCTGATACACCGGCTGCTTGTAAAGCGGCATGGGATAATAAATAGCGTTGCCTATCTTGCGGGAAGACAGGAACGCCGCCAATTCGTCACGTCTGGGCGCCTTGATAGTGTAAACATAATACGACTGGCTTGAACCAGCTCCCGGATCCGACGGAACGACTACCGGTAGGCCTTTGAGCGCGTCATCGTATTTCGCGGCGGCTTTTCTGCGCAGTTCCGTCCACTCGGCGAGATGTTTGAGTTTTACGCGCAGAATGGCGGCCTGCACGTCGTCCATGCGCAGGGTGGAGCCTTCAAAACCGTACTCATAAGTCTTGTCGGCTTTTCTGCCGCAGTGGCGCAGGCTTCTGGAATTGGCGGCCACTTCCGCGTCATTGGTAACAACGGCTCCGCCGTCGCCGCAGGCGCCGAGATTCTTGCTCGGATAAAAACTGAACGCGCCCGCATGCCCGATCGTGCCGGTCATTCTGCCTTTATAGGCCGCCAGGTGGGACTGCGCGCAGTCCTCAATAACCTTCAGATTATGCTTCTGCGCTATTTTCATTATCCTGTCCATCTCGGCGGGATAGCCGTAAATGTGAACGGGCAGAATGGCTTTCGTGTTTTTGGTGATGCGCTTTTCAATCCCTTCGGGACTGAGGTTGCCGGTCACGGAGTCAACATCGGCAAAAGAAAACTCTGCGCCGGTGAGGCTGATGGAAGACGTAGTCGCTATGAACGTAAAGGGGGTTGTTATAACGTGATCGCCCTTGCCGATGCCGCACGCGCCGAGCGCAATCTGTATGGCAGACGCGCCGGATGAACAGGCTATGCAATGTTTGGCGTCGAGCGCTTTCGCGAACTCAAGTTCGAAATTTTCTGTTTCCGGCCCGATTATCCAACGCATGGAATCCAAAGCGCGGATGGCGGCCGAATTGATCTCTTCCCGCAAGGACTCGTGCTGCTTGTTGAGATTAAACAGCGGTATGGGATTAGTGTTTATCATTAGTTCTCCAGTTCTGCTTCTATTTTGCCAACAGCATCAAAACCGTAAAATACACTCCCATCAAAACCAGCCCCGCCGGCACGCCCACGCGCGCCCACTCCCTGCTTTTGATGTCCAGCTTGCCTGCGCAAATTATGTTGGGGATATTGCCCGGAATGAGTATCCCGCCGGCCACGAGAAGACCCATTAAAATGAACGTTAACTTATGCCCGCTCATGGATGGAGTTATTTCAGCCGCGGCTAAAGTCGCGTTGTCCAGAGCGGCGGAGATAATATTAATCCAGAAAAGCTGCCAGTCGGCTATTTTCGTTATCACGGCTTCGGTAAGCGGCTTGAGCCCCGCGCCCAGGAAAACCAGCGCCATCACGAAAATGTAAACCTTGCCGGCTCGCAACGCCACGCCGGAGTTGGTTTCATTTTCCGTGGTGCGTAGCGTTTCGCCTGCCCGCACCTTATATCCTTTCTGGAAAGTCGCCATAAACGCCATGGCAAGAACTCCGGGCACTACCCATATTCCCAAAAGCTTAAGCAGGAAGAAAAAATCAGCGTAGTGCGGCGCGCCCTTTAATTTCGCCACGACTATCGTGGATAACGGTTCTCCCAGCGGAGTAAGAACGGCGCCCAGCCCGATGGCGAAACAGGCGTAAACGACAAATTTGATTTCATAAGCGCGGTCAAGCTTGAGAATGGACGATATCTCGGCGAGTATCAGCGCCGCGATAATGGCCGTAACCACGCTCGACATCAGCCCCAGAACGGCAACCACAAGAAAAACCGTCCAGGAAAGCCCTATGGCTTTTATGGCTTTCTGCGTAACGGTTTCCACGTTCCGCCGGAACCGCTTAAACAGCAGGCCGACAAGCAAAACGGTAATGGAAATACCCAGCGGTTCCCTTACTGCTT
>JBAYFS010000203.1:0-3951 GCA_041667045.1 Elusimicrobiaceae bacterium | reverse complement strand
CGAAAATCAAAAGCTCGATTCTCTGGCGCGCCTCGACTTTTTTCTTGAACAGCCAGCCGAGAATGGGGATATCGCCCAAAATGGGCACTTTATAAAGAGAGTCGGAATTTTCGTCGTAAATCAGGCCGCCGATAACGATGGTCTCGCCGTCGCGGGTCATGATGTTGGTTTCCACGCCGCGCGTGTCAACGCCGGGCGCGCCGCCCGAGGTGGGCGTGATGGTGGCGGACTTCTGGCTGACCTTGGGTTTCACCTTCATCATGATCCGGTTGTCTTCGTTTACAATCGGAGTCACTTCCAGCGTTATGCCGGTGTCTATGTAATGCACAACGGTGTTGGAAATGGGCGGATTGGAATTGGTGGTTTCCGTCGTGGTGTAAGGAATCTGGGTGGTTATATTGATATTGGCGGTTTTGTTGTTTAACGTTGCCACTTTGGGATCCGACAAAACCTTCGCCTTGCCTTTCAAAGCCGCGGCGTTGATGGTAACGTCCAGGAACAGATTGCTCGCTATGCGCCCGAACCGGAACGAACCGCCGGATGCTATTTCGTTCGCCACGGAAGGCCAGTTCACGCCCGTGCCGCCGTTGTCGGTGGTGTTGTTTAGCGGAGTGAAATTATCGTCGCCGTTTTTGTAGGGCGACTTCACGCCGTTAACCTGCACACCGGTAAGCGCCTGGTTCGCCACGTTCCCTGAACCGAAGAAATTCAGGCCGTTGCTCCCCCCGATGGTGGAATTATCAGCGCCGTAAGCGTTCCATTCCACGCCGAACTGGAAATTGTCCGTGAGATTGACTTCGACGATTTTCGTTTCGATGAGGATCTGCACGGGCTTTTTGTCAATCTGGCTGAGCAAGCGCTCGATAGAATCAAGCCCGCTGGGAATGTCCGTAACCAGCACCATATTGTAATCGGCGTTGACGGATACTTTTCCCTTGCGGCCTTCGGCGTTGACTATTTCGATAATAAGCGTCTTGGCTTCCTCGGCCTTGAGATATTTCAGTCTGAACGCACGCGTGACCAGCTGAGCGGACGCGGTTTCCGACTTCACCGCCTGGGCTGTCGCCACGCGGATGATGTTGGAACCCATCTGCTGGGCGACAAGACCGTTAACGCTTAGAATAGTATTGAAAGCTTCGTCAAAGGGCACGTTATTAAGCCGCATGGTGACGTCGCCCGCCACATCGTCGGCGAAAATCATGTTCACGCCTATCTTGTCCGCCATAGCGCCGAGCACCTGGCGTACATCGGCGGAATCGTAGTCCAGCTTGATTTTCTCTTTCGGCAGATTGCTTAAAATGTCCATGTAAACGGCGGTTTTGGGCTCCTCATAAACCACTTTGGGAATGCTTTTCTCCTCGGGAGCCTTCTGGAGAAAAACAGCCACCGCGTTGTTTTTGGCGACAGCGGTATAATCCGCGTTCTCTTTTAGGATAATGGTCACGCGGCTTATTTTAACCGGCGCCTGCTGGTACTGTTCCACCCGCACGGACCGGACGAGTTCCCCGTCCAGGGCGGCAATATCGCCCGCCAGCCCGCCGGCGACTTCGCTGTTTAAAATTTCCACCACCACGCAGGGCGGCTCTTTGGTGCTGAACGCGTCATATTTCAGTTCGGAATTTCCCTTTATCAGAACCGCATCTTTGGAAATGGTGACCTTTTCAACCATGCTCGGCTTTTCGTTTTCCGCGAAAGCCGGCAGAACGGGCGCTACCTGAAAAACAAACGCCATTATAACAGAAATAATTTTTTTCATAATCTTTTGGCTCCGCTGCTATTTCTTCTTTTTGGCTAACGTGAATGAGCGTCCGCCCTTTGTGAGAGTCACGGTGTTAGCCGCGACGATGGCTATCATTCCCGGCACAGGTTTAAAATGCACATCGCACAGCTTCCCGTTGGACGCGATATAGGTCCTGCCGCTTTTCGAATCATAAAGAAAAGCCTGCCTTCCCGCGGCGTACTCTATTATGCCGCGCACAGAGAGCGTGCCCGGATCCGGCGCGTAATTCTTCGGCAGCTTAACACCGGATACCGTTGAGGAGGAACCGGCCACCATTTTAGCCGGGATAACAACAAACGGATCCCGCCCGGTATAGGTAAATATCCTTTCAGAAACGGATTGCGGAGCCGAAACTTCCGCCGTTTCTTTTGTAGGCTCCGCCGGGGAATCGGCACAATAAGCGGCCGGCCCCGCAGAAAGCGCGAACAGAATAAAGAGAATTTTCTTTCCCATATTTCCTAACCCTTGTAAGCGAACGCGACCAGCGTAAAATTGAAATTAACCAGCCCGCCGGTAGCGGGGGAAAGAGACAAATCCTTAACGTTAAAAATGCGTGTTGACGACGCCACCGCCGCAAGGAACAGCCCCACGTCGCGGTAGGAACCTTCGCCGCGGATATCGTAATAAGTTTCCGTATAATAAGTCCGCGCGGTGGTATTGCGCGGCACAATTTCGCTTATGAAAATCCTGCTATTGCGCGCGTCCCTGACCAGGGCCTTGATAAGGCCGGGAATGTCTTTGCTTTTCGGCAGCTGCTTTTCAGCCGCGGCTTCGCGCGCCTGCAAGGCTTCTATCTCGGCTTTAAGCCCTTCCAGCCGTTTCGCCGTACCGAGCGCTTTCGCCATATCCATATTAATCTTTTCTATTTTTTCCTCGGCCTCGCCGAGCCTTATGGAATAGGGCCGCCACAGGAAACTCCAATAAAAATACCCCACAACACCGCAAAACAAAATAACAGCGGCCATTATTTTAATCAGTTCGGGACTAACCGGTTTTTTCGACTGAGGCAACTGTTCGTCGGCCATTACTTGCCCTCCACCGGTACGGCATAATTGCCCTGCACCCGGAATTTGTAGGCCACGGCCGCGGTAGCGTCCTCTTTGGTTATGGCAATGGCGCTTACCGCCAGGTTGGAAATGCCGGACATTTTCTCAAGCTTGCTTATCCAGTCGGCTGAAGACTCGCCGGTCCGCGCGGCGGACGCCACCGTAAACAAAAACTTTCCGCAGCAGCTCTGCTCCCCGGGCCCGCTGCCGGCGGTCGTGCTGACCGACTCAAACCAGAGCGCGTCCGGCATGGTGGCGGTGAGTTTCTGCATAAAATCAATATAAACGGTTCGTGCCGATTCCAGAGCGATAAGCGCGTCGAGGTGCGCCTTAACCTTGTCGCGTAGCTGTTCCAGCTCCTTAACCGCGCTGACTTTGGCTTCCAGCGCCTTGAGTTTGGCTTCCTTTTCAACCAGCAAGGCTTCCGCGGCTACGGTGCGGTTGATGTGAAACACCGTCAGCCCCAAAAAGCCGGCGAAAACCAGAACGGCAACAACAACGGCCCGCAAAAGCTGGATGCGCCGCTTCTGTTTCTGCAGGTACTCCTTAGGTATAAGGTTTACTCTTATCATTGTTGCCAGTCCCACATTTTGCGCAGGCCCAGGCCCACCGCCACAGCCATAGCCGGAAGAATATCCGCGGACGGCATCGTATGGGGATTGTCGCGGGACACCTTAAACGGGTTCAATATCTCCACCGGGGCGTTAAGTTCCGTCGCGAAAAACTTGTCTACTCCCGCCATATTGGCGGACCCGCCGCACAAATACACTTTGTCAATACCGCGCTCGGACCCCTGCGAATAGTAAAAATCCACAGAGCGGCGCACTTCCACAATAAGGTCTTTGAGCACTTCATACAAAACGCCGGAAACAGCTTCGCCGGTACTGACCGCGGGCAGCGGCGCCGGTTCGGCGTTCAATTCCGCGGCGACAGGCGGTTTCGAGGAATGTCCGGAAGGGATAGTGATATCCTCTTCCCTGAAACTCTCCCGCGCGGACACCGGCTCCAGCGCGGCGAACTTAAGACCGTGCTCTTTTTTAAGTTCGTCGGCTTTGTCTATTTCAACGGTCAGGCTTTTCGAAATAGCCTTGTTAAAGGACGCCCCCGCTATAAAAATATCCCGGG
>JBAYFS010000202.1:0-3975 GCA_041667045.1 Elusimicrobiaceae bacterium | reverse complement strand
CGGACAATCCCGTCCTCATCACTTTCGACGACGGATATAAAAACAATTACACCAACGCATTTCCCATTCTTAAAGAACGAGGCGCCAAAGGAAACGTGTTCCTGACTTACAATACCGTCGGCAAGCATAACCTCTGGCATGATCCCGCAAGCGAAGGGTGGATTGAAATGCTGACCTGGCCGCAAATCAACGAAATGTACACAAGCGGCGTGTTCGACTTCGGTTCCCACACCATGAACCACGCCAGCCTTACGGAAATACCGTTTGAAACCGCCGACTGGGAAATCCGCGAAAGCAAAAAAATGCTCGAAGAAAAACTGGGCAGGGAAATCCCCGCTTTCGCCTATCCCTACGGCGCTGGCGCTTTTTCCCCTGCCATTCGCAAAAGCGTTCTGGACGCCGGCTACCTTTTCGATTTCAGCATCAAACAGGGCATCACACCGCTTAACTGGAAACCGCAGTACGGCACGATAAAACGTCTTTTCATCCGCGGCGACGACACCATGCTGGATTTCATGCTCCAGCTGACGCGCGGAAAATCCAGGTTCTGATGACAAATCCGGGGAGAATTCTCGTCATACAACTACGGCGGATAGGTGACAATATCCTGACCCTGCCCGCTTTAGCCGCGCTTAAAAAAACTTTCCCGGGCGCGAAAATTGACTTTCTGGCGGAACCGCCGGCGGACCAGTTATTAAACGGCAATCCCTCCATAGACGAACTGCTGGTTTACGATCCGCGCAGACACTTTTTCTGGATACGGAAAATCAGGGCGCGCGGGTACGACTGGGTCATAGACTTTCTCGGCACGCCCCGTTCAATCGCCATAGCCGCCGCCAGCGGCGCAGAGATAAGGGCCGGCGCGAAAGACGTGTTCTGGAGCTTTCTTTATAATGTGGAAATGAAACGCTACGCCGAACCCAGATACGCGCCGTCCGAAAAGATTAAAATGCTGGAGCCGCTCGGCGTTAAATTAAACCCGCGGGAAATCCTGCCGGTTTTAATCCCGGACCCGCGCGCCGTGGCAAAAGCCAAAGAGTTTTTGCGCGGAAAAGGCGGACCGGTTCTGGGCGTGGCGCCGGCGTCTCGAAAGATAACGCGGCAGTATCCGGCGGAACATTTCGCGCAAGCCCTGAAAATGATAAACGCGGCAACCGGCGCAAAGGCCGTTATCCTCTGGGGGCCAGGCGAACTGGCGACGGCGCAGCGTATCATTAAGCTGACGCCCGGCATATCTTTCCTGTCGCCGGAAACAAAAAGCCTGTCCGATCTCGCCGGCCTGATTTCATGTTTTGACCTGCTGATAGCTAACTGCAACGGGCCGAAGCATATCGCTGTGGCGACAGGAGTGTCCACCATTACCGTACACGCGTCAAGCGATCCGCGGAACTGGACCCCCCCCTCGCCAGCCACAGGCGAACCGGCGACAACCCTTTCTCAATATTTCGGGAACACGCAGGCGAAAAGGCCTGTTCACTTATACGTTATCAGTTCCATGCCCTGCGCGCCGTGCCGAAAAAACGAATGCGCGGATCTGCGGTGCCTCACCGAAATGCCGCCCGGCGCAATAGCCGACCGGGCCATAGAAATCCTGCGTATCGGACAACCGACGCAGTTGCCATCGGAAGCGGATGTTTAATAATATAAAGTAATGGACTTAAAGAAACTTCATAAAAAATTCCACTCCAACGCGCTCGGCATAGCGTTTTTATGGATATTGTCCCTGTTCTACCGGCTTGCCATCTCCCTGCGGAAACTGACTTATGATCTGGGGTTCGCCAAATTCGTCCATGTCAACACGCGGGTCGTGTGCATAGGCAATATAACCACGGGCGGAACCGGCAAAACCACTGCCGTCATGCTGGCGGCCAAACAGCTTTCAAAAGCGGGCGTGCGAACCGCTATAATATCGCGCGGCTACCGCCGCCAGGGCGCCAAGAAAAACGAGCTGGTTATTTTATCCCACACCAATCCCGGAAGCTGGGCCACGGCGGGCGACGAACCCTACATGCTGTCGCGCTCGCTGAAAGAGTATAACGTGCCCGTGCTGGTAAGCGCGAACCGCGCGGAAGCGGCCCAAACCGCGATCACGAAATTCCGCACCGAAGTGATTTTGCTTGACGACGGGTTCCAGCACTTTAACCTTGACCGGGACCTTAACATAATTTTAATTGACGCGAAAAACCCGTTCGGCGGCGACGCGCTGCTGCCGCTGGGCATGCTGCGCGAGCCTAAAAAAGCGCTGGCCCGCGCCGGCCTTATAGTAATCACGCACGCGAACATGGTGGATGTTGTTCAGCTGGGCGACATAAAAAAAGAAATCGCGAAATACAACCCCAAAGTCCCAGTAATTGAAAGCGAACACAAGCCGGAATACTTTTTTAACATCTGCACAAACGAGATAAAACAGCTGGGCACGCTGGACGGCCCGTCCACCTCGCTATCAGCTATAGGCGACCCGGAAAGTTTCGAGGAAACGCTGACGGACCTGGGACTGGACTTAAAGCAGAAATGGCGCTACCCGGACCACCACCCCTACACTTTGGATGAACTGCGCACCGTGCAGAATCTGCGGGGCGATCTGCCGCTGCTCACCACTTATAAAGACTTCACGAAATTCCCTGAAGGCTGGCGTGATGTTTTCGCCGACAACGTTTATGTGCTCTCGATAAACCTGCACATCCTCGGCGGAGAACAGGCCGAGCACATCTGGTTTAACGCCTTAACCCAGAAAATTTAAGCATCGCACGGAGTGTGACATGGCAAAACTGACTTTCGCCGGCGCGGCTGGAGAAGTTACTGGATCTCGCCATATTCTGCACGTCGGCGGGAAAAATATTCTTTTGGACTGCGGACTTTTCCAGGGTCACAGGCAGGACGCGGAAAACAAAAACCGCAATTTCCTTTTCAAACCCGGCGAAATCGACGCGGTTGTTTTGTCGCACGCGCATTTAGACCACATCGGCGCATTGCCCCGCCTTGTAAAACAGAAATTCAAAGGCCGCATCTTTTGCACCCCGCCTACGGCGCAGCTGGTGTCGGTGCTGCTTGAGGATTCGGCCAATATTCAGGAAAGCGACGCGCGGTTTTACAATAAAAAGCATCCTCAAAACCCCATCGAGCCGCTTTACAAAGCTGAAGATATCGCGCCGGTGGAAAAACTGCTTACCCCGTTTAAATGCGGTGAGTTTTTCGAGCCCGTCCCCGGAGTAACGGCACGGTTCATAGAAGCGGGCCACATTCTGGGTTCCGCGCAAGTAGAGCTGTCCTGGCAGGAAGACAGAAAAGAGCGGAAACTCGTCTATACCGGGGATCTGGGCAGGCAAAACATGCCACTCTTAAAGGACCCGCAGAATCCGTTTGCCGCCGACACGCTGATAATGGAATCCACTTACGGCAACCGCCTGCATGAAGATATCGCCAATTCCCTGACTGATTTGAAAAACGTGATTTTAAAAACCGTTAAGCGCGGAGGGAAAATTTTCATTCCGGCCTTCGCTTTGGGCCGCGTCCAGGAAATAGCGGCCGCGCTTGAGGAACTGCACCGCCGGGGCGATATAGGCCGCATCCCCGTTTTCGTGGACAGCCCGCTGGCGGGCAAAACCACTAAAATTTTCGCGCAGAACACCGGGGAACTGGATGAGGAATTTCATAAACTCGCCGACGTGACCGACCCTTTCGGACACGGCTGGGTTAAATATGTTTCAGAGCAGGCCGATTCAGTGCGGCTCAATGAAATGAAAGTGCCCGCCGTGATAGTGTCCCCTTCCGGCATGTGCGAAGGCGGCAGGATTCTGCACCACTTGCGCAATAACATAAGTAACCCGAGAAACACCGTCATCTTAGTCGGCTATCAGGCGCAGGGAACGCTTGGGAAGAAGATTTTCGATCGTGCACCAAGCGTGAAGATTTACGGTCATGAGGTGAAGGTTCAGGCGGAGATAGGAGTGATAGAGGCTTTTTCGGCGCATGGTG
>JBAYFS010000201.1:0-3992 GCA_041667045.1 Elusimicrobiaceae bacterium | reverse complement strand
TTAGGCTGGGCCAGCGCCCATTTCTCTATTTTCTGCATGACCGAATTGGTGAAGTCGAAAGAGGAGCCTATGGGGGTCTGCACGCGTATCATGAAAATGCTCTGGTCCTGCGCCGGCACGAATTCCTTTTTTATTTTTCCGGCCAATAACAACGACGCGGCAAACACCGCCAGCGAAATGAAAATAACCTTCCAGCGGTTGGCTAATAAAACGACCAGCATTTTGCGGTAAGCGACGGATAAGGAACTAAGCAGCCCGTCCATCCACCGGCCCAGCCTTGAACCGCGCTTAGAATCAACGAACTGGGAACAGCGCATGGGCGTAAGCGTGAGAGCTTCAAGCAGGGAAAGCATAACTGCCGCGCTCATGGTTACGCCGAACTGGAAGAAGTATTTGCCGATGATTCCTTTCATGAACACGACCGGCACGAAAATGGCTAAAATCGCCACCGAGGCGGCTATCGCCGGGAACGTTATTTCCCGCGCGCCTACTATGGCGGCCTTTATTTTGCCAAACCCCATTTCGTTATAACGGATGATGTTTTCAAGGGCCATAATGGCGTCGTCCACCACAATGCCTATGGCAAGCGACAGGCCGAGCAGGGTAAACGTGTTAAGAGTGAACCCCATGAAATAAAGAATCAAAAACGCGCCCACGATGGAAGTGGGAATAGCCAGCAGGATGTTGAGAGTTGAACTCCATGACCCTAAAAACAGCCAGCAGACCACGCCGGTCAGAATGGCGGAAAGCACAAGGGTGAAATTAAGCTCGTGGGTGGATTCCTCGATGAACCGGGTGGAATCGTTCACCACGCGCAGCTGCATGCCGGCGGGCAGGCGTTTGTTTATTTCGCCCACTTTAACCTTTACCGCGCGCGCGGTCTGCACGGCGTTCGCGCCGCGCTGTTTTATAACGCCAAGCCCGACCGCCGTTACGCCGTTGGCGCGCGATACGCGGCGGATATCGTTAAGCCCGTCCTCCACCGTCGCCACGTCGCCTATGCGGATGGTGCGCCAGATCGGCGAACCGCCGCGCCCGGGAATGACTATCCGGGCGAACGCCTCGGGACTTTCCGCCTCGCCCATGACGCGCACGTTCATTTCGCGCGGGCCGCTGTCTATATAACCGGCGGGCGTTTCCTGATGCTGGCTGGATATCGCGCTGATAACGTCGTCAATCGCCAGCTGCTTGTCGTTCAACTTTTTAAGATCAACCCAGATGCGCAGATTGGGGTCAATATAGCCGCCCAAATCCAGATCGCCCACGCCGGGCACGGTGGCGAACTGGTCTTTCAAATGGTCATTGGTGTAGGACATCAGCTCCTTGAGCGGCCTGTCGCCTGAAAGGGCGATGCGGATTATGGGCTGGTCTTCGGGATTGGTTTTGGTGATAACGGGCGGGTCAATTTCCTTGGGCAGGTTTTTCTGCGCCTGCGCGATTTTGGTCTGCACTTCCTGAAGCGCCACGTCAATATCGCGGTTCAGCTCGAATTCCAGCGATATGGAGGCGCGGCCCTGCCGCGAAGTGGAGGAGACTTCCTTAAGACCCTGTATGCTCATCACCGCGCCTTCCAGAATGTCGGTAACCTGGGTTTCCATCACCTCCGGCGCGGCGCCCTCAAGCGTAATGTTAACAGAAATAACGGGCGAATCAACATCAGGCAGGTTGCTTATCCCCATGCGCGAAAAACCTATCCACCCGAACACGATAAGGCCCAGCATTATCATCCAGGCGAAAACGGGATTTTTTATGGAAACGTCAGAAAGAGTCATATTAATTCTCCGTCACGGACGCGGGCCCGCCGGCGGCCACTTCCAGTTCGAAACCGTCGGCAATCGCGTTCATGCGCGCGCTGTCAAGCTGTATGCGGGTTTGAAATTCCGTGTTCATCGCGCTGAGCACCTCTAAATTAGTCACCAGCCCATATTTGTAGTCCGCGGCCTGGGCGGCGGCGTTTTCCGTTGCCAGCTTTAACGCCGAGCGCAAAGACTCGACCGTGGAAATATAGTGAGTCAGGCTGTCATATTTCTGCCGGACGATAGTTTCGGTTTGCCTTGTAAGAAGGGCAAACCCCAATTCGGCGCTGCGCAGCGCCGCGTCGGCCTGATCAATTTTGGCGGACAGGTGTCCGCCGGTATAAAGGGGAAGCTTCAGGCCGAAAGTGGTGTCCCAGTTAACGCCCGAATTGCTGCCGGACCGGTCCAGATAATAATTAGCGTCGAAATCCAGGGTGGGCCAGCGCTGCCTGCGCGCTATGCCGGCCTGCAGGCGGGCGGCCTCGACATTTTTGCGGGCGGCCTCGACATCAGGCCTTTGCATGGCCCGCGCGATATAATCGTTCAGATTCGGCGCGGACGGCATTTTCATGCGCTGGGGGGACAAATCGCAGTCAAGCCCCGTCAGGAACTGAAGCAGATGCTGATAGAAACGCTCCAGTCCCAGCGCGCTCTGCAATAACGACTCGTCCTGCGCCAGCTGCGACCGCGCGGCCAGCACCTCGCTTTTTCTGGAACGGCCTATCCGTTCCCGGGAGGAAAGCTCGCTTATGCGGCTCTTGGTTACAGAAAGCTGAGACTGGTTTATAGCTATCTGCTTTTGGATAAGGTACAGGCTTATATAGGCCTGCGTCGCGGAAAGGTAAAGATTCTGCCTGGCGCGGATAAGAGCAAGGCGCGCCGCTTCGGTCTGCAGTCCTGCGGCTTTAACCGCCAGATAATCCCGCATGCCGGAAAACACCGAGTAATGCAAAGCCGCGCCGTGCTGGAACTTGCTGCTCTGGTAATTGCTCGCTCCGGAATCCGGCAAATCCTGCCAGATCTGGTTTATTCCGTAGGTAATGGTCGGCAGGAATGCGGACCCGGCGTCCCGTTCCGCCGCTTCCAGTATCTTCACGCCTTCCTTCTGCTGGGCCAGCGCTTCGCTTTTCGCCAGAGCAAGCCGATATGCTTCATCAACCGTGATTTGGCGCATGCATTCGGTTGAAAAATCAACACCCGGAAAAACCGCGGCGGCTGTCGAAACGTCCGCTGCGCGCGCGGTCTGGATGAAAATAGAGAAAAACAAACCCGCCGCCAATAGTTTTTTCATTTTTTCCGCGCCCCGTTAAGATAAATATCAAGTATCCGCGAAATACGCTCTTCCTGCGTAAGGGTGATGCCGGTTTTCTTTGAAAACACGATCGAACTCCGGCAAAGCCCGAACAGTGCGGACGCGTGGTATAAAGGATCGGACAGGACAATAGCACCGCTTTCCGCGCAGGTTTTCAGTATCTCGGCGGAAAACTCGAGGTTGCGCTTGAATCGGGGGGCAAGGAACTCGTCCGTTTTCGTGTTCAATTCCAGCGCGCCCGAAGAAAAGGAACCCAGATCGCGCCGCCGTTCAAAGTGTTCCAGCAAAACACCCACAAAGGCCCTTAAAAGCTGTTCGCCTTTCAAAGCGGACGGATAAATTCGCCCCAGGCTTTCATAAAGCATATCCATAATATGCCCGTGCGTGGCGGCGAACAAAGCGTCTTTGCTCGGATAATAAAGGAAAAGCGTGCCCTTCGCCACGCCGGCTTCGGAAGCGATGTCATCCATGGTTATGGCCGAAGGACCCCGGCGCAGAAATAAACGGACTGCGGCATTGAGGATAGCCAGGTTTTTTGCCGGTTCTTCAGCAGACTTTTTATCTTTCACTCCGCGCCTCCAATGACTGACTGGTTAGTCATTATTCTAACAAAATGGCGCGTATCCCCGCAACGAAAACCGATTCAAAGCATTAGGGGGGGATAGTAATCCTTGAAATAGAATAGGTCCTTGGGCCCATGCGGGGGATTGCGCTAAGTTGTATACTAAAAGCAGAAATGCGTGTTTGCTTACTATTTTAGGAGATACGAAATGAAAAAAGTATTCAGTTTGCTTGCGCTTTCGCTAATAATTGTTCCTGCTATTTGTTCATCCACGAAGTTTGAACCCGGTTATGAATACGCTGTTTTTGCCAGAGCGTATAAC
>JBAYFS010000200.1:0-4001 GCA_041667045.1 Elusimicrobiaceae bacterium | reverse complement strand
CTACCTTAACGTCGCAAGTGGTGACTACGCGTTAGTAGCTGGCGGGCAAAGAAATGAGGCGACAACCGAAGGTGACACTGTTGCCGGCGGTAGCACCAACAAGGCTTCCGGCATGTATACCTTTATCGGCGGCGGCTACGGCAACACGGTTACGGCCGTGTACGGTGTAATAACCGGCGGCGTCAGCAATACCGTAAGCGGTAATTTGTCGTTCATAGGCGGCGGCAGTAATAACAAAGCGCAGGGCGACTATGGAGGCATTCTCGGCGGCTACGGCAACACGATCACCGGTACTCACTCGGCCGTGCTGGGCGGCTACGGCAACTCCGCCATGCAGAATTTCACCTTCGCGGGAGGGCGCAAATCGTCGGCTACGGCGCAAGGCGCGTGGGCTATTTCCGACAGCACTGACGCGGAATTCCAAAACAGTACGGAAAACAGCTTCGCGGCGCGCTTCTCCGGCGGGTATAATTTAACCGGCAGCGCGGTTAAAATTCCGAACGCCGGCAGCGGGAATTCGTATATCTACTTCGGAGATCCCAACACCGACGGCAGCTGGCGTATTATGATATCCGGTTCCGGCAACACATCCGTGCTTCATTTTGAGCGCAGAGAAAGCGGAACGTGGGAAGATCGGGGATCTTTCCCGGGAATATAACAAAACCGTAATCTGATTAGCTACAGCCCGCGCTTTTCAGCGCGGGCTGTTTTTTATGAAGTGATTGGCAACGTCTCTGTCGTGTGGCGATTAAGCTAAAGCGCAGGGTCTTTGTGTGAAAAACTGTGCGTGAATCCGTAAAACAAAAATGCGGCGGGCAATTGCCCGCCGCATTTCATTCTTTTACATTCAAATTTTACTGAATTGTTTCAAGCGTTGCCGCGAGTGTGGCATAATGAGATTTATCGGGATCGTTGATATCGAATTCATCTTTATTGTCCTGATAGAATTCATAGGCGGTAAGCAGTTTCAGCGCGGCTATACCGTTTTTCTCAATTCCGTGAATGGCCAGAATCGCGCCGTAACCGAGATATGCGTCAACACCGGGGCCGCCTTCGCAGAAAGTCAAATAAAGCAAAGGTCCCACTCTGTTGAGCTTAATGAATTGGCGTTCAATCTCGCCGTTCTCGTTCGAGGCGGAAATCAGCGCGCCTTTTCTTATGCTGAATTTCAGGTAGCTTATTGACGCGCCGGACGGCATTTTAATCAGGTAATTTCCGTTTATGGAGACATTCGCGGCTTTCACCGTCTTATGTCCCGTTTTTGCCTGAACCGGCGCGGCGGCGAGAACTCCTGCGCTTATCACAGTTAGGGCGGCTGCGGCTATAATTTTTTTCATTGGCATGGGCTCCTTTGTTCCAAAATGATACTACCAGTATACATCAAATGAGGATTAAATCATAATGCGCGATTCAATTCTTAAGCGAACCCTGTGACTGAGGGTGGCCGATAGCGTGGCATCCGTGTGTTTCGCGCTAGCAAAACTTCCGCATGAAAGCGGTCTGCCTGCAATGCTATACTTATTATGTTATGGCAAAAGATTTGAAAGACTATACAAGAGCCGAACTGGAGCAGATATTGCTGGCGATCGGGGAAAGCAAAGTCCACGC
This sequence comes from Elusimicrobiaceae bacterium, assembly GCA_041667045.1. Classification (GTDB taxonomy): domain Bacteria; phylum Elusimicrobiota; class Elusimicrobia; order Elusimicrobiales; family Elusimicrobiaceae; genus JAQVSV01. The sequence continues at coordinate 2,393 of JBAYFS010000200.1, read as the reverse complement.
GCGGCAGCTGTTTGTTTCGCTCTATAGGGAAAACGCGACAACTTTCAGTGCCATCAGCGGGGTTCCGCAACGCGTTACTGATTATCTTTGCGGTATTACCTCCCCGGCTCCTGCTCCCTTGTGCGAAAAGCTTGTTTCCAAGCTGGACGGCACAATCAAGCTTTTATTCCGTTTCCCTGACGGCGCACCGGCTGAGAGCGTTATTTTGTTTAGCAAAGGGCGGGCGTCTTTGTGCCTGTCCTCCCAGTCCGGTTGCGCCTGCGGTTGCGGGTTTTGCGCCACGGGCGGGCTTGGTTTGAGGCGCAATCTTATGCCGCATGAAATTCTGGGCCAGTTTTCGGCGTGCCTAGATGCCTTGGGCGGGGTTCCCGGCAGTATTGTTTTCATGGGTATGGGCGAACCGTTTTTGAATTGGGAAAACGTTAAAAAAAGCATACTCATCCTTTCGGACGGAAAAGGGTATAATTTCCCGCAGAGCAAAATAACGGTTTCAACGGTCGGCATTATTCCGGTGATACGGGAACTGGCTGTTTCCGACCTTAAAATCCGGCTCGCCATTTCCGTTATTACTGCGGATGAAAAACAGCGGGCGCGGTTTGTTCCCATGAACGAAAAATTTCCTTTGCCGGATATTATTTCAGCCGCGCGGTATTACTGTGAAGCCAGGAAACGGCAGGTATTCTGTGAATATATTTTATTCGGCGGGTTGAACGATTCCCCGGCGGACGCGGAAAAATTAGCCGAGTTGGTTAAGGGGCTGGACTGTAAAATAAATCTGATAGCGTACAATTCTTCCGACGGGAAAACTTTCGTTACCGTCAGCGCCGAAAAAGCGAAGGCGTTTCAGAAACTGCTTATGGCGAAAGGGCTGATAACGTATTTGCGCAGGGAAAAAGGGTCCGATATCCTCGCGGCCTGCGGTCAGCTCGCCGCTAAGCGGCCCGGCTAATTTAATGCCAAATATATTACTCATCCTGTCGGTTAAAAACCGGAGCGCAAAAAATACTTATGCCTGACTCGCACAAAATCATTTATCCCGAAGATAAAATTCATTTTTCAAAACTGGTGCCGATGGGTTTACAGCATGTGGTAGCCATGTTCGGTTCCACCGCGCTGGCTCCGCTGATTATGGGTTTCGACCCGCAATGCGCGCTGTTTTTTTCCGGTGTCGGCACGCTGATATTCGTGTTCTGCACGCAGATGCAGGTGCCCAGCTATCTGGGATCCAGCTTCGCTTTTATCGGCCCGGTTCTTGCGGTTACCGGCGGCAATCCGGCGAACATTCCGTTCGCTTTATCCGGCATAGCCGGCGCGGCTGTTTTGTACGCGCTGGCGGCGGTATTCACGCTCCGCAACGGGCCGGACTGGATTGACCGCCTGATGCCGCCCATAGTCACCGGGACGGTGGTGACGATTATCGGGCTTAATCTCGCCCAGGGCGCCGTCGCCAATGCGATAAATGCCGATTTTTCTCTGGCTACGGCGCATGACTGGCGGCTTGTGTTCGTTTCGGGAACGACTTTTGCGGTCGCCGCGGCGGTGTCCATATACCTGCGCGGTTTTCTGCGTCTGCTGCCCGTGCTGTGCGGCGTGCTGGCCGGTTACGCGCTGGCGCTGGCTTTGGGGGAAGTGGATTACGTTGCTATCGCCAAAATTGCTACCGCGCCCTGGTTCGGTTTGCCGCCGTTTCAAACACCCGTTTTCAGCGCGCACGCCGTTTTGGTTATCGCGCCGATATTCGTGGTGCTGGTTGCCGAGAATAAAGGCCACATCGCCGCCATATCCGGATTTCTGGGCCGGGATCTTAACCGTCACCTGGGCCGCGCGTATCTGGGCGACGCGGTCGCCACCTTCGTTTCCGCTTGCGGCGGCGGAACTCCGCAAACCACCTACGCCGAAAATATGGGCGTTATGGCTATCACGCGGGTGTTCAGCACTTATAATTTTATTGCGGCGGCCTGCATGGCGATTCTGCTGGGCCTTTGCCCGAAATTCGGCGCGGCGGTGCAATCAATCCCCAATCCCGTGCTGGGCGGAATCACGCTGATTCTCTACGGCCTTATCGCGCTCATGGGCGTTAAAATATGGATAGACGCGCGGGTGGATTTCTGCGCCCACAAAAATCTCGTAATCGCCGGTTCGACGATAATTTTATCCACGGGGCTTGGTATTAAGGGCGTGACGGTGGGAGGTTTGAATATCGCGGGCATAGCGTTCGGCACGGTGCTGGCGCTGGGCATGAATTTCCTGCTTTCTCCGGGCACGCATAAGGACAAACAGGATTCCAAAACCTGCGGCGCGTAACCGCGCTACATAACGGGCGGAATATAGACCAGGGTCTGCGCGAACAGCCAGCACAGAAAAAACACCAGCGGCACGTGTATGATAAGCTG
>JBAYFS010000199.1:0-4058 GCA_041667045.1 Elusimicrobiaceae bacterium | reverse complement strand
TTTGAGATCGCCGGAACAGGCGGCGTCTTTTATGCGGTTTAGCAGTTCGCTCTCCGGCAGCATGGGAACGGGGTTTTGAAATTCCGTTTTCAGTTCCGCCAGTTTCGCCGTAACGGAGGGCCGGGATTTGGCGTAACAGTAAACGCAGTCATGCGCGCAGCCGCAGTAAGGCTCGATGTAGTGGTACTTCCCGTGCCAGCAGGTGCCCAGGCAGCCTGGCGCGACAAGAGTGATGGTTTCCGTCATATCTTCTCCAGAGTGAGGATGCCGTAAAAACAGGTTCTTTTTTCGTGTTTTATTATTTTAAACCCGCCGGAAGAAACGGCGGTTTGCCATGCTGCGAGGGAAGCCGGATATTCGCCGGTCATCATCCGCATGAACTGTTCGCGGATAAGCTGCCAGTTGGGCGCGTAAAATTTTGCGGCTTCGGCGTCAAGGCGGGTCAGGTTTTCGCTTAAATCCCGCAGTTCGAAATCCAAAACCGCGTCTTCAATAACAAACCGCGCGTTTCTTAAAAAATTCCCGCCGATCCGCGAAAAAAACTCTTTTTTGCTTTCGTCCGTAAGATGGTGCAGGGATTTCCGTGCCGAGCCTTTTGTGAAAGAACAGCCGTCCAGCCGGCAGGTTTCGAATTTTTGTTCGATGAAAGACACGTTCGGGCGGCCGGCGTTTTTTTTGCGCGCGGCTTCCAGCTGCACGGCTGATTCGTCAACGCCCAAAGCCGTTTTAACCAGCGGCGCGGCGTGAAAAAGCAATTCACCGTTGCCGCACCCGAAATCAACCAGCGAATCGCCGGGGGCCAGGTCCAGCCGTGCCATATACTCCGCTATCTGGGGGGCGGAGAAACCCAGCATGCTGTTATACCAGTGCGCCAGAGAGGGATCGTTCCAGTCGGTTTTTGCGGTCATATTGTTTTCATTTTACAATAAAAGGCGTTTGAATAAGCGCGCGGCGGCTGTGCCGGCGGCCTGTTTAGAGTTATAATATAAGCAGGCGGGGTTACACGGAGGTAGCTATGTGGGATTACACCGATAAGGTCAAAGACCATTTTAAAAATCCGCGCAATGTCGGCAGTATCGCCGATGCGGACGGAGTGGGGCAGGTCGGCAATATCATTTGCGGCGACGCGCTCAAGCTTTTTCTTAAAATAGACAAGGCCACCGGCAGGATAACGGACGCCAAATTCCAGACTTTCGGCTGCGGCAGCGCCATAGCCTCGTCTTCCGCGCTGACTGAAATGGTAATCGGCAAAACCCTGACCGAAGCCGCCGCCGTGACTAATCAGCAGATAGCCGATTTCCTGGGCGGCCTGCCCAAAGAGAAAATGCACTGTTCCGTCATGGGCATGGAAGCGCTGGAAGCCGCCATCGCGAGTTACAAACAGGGCGGCAAACCCGTGGTGAACGACGCCACCGAAGAAGGCGGCAAGATAATCTGCCGCTGTTTCGGCGTTACGGAAGAAAAAATCGTCCGGGCGATCAAGGAAAACAATCTTAAAACCGTGGAGGAAGTCACCAATTTCACCAAAGCCGGCGGCTCCTGCGGTTCCTGCAAAGACGATATCAAGGCTATTTTGGACAAGGTCAATCACATCTCCGCTGCGGCTGAAACGCCCAAAACCGCTTTCCCCGCGATGACGGCGGTGCAGAAAATCCACGCTATCGAGGAAATTCTGGAGCGCGACATAGCGCCCGGTCTCGCCATGGACGGCGGGTCCATCGAACTGGTGGATGTTTCGGGCAGCGCCGTTAAAATACGCCTTCTGGGCATGTGCGGCGGTTGTTCCAACGCGGATTTTACGCTTAAGAATTTTGTGGAGAAAAAACTCAAGGAGCGCTTAGACGGGTCCATTACTGTCGAAAAGGTCTGACCCGGCAATATGAAAACAGTTTACTTAGACAATAACGCAACAACCAAAACCGCGCCCGAAGTGGTGGGCGCAATGCTTCCGTTTTTTACCGAGCTTTATGGCAACGCGTCCAGCATGCACACTTTCGGCGGCATGGTGGGAAAGGATATCGCTCAGGCGCGGGAGCGGGTGGCAGCCCTTCTGGGCGCGGCCCATCCGGATGAAATAATTTTTACGGGCTGCGGGACGGAAAGCGATAACGCGGCTCTTTTTTCCGCGTTCCGCTCCTATCCGGCGAAACGCCATATCGTTACAACGCGGGTGGAGCATCCGGCGGTTTTGAACGTCTGCAAATATCTGCAATCGCAGGGCGCGCTGGTGACTTATCTTTCCGTTGACGGCAAAGGGATGATAGATCTGGCTGAACTGGAAAGCGCCGTGACCGAAAAAACCGCGCTGGTTTCCATCATGATGGCTAATAATGAGACGGGAGTCGTTTTCCCGGTCGAGCGGGCGGCGGAAATCGCAAAAGCCAAGGGCGCACTTTTTCATACGGACGCGGTGCAAACCGCAGGCAAACTGCCCATTGACCTCAAAAATACGCAGATAGACATGCTGTCCATTTCCGGGCATAAACTGCACGCGCCCAAAGGCATCGGCGCTCTTTATGTTAAACGCGGAACACGTTTCATTCCCTTTATGATGGGCGGACATCAGGAGCAGGGCCGCAGGGCCGGAACGGAAAATGTGCCTTATATAGTCGGCCTTGGCAAAGCCTGCGAAATGGCGCAAAAGCATATGATCGCGGAAAACATCCGGCTTGCCGCGTTAAGGGACAGGCTGGAGAAAGGCATTCTGGAACGGGTTTCCCATGTCCGAGTAAACGGCGGCGGTTCGCCGCGGCTGCCCACCACGCTTAACATAAGTTTTGAATTTGTGGAGGGCGAGGCTATCCTGCTGCATTTAAGCGACAAGGGGATAGCGGCTTCCTCCGGCTCGGCCTGCACTTCTGGTTCGCTGGAACCTTCGCACGTTTTGCGGGCCATGGACGTGCCTTTTACTTTCGCGCACGGCTCGGTGCGGTTTTCGCTCAGCCAATACAATACCGAAGAGGAAATCGATTTTGTTTTGAGTGAAATTCCTGGTATAATAAGTATGTTAAGGGAAATATCGCCTTTTTCGCAGAATATGGACAAAACCTGCGCGTAACGGACCGGTGTTTCTCCAAAATATCACGCGCCTGTAGCTCAGTTGGTTAGAGCACTCCGCTCATAACGGATTGGTCGTAGGTTCAAGTCCTACCAGGCGCACGTTTTTTACGGGGCTGTGCCTTTACGGCCGGCCCCGTTTCAGTTATAGAGGGGACATGAAAAAAATAATTTTAGCGCTTTGCGTGCTGGTCTGCGCCTGTCCGGCTTTCGCGAAAAGGAAACCGGCTTTCGATTATGTCGCGCCGGAAAAAATCGCGGCGTTTAATAAGGTGATGGATAAAATCAATATGCTGGTTCTGCATGCCGAGCAGTCCCGGCTGGCTTTAAACGCTTTTCTGGCCGCGGCGACGGATGTGAACAGTTCCCAGCTGAAAGACAAAAGCCTTGAGGCGATGACCGCGCTGGCTTACTTAAAAAGCAATCTGTATGAAGTGAACGGGGAAATTGACGCGCTGGTTCCCATAGCCGAAGATAAACTCGCGCTTCGCAAAATAGCGGACTCCATGTACGCGAAACTGTCCGACATATCGGGCCGCGCGGACAGGATGCTGGCGGCGGTTCAGAGAATGCCCGACCTGCCGGAAGATTATGACGGCAAGGTTCTTTCCGTGGCGCGCGACGTGGAAGCGAACGCCAACCTGGCTGTTTATGCGGCGTACTTCCTTGAAAAGAGCTGCGGCAACACGCATATTCATAACGAGCTTGCCGATCTGCCGGGGTTCGGAGATTAAACCGTAAATAACTTTATGCGTCTAAACTTCGGCTTTTGCCCCACAACTTCGCGGACTTCGGCTTACAGACCTACGGGCCTGCGCGCCTCAGCCCGCTACGTTGAGAACCAGAATCCTGTGTTCTCGCACACACCTTATTTGCGGATAAGCTCTAACTTGAAGCATAATGCAGTTATAGGTTTTCTTTTGTTGTTGTGTTTAGCCGCCGGTAATGCGCGGGCCGACTCTTTCGCTCCGAAAGCCTATATCAAACTCTCCTTCGCCGCT
>JBAYFS010000198.1:0-4066 GCA_041667045.1 Elusimicrobiaceae bacterium | reverse complement strand
TGTGATGTTTTTCAAGCACAGCAAGCAGGACCAGTCTCCGGACGGAGACGAACTCATGCCGGTCGGTGACTATGAAAGCTATTTGCGCGACTGCAAAGCCATGTTCGACGCTCTGTCGGCAAACCTTGTCGCAGCGGGCCGGTGACGGTTTGCTGGTAGGTCTATGAACCTGAGTTTAGCGTTTGCACTGCTTAAACAATACCGTGACCATATTTTCTTATGCGCCTGCGCGGTCGCTTTGGCTGTGTTCGTTTTTTCATTCGTAAAAGCCGCAAAAAGGCGCAGGGCTTTGGCGTCTTTCGCAAACAGGATGGGTTTTAAATTTTTTCCAGACGAGCTGGCCGCGCCGCCTGCGTTTATGGAAGATGAAAACCTCGCGCTTTTTGATAAAGGGTTGAACCGGCGCGCGTATAATGTTTTAACGGACCGGGCGGGCGGCGTTGAAATTCACGTTTTTGATTACGCATATACTGCGGGAGAGCGGAAAAACTCACGGGAGCACAGGCTGACTGTTGCGGTGTTTTCGGCGCCGGACGGCGCGTACCCGATTTTCTTAATTGAGCCGAAAGGTGTTTTTGACAAGCTGGATCCCTTTACGGAGCGTGGTGCTGTTGATTTGGAAGAGTATCCGGGTTTCTCTAAAAGTTATTCCATTGATTCACTGCAGGACGTCCAGTCGCTTAAAGCCGCGCTACACGGCGTGTTTGGCCTGCTTGCGCTGGAAGCGGGCTGGCACATGCAGTCCTCTCGGCAGAATGTGCTGTTTTTTAAAAACACCGGACTTGTGCCGATCGGGGAATATGAGGATTTCGTGCGCAAATGCCGGTCCGTTTTCGGCGCGTTAAACGGTAATCTCACAGTGCGGCTGTAAAGGTTTTTCCGTTCGCGTCATCGGCGGTTGTTTCGGAACACCAGGCGCGGCAGTCTTCCTCGCACAGTCTTTTGCAGGGTTCGATGTGAACGGTAATCATTGCCTCGGGAAAAACTTCGACGATCTTTTCGGTCATCAGGTCCGTTATGTCGTGCGCCTGGGAGACAGGCATCAGGCCTTCCACGACGGCGTCTATAGTGATAAAACGCACGTGTCCCGCTTTTCTGGTCTGCAAATTTTTAAAGCTTTTAAGTTGCGGGCGCAGTTCAGACAGTTTTTTCAGTATTTCATTTTCCTCATTTTCCGGAAGCCTGTGGTCAAGCAGGTCTTTCGCCGATTCCATGGTGAGGCTGTAGGCGGCTTTTATGATGAGGCCAGCCACAATTATCGCTGCCGCCGGGTCTATCCAGTAGAGATTAACGCCGGGCAGGAATGTGTGGCCCAGCCAGATAATCAGCAGGCCCGCCATGACTCCGGCGGAGGTATACACGTCAGTCAGGAGATGCCAGGCGTCCGCCACCAGCGCTACGGAATCAGTCCGCTTGCCAACGCTAAACAGCATTCTGGATACGCCGATATTGACGACAGAGGATACACCCATCACCATAACGCCCAGGCCCATGGATGTTATCGGCTGGGGATTAAGCAGCTTATGGGCGGCTTCGATTATTATCCAGCCCGCGGCGGCGAAAATCAGGACAGCTTCCGCCATGCCGGAAATGTTTTCGTATTTCCCGTGTCCGAACCGGTGTTCCCGGTCGGCGGGTTTTGAGGAATTGGCTACAGCCACATAAGCTATTGCCGAGGCTACCAGATCAACGCCCGAGTGTATGGCTTCGGAAATTATCGAAACCGAGCCGGAGAATAAACCGATTGCCAGTTTTGACAATACCAGAAAAGTGTTTGACGCTACGGATATGAGCGCGGCCCGCTTCTTGATTTTTGCGTGGTCAGGCATTTGCTGTTCCCCCCGTCCGGGTATAAAAATACCGCAGGACATTATGTCCTGCGGTTTAAAATTTCCGCTGCCGTTTTTCACGGCCCGGCCGCATCCGGTTAAGGATCGCCTGATCTGCTGATATTTTATCAAAAATTCCGGGGATACTGTCAATCCGCGGCGACGGCCGGCATGTCGGATATGCGCAAGGCCGAGGTGTGTTCGGTGCGGTGCCAGTTCTTCGTTCTTTTTTTGCCGAACAGGCTGACGATGAAAATGGGCGCGCTGATCTGGAAATAGAAATAAGGCGTGAGGAAATAAGCGGCGTAGTCTTTCATGGCCGCCCGGTCTTTCCACAGGGCCGCAAGCGGAACGAACCAGAGCGGAACCCAGTTTAAAAACTTTCTGGAAAAACGCGCGCCCTGCGGATGGTCGAAAATCCAGTAAAGCAGGTTGAACGAATCCCAGTAAAAATACATAAGCGCGATAATAACGGTTACGAAAATCATCCTGAACGAGCCGGAGAACCTGAAAAAGTTTTCGATGGCGGACTTGTCGCCGGTTTTAACCGAGCGGACCAGAAATTTCCACAGGTATCTGCGCGCCACGTCGAGCCCGCCTTTCGTCCAGCGGATGTTGCGGTAGACCAGCTGCATCATTTTGGAGGGTTCTTCGTCGTAAACAATCGCCTCCTGCGCGTATCTTATGCGCACGCCCGCGGCAACCAGCTGGGCCTGCATGTCAATATCTTCGGTCAGGCATTCCCCGTTCCAGCGGAACCGGGCCATGGTTTCCCCGGAAAAGCACATCCCCTTGCCGTGCAGCGTGGCGGACATGCCCAGATTATGTTTCGCTATCTGGTAATAGGTGTTCTGGAGAGTCTGCCCGACGGAGAGAATCCGCGTTATCCAGTTATCGTTGGGATTTTTCGCCACCTCGATGCCCTGCATGGCCTGCGCGCCGGTGTTGAACTGCCAGCTGACAGCGTTTAAAAAATCCGGATGGGCGAGCGAATCCGCGTCGAAATAGCAGAAGACGTCGAAAGCGCCGCGGGCCAGCAGATTGCGGGTTATGCGGTCAATCACATAGCCTTTCCCACGGGGGAGGGAGGGATCGCTGTATTCAAAAACCTCAACGTTATGCTCGCGGGCGATTGAGACCGTTTTGTCGGAGCAGTGGTCCGCGCCGATGAAAATGGAAAACTTGTCTTTGGGGTAATCCAGTTTCTGCAGGCTCTCTATTGCTGGTCCGATAACGTTTTCCTCATCATGGGCCGGCAGTATGATCGCTATCTTTTTATAAGGGAGAGGGGAAAAGGCGTTTTGTTTGCTTTTCTTAAGCCAGAACCAGCTGATTATGAAATAAAACAGGCCGCTTATGACAATATAGCTTTGCAGGAAATTTGAAAAGAAAACAGCGGATGTTTTTACTGCGGGTTGCTGCAGAAATGTGTAGGGCATATAATTCAGTATATTAAAAATACTTGTGTTTATAAAGAAAAACAGCCCCCGCGGGCGGAGGCTGTTTCAATTTTTATTAATGTGATTAAATTAGACTAATTCAACACACATAGCAATGCCCATGCCGCCGCCTATGCAAAGCGTGGCGAGGCCTTTTTTCACGTTGCGGCGTTTCATTTCGTGAAGCAGTGTAACCAGAATGCGCGCGCCGCTGGCTCCTATGGGGTGGCCCAGGGCTATCGCGCCGCCGTTGACGTTGACTTTATCTTTGTCAAAACCCAGTTCTTTGGCTACGGACAGCGACTGCGCCGCAAAAGCTTCGTTGGCTTCGATAAGGTCCACGTCTTTCAATTCCCAGTGCGCTTTTTCAAGGGCTTTTTTCACCGCTTCAACCGGGCCCACGCCCATTATTGAGGGGTCAACCCCGGCGTAAGCGTAGGAAACTATTTTCGCCAATGGTTTAAGGCCGTATTTTTCGACCGCTTTTTTTGATGCGATGAGCAGGGCAGCCGCGCCGTCGTTTATGCCGGACGCGTTGCCCGCCGTCACGGCGCCGTCTTTTTTAAACGCCGCTTTGAGCTTGCCGAGTTTCTCTGCCGTGGTTCCGGCGCGGGGGAATTCGTCGGTGTCGAAAATTATCGGGTCACCTTTTTTTTGCGGCAGGACTATAGGTACTATCTCGTCTTTGAATTTTCCGGCGGCGATCGCCTTTTCGGTTTTCTGCTGGCTTTCGGCTGAGAAATTATCCAGGTCTTCGCGCGTAAGGCCGTATTTGGAGACAAGGTTTTCGGCGGTAAC
>JBAYFS010000197.1:0-4085 GCA_041667045.1 Elusimicrobiaceae bacterium | reverse complement strand
GCCCCCGCCGATAGCTCCCATCATGCCCTGCATCATACCACCCATGTCAGGCATGGCGCCCGCGGGCAGACCGCCCGCCGCGCCCTGCGCGGAAGACTTTTTGCTCCAGGAAGTGCTGAACCCGTCCTTTGCCTGAATCTTACCGGTGACCTGGAGGCGTTTCGCGTTGGCGTACGCCTTGCGTTCTTCTTCGCTTACAACCTCGCCGTCCGCGTTAAACACATAGGCGGACCGGTCCGCCGCGCCGGAACTGAAGATATATTCCGAATTCTCCTTCGGGGTATATTTGCAGTCTTTCTTGTTCTTGCATTTCTTCATCCGCTCCTGCTCCACTTTCAGCTTGCGGCGTTCCGCCTCTTTCTTTTTCTTCAACTGTTCTTCATCCACAGGCTGGTTTTCGTTGAAACGGTAAGCGTTGTTTCCGGTATTGCCGGTGAACCGGTAAACCGACCCGGCTTCCCAGGGCGGAGTGCTGTCTTTGGCGTGCGCACAGAAACACGCGCCCGCAAGCGCGCCGGCAAACACCAGACCAAAGATGATAAAACGTTTCATTTTCTCTCCATTCAGCTGCCGCGTTCCGCGGATCGGACGATATTTTCCAAAAGACACGCGAGCGTGACGGGCCCAACTCCGCCCGGCACCGGCGTTATCGCCGAAACTTTAGGCGCTATCGCCTCATAATCGGCATCTCCGCAAAATTTGCCCTGCGCGTCCTGATTGGTTCCCACATCCACCAAAACCGCGCCCCCGGCGACCATTTCAGGGCCTAACCAGCGCGCCTTGCCGACCGCGCTTATGACTATATCGGAGCGGGAGGCTATAGCGGCTATATCCTCCGATCTGGAATGGCACAGCGTTACCGTGGCGTCCAGGCACGTGAGCATGTGCGCAAGCGGCCTGCCCACGGTGGCCGACCTGCCGATAACCGTGATTCTGCGCCCGCGCACCTCTATATTATGATACCCCAGCAACCGTATAACCGCAAGGGCCGTGCAGGGCGGGAAAAAACTGTTCCCGTCTATTTCGGAAAACCTGTTGGCCTTAAACAGACGCCCCATACTGACCACGGACGCGCCGTCTATATCCTTATAAGGATCCAAAACATCCCAAACAGGCGCGCTGGCGAGCCGTTTCGGCAGCGGCTGGGGGATAAGCACGGCGTCATTGCCGGGATTGGCCCCCATTTCCTTTATAACCTCCGCGAATTCGGCGGCGGACATGGCGGCGGTCACCGTTTTCACTTCCGTTTCAATGCCCGCTCTGGCGCAGGCTTCAAGCTCTTTTTTCAAATATAAAGCGGAAGCGTAATCTTCTTCGGCGCTGACCGCGGACAAGCGCGGCGCGCGCCCGCGCTTGCGTATTACCGCGGCAATCCTGGACTCCAGCCCGCGCCTTATTTCCGACGCGAGGGTTTTGCCTTCCAATATTTTAGCTGTCATATAAATTTCTCTTGCGGGCGTTGCAGGCGCCGCCTCATTATTACGACGCGGCGCACGGCGAAAAAACCCGCGGGGTGTTTTTTAATTGTACAAAAAAAACGCCGGCCCCCAATAAGGCCGGCGTTTTGTATCACAACAAGTTTGCCGATTATTTGGCGTTAACCATCTTGGCGCGGGAGACATCACCCTTTTTGTCAAGATAATACAAATAACCTTTTTCTTTCTGGACCTTGCATTTAAGAACTTTCGCAGGGCGGCCGCTTTTCTTGCCGCCTCTTGCCATTTTCACCCTTGAGATATCGCCGTCCTTATCAATGAAATAAAGGAAGTCCGTCTCACGCTTGATCCCTGCCTTAAGAACCTTTTCTGCCATAATGATATCCTCCTAACACTGCATTACTATACCACAAGTTTAATAAATCCGCCATAAATTAGCAATACCCCTATTTTATTATCGCGGAGCGCCGGTGCGCGCGGCGCAAGGCCACCCCAATATTTGCTAATCTATAAGGAATAAGAATTTTCAGAGCAAAGGCGGAGTCCATGGCAACTATCGAAGTTTTATACGGAGTGCATCCGGTAACCGAAGCGCTTTTTTCGAGAAGGCGCAATATAATCGCCGTCTATGTAGCCGAGGACCGCTCCGGCACGGAAATAAACAAAATAATGAAGCTGGCGAAAAAACGCGGCGCAAAACTCATCCGCTGTGACAAGCATGAAATAGAACAGCTGGCGCGTGGAAGAAACCATCAGGGCGTAGCCGTGAAAACGGAACCCCTTAAAGTGATGAAAATTTCCGACGCCATCGCCTTCGACTCCGAAAACAAAAACGCGTTCTGGCTCGGCATTGACGAAATGACCGATCCGCAGAATCTCGGCGCCATTATCAGAAGCGCGGCCTGCCTCGGCGTTACCACAGTCGTGCTGCCGGGCCACCGTTCGGTGAGCATCACCCCCGCCGTGCAGAGAGTTTCCGCCGGCGCGGTCGAGCGTGTGAACATCGTCGCCGGAGGCAATCTCAACCAGGCTATCCTGCGGCTTAAAGAGGAAGGCTTCAGTATTTACGGGGCCGATATGTCTGGCAAGTCCACCACCGAAATGAAATACTCTCTGCCCGCCATGCTGGTGATAGGATCCGAAGACAAAGGCATACGCCAGAAAACCGGCGAGCACTGCGACGAAATAGTCAGCATTCCCCAGGCAGGCGGCATGAACAGCCTTAACGCATCCTCCGCCGCGGCCATCCTCCTGTACGATATCGCCGCAAAAACCGGCCTGTGCACCAAACCGCGGAAAAAAGTTTAAACCATGTCCAGCCAATAAAAAAGGCCGGCGTTAAGCCGGCCTTTTTTACGCCGAAAGAAATCGCTCAGTACTGGGCGCGGGAAATGGAAATTTTGAAATCACCGCGCGAAGTGGAAAGCATAAAATCGCCGCTCACGTTTTTCACCTTGTTGCCGTAGAGAAAATCATAAAGTTTGTCGGTGTCCTGTTTGGACGCAAGCGGTATCAGCCGGTACGGGCGCGCAATCGCCTGCGACAGTTCGACATTACCATCGATAAGCGACGTTTCCACATATTGATAACGATGGGATTCCCCGCCGTATTTGCTAACCGCCTCCAGGTCAGCCGCGTCTTCCGCAATAGGCGCGGCGGAAACGAAACGGTAAACATCGTTCGTCGCGGGAAGCTTTCCCGCGGCCTCATCAACTCCGTCCAGCGCCAACTGAAAACCCTGCCCGAGCTTTTCCACGGGCATTTCCGCGTTGCGGACCTCGCCTTCCCAGACCGAAGTTATCTGCAGCATCTCGCCCTTGTAAAAAAGCAGCCGCCCCTTGTTGTCAAAAGCCGAGCCGAACACGTCCTCGTTCTTCATTTCCTGGAACAGGTCTTTCACCAGCTGCTTCTTTATGCCGCCCTTGCGGGTCACTATTTTCCCGGAAACAGACTCGCGGAGAAGGACCTTGCCGTCCTTGTCTGCCTCGATATAAGTTTCCCTCGCGGACCCGGCTTTTGAAACTATTTTCATCCAGACTGATTCCGCTTCCACCGTGGAATCCGGCGAACGCAGCGCGAAAACGCTTGCGGAAAAAAACGCGGCAAAAGCCAGCACGGCGATTCTTTTCATATTTCAGTTTCCTCCGATAATCTCGACAATCTTCGACGGGCTCTGCCCGCCCTTTATAAGCCTTATCCGTTTCGCGGGCACGCCCAGCGCCGAAGCAAGGGAATTAATGGTTTCTTCGTTGGCCAGGCCGCGCTCCGCGGGCGCTTTCACCCAGACTTCGTAAGCGTCCTCCGCCTTCTTGCGGATTTCGGCCCGCTTGCATCCGGCATGCACGCGCAGTTTTATATACATCAGGCCGAAACTTTTTCCTCGATAAGCGATTGAGCGCTCATCTCGCGCGGGATATCAACGCCCAGAAGTGCAAGCGCGGTCGGCGCTATGTCCGCCAGAATGCCGCGCGCGCGCAGGGTAAGCGACTCCGCGCCGGCCCCGCAAAGCGTCATTGTCACAAGATTGCAGGTGTGCGGAGTTTTGGGCATTCCTATTTTATCGTCCCACATTTCCTCGGCGTTGCCATGGTCCGACGTAACCAGAACGTAATACCCTTTCTCCAGCGCGGCGGGCACCATCTTGCCAAG
>JBAYFS010000196.1:0-4085 GCA_041667045.1 Elusimicrobiaceae bacterium | reverse complement strand
CGCGGTAATGTTGCAGGGATTTCACTGGTTCGCGGACAGCTATTGGTATCATCCGCAAAACGGCTGGTGGGGCGAACTGGCCCGTTGGGCTCCGGAAATCGGCAAGGCCGGTTTTGATATCGTCTGGTTTCCGCCCGCTTCCATAGGCGCTTATTATGCCCGGGAATGGTATAACTTCAACGGTCAGTGGGGCAATCAGGACTGGCTGGTAAAAGCCATCGCGGCCATGCACGCACAGGGCCTGGTGGTTTTGGCCGATGTGGTGTTTAACCACCGCAGCGGATCCACGGACTGGGCGGATTTTAAAAATCCGGACTGGCCCACCTCGGTGGTTGTGAGAAACGACGAATGGCAGGGCGGTCCCAAAAGCGAGAATGACGATCAGGGGCAGGGCGATTTCGGTTCCCGCGACATAGACCATACAAAGCAGATAGTGCAGACTGACTGCGCGAAATTTTTGCAGTATTTAAGAAGGATCGGGTTTGACGGCTGGCGTTACGATATGGTGAAAGGCTATCCGGGTTATTACGTCGGGCTTTATAACCAGGCGTCAAGGCCGCTGTTTTCGGTCGGCGAATATTTTGACGGCGACCGGCAGACAATAATTAACTGGATTGATTCCACGGACATGACTCCCGGCAAGCGCAACGCCTCGTCCGCTTTCGATTTTCCGAACCGGTTTGCCCTTATTAACGCGATTGAAAACAATCACTACGAGTCTTTAAATGACGGCGGCAGGCCGCCCGGTATTCTGGGCGTGTGGCCCGAGAAAGCGGTTACCTTTGTGGATAACCACGACACCGCGCCGCGTGATGCGGGTTTCATGCCTTCCGCCCCCGAATATTACCGCCAGCAGAGAATGGTGGGATACGCGTACATTCTGACTCATCCCGGCGTCCCCTGCGTTTTCTGGCCGAATTTCTTCGACTGGGGTGACGTGTACAAAAACAAAATTAAAAAACTTATTCAGATTCGCAAAGAGGCCGGCATAACTTCCACCAGCCCGGTTTACATCGTGAAAGCCGAGTACCAGATTTACACGGCTATAATCACCGGCACCAAAAGACAGGTTGCTGTGAAACTTGGCCCCAGCTGGCGCTGGACTCCCGGCGCGGACTGGCAGAATGTTGAAAACGGCGAAAGTTATGCGATTTGGATGAAATAAAATTTCGGCAACGCAGAAAATATCCGCTCTCTATGAGGGCGGATATTTTTTTAGGCGGTATTTCTTTGTATTATTTAGCAAATGACCACTAACACTGAGCATAATGATTTGTACCGGCTGGATGCGCCTCTTAAACGGGGCAAGCGTGTTTTCGCGCTGTTATTTTTCATAAATTTGTTCAATTACATAGACCGGCAGGTGCTGTACGCAGTGTTCCCTCTTATAAAATCAGATCTGGCGCTCAGCGACACCCAGCTGGGGCTGCTCGCTTCCGCGTTCATGATAGTTTACATGATGATATCTCCGTTCACCGGCTATTTCGGCGACAGGAGCAGAAGGCAGAACTGGATAGCCGCAAGCGCCATGCTTTGGAGCGTGGCGACTGTGGCCTGCGCCGGCGTGAAAAACTACGCGCACCTTTTAGTCGCCCGTTCTTTTATCGGAGTGGGTGAAGCGGGCTTCACCACCATTTCCCCTTCGTTCGTGGCGGAACACTTTCCCAACCGCCAGCGCGCGCGTGTTATGGCGCTGTTCACTCTGGCGCTTCCGTTCGGCAGCGCTTTGGGGTATTTGCTGGGCGGCCATTTCGGCGAGCAGTACGGCTGGCGGGCGGCGTTTCTGCTTGTCGGTGTGCCGGGCTTTTTTCTTGGTCTGGCGGCGTTTCTGCTGCGCGATCCGAACCGCGGAGCCCAGCAGAAGGAGCCGCCGCCGGATTTTAAAAGGTATAAAAAACTTATAAAGAACAAACCTTTCATGTACGCCTGCCTCTCGCAGGCCATGGTGACGTTCACGCTGGGCGGTTTCGCCGCCTGGATGCCAAGTTTTTTTAACCGCTATTATGGCTACTCCGTGGCGGAGGCGAGCATGGTTTTCGGCGCCATGACGGTTGTGGGCGGAATTCTGGGCACGTTTGCCGGAGGCTGGCTTGCCGACTGGCTGCACAAAAAAACCCAGCGGGCGTATTTTATCGTAATTTACGGAACCATTTTCGCGGCTGTCCCTTTTGCCGTCGCGGCTTTAAGCATGCACGGCAAAGTGCCCGCGCTGGTGTGTTTTCTGATAGCCGAAACGCTGATTTTCATGCATATGGGCCCCATAAACGCGGCCTTGGTGGACGCCACTTCCGTGGCTGTGCGGTCAATGGCGTTTGCTCTTAACATTTTTATAATCCATGTGCTGGGCGACGCTGTTTCGCCCACCGTTATCGGCGCCATTTCCGACGCCGCCGGCTTGCGCATGGCTATAGTCGCCTGCTCCCTTATGCTGCTGCTGGCCGGCTGGTTTGCCGTGAAGGGCGCGCAGTGCCTTCCGGCAGAGCCCGCCTCGTCTTAACTGAGCAGGTCGACGGCGCGCTGATTACGCATGTTTGCGTTCGTGGCATTCGGCGCACAAAAAATTCGGTAGAATATTCATATGGAATTCGGTCACCTGTTTCGCTCCCTGCGGCACCGCAATTTTCGCCTTTTCATGATAGGGCAGGGTGTTTCGCTTACGGGGACATGGATGCAGCAGGTGGCGATGAGCTGGCTTGTGTACCGGCTTACCGGTTCCGCTTTATTGCTGGGAACGGTGGGCTTTCTGTCCCAGCTTCCCGCGTTCTTCTTCTCGCCGCTGGCGGGTGTTCTGGCGGACCGGTATGATAAAAGGAAAATGCTTATTGTTGTGCAGAGCTGCGCTATGGCGCAGGCCTTTCTGCTCGCCGCGCTGGTGCTGTCCGGCACGGTGCGGATCTGGCAGATAGTGGCGCTGGGCGTGATGCTGGGCTTCGTCAATGCTTTCGAGATGCCGACCCGGCAGTCGTTTTTCATAGATATGCTCGACGGCCGCAAGGATCTGCACAACGCGCTGGTGCTTAACTCCTCGCTGGTCAACATAACGCGCATTATCGGTCCTTCGCTGGCCGGGATTTTGATCGCGGCCGTGGGGGAAGGTTTGTGTTTCTTTTTTAACGGAGTTAGCTTTATAGCGGTGCTGTTCTCGCTTTCCGCCATGCGCATACCGGATACCGGAACCGGCGCGAAAGAGGATAAAATTATTTCCGCGCTCAAATCCGGCTGGGCGTATATAAGAGTAACCCCGCCGCTGTTGCCGCTGTTTTCCCTGCTGGCCTGCATAAGCCTGTTCGGCATGTCGTTTCAGATACTCATGCCGGTGTATGTGAAAGACGTTCTGCACGCCGGACCCCGCGCGCTTGGTTTCGTGATGGGCTCTACGGGGCTGGGCGCTCTGGCTTCCGCTATTTTTATCGCGTCCCGGAAAAACGGCACGGACTTTATGCCCTGGATATCAAAATCCGCAATACTGTTCGGCGGGACGCTGGTGGTGCTGTCGCAGGTGAAAGTTTTAAGCGGCGCGCTTGTTGTGCTGCCGCTGGTTGGAGCCGCGATGATGGCTCAGCTGTCGGCAAGCAACACCACCGTTCAGGCTCACGTGAAAGACCATATGCGCGGCCGGGTGATGGCTTATTATTCCATGGCTTTTCTGGGGGTGGCGCCGTTTGGCAGCCTTTACGCGGGTAGTCTGGCCCAGCGGCTGGGTGTAGAGAACGCGCTGATGTTTGGCGGTGTCTGCTGTGCGCTGGCGGGCAGTGTTTTCGCATGGCGGCTGGCCGCGCTTAAGGCCGCTGGCCGTCTGGAGTTTTTGGAGAATAAAATATGAAAACGGAACTTACCGCGCGTGCCGCCTCGGCGCGCCTCGGCGAATTTGCGGACGGGAAACGGGCACTGGGCACGACCCGTTATTTCAAAACCGGGCCCGGCGAATACGGGGAGGGCGATAAATTTATCGGCGTAGCGACTCCGCCGCTAAGGAAAACCGCGCGCGAATTCGCCCTGTTGTCTTTAAAGGAAATAGACAAACTGCTGGCTTCCGAAATACATGAACACCGCTCGCTCGCGCTGGTTGTTTTAGTGGAGCAGTT
>JBAYFS010000195.1:0-4114 GCA_041667045.1 Elusimicrobiaceae bacterium | reverse complement strand
GGTTTTCGCGTAGGGCAGATCCAGTTCCCGGATTATGCCTGTCGCCGTCAGCCCGTCCATCACGGGCATTTGCAGATCGAGGAAGATAAGGTCGAATTTCTGTTTGGCCGCCAGGTCCACGGCTTCTTTCCCGTTATTGGCGAGGGTGACTTTCAGGCCGGCTTTTTTCAGTATCTCGCAGGCGACCTGCTGGTTTATCTCCTGGTCTTCAGCCAGAAGCACTTTCAGCCCGCGCAGGTATTTGAGGTGTTCGGCGTCCAGCCGTTCGCGTATGCGTTTTTCCTTGCGGTGCGCCACTCTGTTTTTTCCGAACAGCTGCATAATGGAATCGAACAGGACCGACGGATAAACCGGTTTCGGTATGAACGCGTCAATGCCGGCTTTTTCTCCTTCGCGCAACAGATCCCCTTTGGAATAGGCCGACACCATCAGTATTTTAGGCGAGTCGCACAAATGCTCCTCTTTTATCCGGCGCGCCGTTTCGATACCGTCAAGCCCCGGCATTTTCCAGTCCAGGATCACGATTTCGTATTTCATTCTTCTCAGCACTTCCAGCATTTCCATGCCCGAGGCGACCGCATTGGGCCTAAAGCTCATGGACTCGAGCATTTTTGTCAGGATTTCCCTGGCGTTGGCGCTGTCGTCGGCGATAAGTACTTTTTTCCCGCGCAGGTCCGGTTCCGGCTCGAAGTTAACCCGCGGTTCCGGTTTGCCGTCGGAAATTTCAAACGGCAGAATGAACGTGAAAACGCTGCCTTCGTTGAATTTGCTTTCCGCTGATATCGTGCCGCCCATAAGCTGGGTGAGCTGTTTTGATATGGCGAGGCCTAGGCCGGTACCGCCGTATTTTCTGGTCATGGAACCGTCGGCCTGGGTGAAAGGGCTGAAAAGGTTTTCCAGCTGCCCTTCGGTCATGCCTATGCCGCTGTCCCGCACGGAAAACAGGAGTTCTATTTTATTGGCTTTAATGGAGGCGATGCCCGCGCCTATTATTATTTCGCCCTGGGGCGTGAACTTTATGGCGTTGGAAATGAGGTTGTTTAAAATCTGCGACAGACGGAGCGGATCTCCCATCAGCCGGTCCGGTATGCTGCGATCGACGTCAAACATCAGTTCCAGGCCTTTTTCCTCGGCCTTAAGCCCGGTGATTTCGGCGGATTCGTTCATCACTTCCTGCAGGCTGAAGGGTATTTTTTCGGTGGTGAGTTTACCCGCCTCTATTTTCGAGAAATCAAGGATATCGTTAATCAGTTGCAGCAACGCTTTCGCGGCGGTGGAGCTTTTCCTGATATACTCTTTTTGTTTTTGCGTAAGTTTCGTGTCCAGCACCAGATGGTTCATGCCGATAACGGTGTTAAGCGGCGTGCGGATCTCGTGGCTCATATTCGCCAGGAATTCACTCTTGGCCCGGTTAGCGCCTTCCGCTTCCTCCTTGGCGGCTCTGAGCTGGTACTGCATTTTTATGAGATCGGTTATGTCGGTTGACTGCCCTATAATCGAGCGCACATTCCCGTTTTCGTCCAAAAGCGGCACCTTTGTGGTCAGGTAGGAGCGGCAGGCTCCGTTTTTGACGTTCGGAATGTCCTCTTCAAACGATATCGCCGTCTGCTCGTCTTTAACCCGCCGGTCTTCCTCGGCGAACAGCTTGGCGGCTTCAGGGGGGAAGAATTCCGCGTCTGTTTTGCCTATAACCCCGGCCTGTTTTATTCCAATAGCGCTTTCATACTTGCGGTTGACGAGCGTATAGCGGCCGTCCTTGTCTTTTTCATATACGGCGACATCCACGGTATCAAGCACGGTTTGCAGTTTTTTCTTTGTTTCCATTATTTCCCGTTGCATTGCCTTATACTTGGTCATGTCGCGCACTATGGCCTGCACCGCTTTTTTTCCGTTTAAGTCCATGGGGGAAAGCGTTATGTCCGCGAAAAAAGGCGTGCCGTCTTTGCGGATATGTATCCACTCGAACGGGGCGCTGTGGCCTTCGAGAGTCTTATTAATCTTTTCCATAGCCGCAACCTTTGAGGGGGTGCCGTTCGCCTGGACTTCCGGAGACACGTCCCAGGGTGTTATTTTGCAGAACTCGTCTTTGGAATAACCGAACATATTCAGGGTGGCCGGATTGCAGTCTGCGAACTTGCCGTCGGCTAGTATCATGATCGCGTCGCGGGAACTTTCAAAAAGATTTTTGAATTTCGCCTCGGATTCCCGCAGCCCTTTCTCGGCTAATTTGCGTTCGGTTATGTCGCGATCTATTATCTGCACCACTTTCTTTCCGCCTAGTTCCATCGGCGATATGATAACTTCCACGTAAATGGGGGTTCCGTCCTTGCGGATATTAACCCATTCGAACGGTTCGGTTTTTCCGGCAAGGGCCTGCTTTACTTTTTCCAGCGCTCCCTCTTTTGAGGGCGTTCCGTCGGGCTGGAATTTCGGAGAAACGTCCCATGGCGTAATGCCGAGCATTTCCTGGGCGGTGTAACCGAACATTTTGCAGCTTGCGGGATTGCATTCAATCACGCGGCCGCCTTCATCGAGAATCATCAGCATGTCGCGCGACGATTCGAAAAGGTTTCTGAATTTTTCCTCGGATTCGCGCAGGACATTTTCTGCGGCTTTGTGTTCCGTTATATCGCGATCAATACCCCGGTATCCGCGAAAAACATTATTTTCATCAAAAATGGGAACACCGCTGGTTTCAAGAACGACTAAATGCCCGTCTTTGTGAATGTTGTTATTTACGAGAAACGAAAAAGATTTCTTTTGTTTCGTATAACTCTCGAAAACAGGTCCGACACGTTTTATCTCCTCGGGTGACATAAAATCAAAAGGTGTTTTCCCTAAGATTTCTTCCGGCTCGTAGCCTAAAATATCCCGCACTTTTGAATTTACATAGGTATAGGCCGCTTCCGTATTGACTTCCCAGAGCCAATCGCTTGTTATTTCTGTCATGTCGCGGAACTTTTCCTCGGATTCCCGCAAAACCGCTTCGGCCAGTTTTCGTTCCGCTACCTCTTTTTCAAGCTTTTCGTTGGCCAATTTAAGTTCTCTAGTGCGGTGAGACACGCGGGCTTCCAGCTCGGAGTTCAATTTCAGTATTTCGGCCTCATATTTTTTCCTGTCCGTGATATCCTCTATCATGGTTAAGGTGTAAAGGCATTTGTCGTTTTTGTCTCGGATGGCCGTAGCGGTTGTGTCGGCCCAGACATAACTTCCGTCCTTTCGGATATAGCGTTTTTCGGTCTTATAAACCGAAATTTCTCCGGCAATCAATTGCTGGATATTGGAAATATTGCTCGGCAGGTTTTCCGAATGCGTTATATCCATCGGTGTCAGCCCGAGGAGTTCATGCGGCACGTAGCCCAGCATTTTGCAGAACGCCGAGTTTACGCGGCTGAAGGTGCAGTCCACATTTGCTATCACCATTCCTATCGGGCCGTCCTCGAATATGCGCCGGAACCGTTCCTCGCTTTCCAGAACCATTTCTTCCGCGCGTTTGCGGTCGGTAATGTCTATAAAAGTGCTTACTATGCCGGCGACTTGGTCGTTTTCATCCCGGAAAACGTCTTTCGCGTAAATTATCGGATGGTATTGTCCGTTTTTGTCCCAGAGTTTATACTCATAAATCTGTCGTTCGGGACTGTCCATAATAGCCAGATCCCGCTGATGATAATCCTCGGCGTGCTGTTCCGGCCAGACTTCCAGAACCGTTTTGCCTTTTATCTGTTCTTCCGTTACTCCCAGAAACTCCGTGAAAGCTTTGTTGCAGGCGATATAGCGGCCCTGCCTGTCTTTGTAAAAAACGGGTATCGGTATGGCGGACATCATGGCCTGGTTAAGTTTAATTATCCGCTGAAGGTATAAATAAGTGTCGTCCACGGATTCTTTGTCCGTTTGGCCGCTTCCCATGGACAGCGAGATAAATATTCCGGGTTCGGTATCACTCTCCATGTAAAGCAGATGCGCGTTGAGCGAAGCAGACTGTCCGTTTAGTGTCAGCGGGTAATTGTCTATGGCTTCCTGCTCGCGTATCAGCGCGGTGAATTTTCTGAATTCCGGCGTGTCGAACTGTTATCGCCCAGCTCGAAAATTACCCTGCCGACCAGTTTTTCGAAGG
>JBAYFS010000194.1:0-4126 GCA_041667045.1 Elusimicrobiaceae bacterium | reverse complement strand
ACGTCTGCTCCCTGTCGTGGTCGGATATTAAGGACGCGAAAGTGGACGCGCTGCCGTTTTTAAACAAATTCAATTATGTTTTCACCGACTTCAGCGCCGCCTGTTCCTACAGCGGCCCGTCGGCTTTGCGCGTTTTAAAGTCCTCCTGCGGCCAGCTGCCCCATCCCCTGCTTTATGCCGACTCTCCGCCCGGTTGTTACCTTATGGATAATCTGCGCGCCGCCGGATACAAAGCCTACACCATGTTCAATCATGACGGAAAATACGCGGACTTCCGCAGCAGCGTCCCGAAATACGGACACGCCGAACCTCCCATAGACATTTCCGATCTGCCCGTAACAACCCGCATGTTTGACGACTCGCCCATGTCCGCCGACGCGGCGGTGCTGCGCAAATTCTGGAGACTGCGCTCCGCTTCAAACGAACCCAGGGCCGTGTTATATTACAACACGGCGAATCTTCATATCGGCGCGCATAATACGGGCGAGCCCAGAAACCCGGACGATATTGCGGCTTACGGCGAAAGGCTGCGCACCATGTTCGCCCAGTTTGAGGAGTTTTTTGAAGTGATTAAAAAATCAGGGCGCAACGCCGTCATTGTGCTGATACCGGAACACGGCGCCGCGCTCACGGGCACAAAGATGCAGCCGAAAGACGTGCGGGAAATACCGCTGCCGGCCATTTCCGTGCTGCCCATGGCGGTGAAACTGATAGGAAAAAGCTTCCCCCGGGAAAACACGAAAACCCAGATTATAACAAAACCGGCAAGCCTGCAGGCTTTAGCCTGGCTGCTCGCCGAATTTTTAAAAGAAAATCCCTACGAAGCATCCGCGCCTTCGCCGGAAAAAATCGCGGCGGAAATCCCCGTAACGGAATTCGCGGCTGAAAATGAAAACGCGGCGGTGCTGAAGGTGGGTTTCGGATACATTTACAAACAGAAAGGCGGACACTGGGCGCCGCTGCCCGCTTCGGTTTACATAACGCCGGGCACTATTCCGTCGGCGGAAGACTTCTCGCGCTGAAGATGTTAATCCACAGCGGCCAGCTTCTTTAAATCCCAGGCGGTATAATAGGTGATATAAAACTGAAAGCTGTTTGTTTTCCTGTGAAGCTCGGGATACTGCTGCCAAGCATATTCCACGCCAGCAGAAAGAGAACCGTTTCCAATGGCAAGGCCGGACGACACGCCCTGCATATTGAAATAGTCCGCGTTGCGAGTCCGCAAACGCCAGCTATAGGAAACATAGGGCCCGGCCATAAAGTTGTGCGGCAGCCAAAGCACATCAGCTTCCAGCTTAATCCAGCCCATCGTGGAAGAACCGTCCTCGTTCTTTAAATCATACGACGCGTTTCCCCACGTGGAAAGAGGAAGCGCTTTGAGCAAACGGTCATTGCGCCACTCCGTAAGGCTCCAGTAACGGTACCAGCTGGCAAAAATATCATTACTCCTAAGCTCCCTGCTAATTTCGGTATAATGGGGCCAGCCGAATTCCATACCCAAATCAATATACTTAAACGACACCATCGCGCCCAGATAAGGCGTGTATGAATTGTAATAATCCTGATTAATGCTCCGAAACCGCCAGTTAAACTGACCGTAAACCTGAAAACCCGGTCCGTCGTCGAGCCGCAGCAGCTCGACACCCTGGCGCACAAGTCCCTGAGTATTTGTGCCTTCAATGCCGTTGGCCTCTCTGCCGGCGACCATCCACACTGCGCCGGGATAGCCGGAAGGCTCAAAAGCGAAAACGCTGCCTGAAGTAAAAAGCAAAGTAAGAACTATAAACGGTATGCGAAAATAACCCATTATGTAATCCCCCTAGGCTATTGTATAGGTTGTTTTTTCCAGTGTCAAACATTAATAAAAAACCCTGCCGGTTTCCCAGCGCGTAAACTCTCGCCAGTACGCGCGGCAAACACTTTGATAATACAATCGCACCGGTTTTATTCAAGTTCTATGCCGAAAGGAGCCAGCAGGCCGGCCGCTTCCGGCAAAGAAAACTTCGCACCGCGGGTTTTGTTTTTGGAAGGGTCCAGCAGACAATTGCGCGCGCCGCGGAAATCAGCGTTGCGCAAATCGGAATTAGAGAACACGGCCCCGCGCAAATCCGAACCGCCGAAAAAGGCTTTCTCAAGAGCGCAGCCGTCAAAATAGCTTTCTTTCAGGGAACAGTTTTCAAACCGGCTGCGATTTAAAGCCAGACCTCGGAAATCGCAGAAATCAAGCGCGCAGCCCGCAAATTCCCACGCCAGCAGAAGCGGCTGTATGCGCGTAAAATCCACGCCCATGAATTTGCTTTCCGAAAAAACCGCACCGCGGAAACGCGCGCCGACGAATTTCGCTCCGGAAAAATTGCACATAATAAAAGCGCATTCCGAAAAAGCGGTGTCTTGCAGCAGCGCGCCGGAAAAATTACAGCTTTTGAAAGTGCAGCCGGCGAACTCACAGCGGGACAGGTCGGCCCCGGCAAGGTCCAGCTCCGCAAAAACGCGGCCCGTATAATTTTTATGCGGTAAAATAGCGTTCTGTTCCATAGCCAATATTTTACAAAACACTATGGCGGTAAAACATAGCGGAGCCGCTCCGGCTCTCTCCCCCGCAAGAAACCCGGTGTCCGCCGCGAAAAGATTGCGTATAATACAAGCAATGCCACTTTCACTTTTTCAAAAGACAAGTAAAAATCCCGATGCGGCGCAAAAACATGCCGCGAACCCGTCACGGCTAAGCAACGCGGAACTTTTCATTATTGCGTGCAACTTCCTGATGCTTGGTCTTTTCAGCCAGTTTAAACTCTCCTCCGACAGCGCCAGCTATCTCCAGCACAGCATGCTGCGTTCGCCGGGCTACCCGCTGCTGCTGGACGTTTTGACGAAAGTCTTTCCGGATCTCGCCTATGCCGCAACAGTCATACTGCAAACCAGCGCCGTTATGTGCGCGGCGTTTTTTCTCTCGAAAGTGTTGAAAAAACACTTCAATCTGCCGGATCCGCTGTTCGTTTTTTGCGATATGCTTCTGCTCTCGCCCGTCGCCAGCGGCAGAGCCGCTCTGATCGGACCGGAAGCTTTTATGTACGCCGCGGTATTAACCGCCGCTGGCTTTATCATAAAGGACATTTTTGAGGAAACCCAACACAATTTTTCTCGGGCCGTGAGCATCACTTTCATCGGCTGCCTTATGAAACCGCAAACAGCGTTCATGTATCCCGTGATTGCGCTTTTCGCCTTTATTCGCGCCCGCGAAACAAGAACATGGAAGAAATTAGCCGGAACGCTTTCCGCAATTTTAGTTGCCGTATGCTTAACCGGCATATCGGAACGGGCGTATAATCTGCATTTCAACAAAAATTTTACCGATTGCGGTTTCGGACATTTCCATATGTTCGCCACGCTTGCCCACTTCGCGGGGCCGGAAGACGTGGCGGCGCTGTCTCTGCCGGAAGACAAATATGTGATGCAAAAAGTACTGGACTATATCGGGAAACCGGATATGTCCGCCAAATATGATGAAGATATTTATTCCCCGCTCCTATGGCATTCCCTATCCACATTCATGCCCGACGCGGAAAAACAAAATCCACAAGAAGCCCGGTACAGGGAAAGAATTTTCGTCAGCAGGGTATGGCCGAAACTAATGAAAAACCACGCGCCGGAATTTTTTAAATTCGTCGCGGGAAAATTCGTCCTCGGACTGTCTTACGGCTATTATTTGTTCTTTGTGGCCGGACTTTGGATTATAGCCAAAAGCAAAGACGGTAAATTAAGGAAATTCATGCTGCTGGGAATCGCGATGGCTGTGATGAATCACCTGATCATATCAATGCTGACCGTTGTGCGCGACCGCTATTCCTTCGCAACAACCGTATTGTTTTCACCCTTCATCCTGATAGCCGTCTGGCGCACCAGCGCTCACGACTAAATATCCTCAGGTCCCCAGACCCTCCCCAACGATAAAATATTTATGGTCTGACTCAGAGTTTGGGATTACCTGTAATAAACTCTAAATACTGAGTCGGCATTTTTGCTAGACTTATTTTAAGCAACAGTGACCTTCCCCCAGTTGTTAGACAGTCCTCAAGTTGTTAACTTCCATGTGTGGGCCGCGTTTTTCGCAAATTCGCTTGGCGTT
>JBAYFS010000193.1:0-4261 GCA_041667045.1 Elusimicrobiaceae bacterium | reverse complement strand
GCATATAATAGGATAAAGCATACGGGTGAGTAATGTCTAAAATTCTTCTCATTGATGATGACGCCGCCAGCAGGGGATTTTTCAAGACCGTGGCGGAAAAACTACTGATGATGGATACGGAGGAAGCCGGCTCCATTTCCGAGGCTATTGATAGGATAGCGGAAGGCGGTATTGACGTGATTTTTCTGGACAACACCCTGTCCGACGGCGACGCGAACGCTTTCTGCGCGCGTCTGAAACAGACTGCGCCGGAGGCGATGGCTATCCCGAAATACGTGGTAACAGGCGCCCACCCGCTGGCGTGCTCCGCGCTGTGGACCGAATGCGGCATTCTGGGGTTTCTGCTCAAGCCGTGTTCCATTGACGAAATTAAAGCAACCGTGAACAAATGCTTATCAAAAAAATAAAAGAATATCTGCTTCCGGGAAACATGTCCCTGCGCACGAAAATAACCATAGCGGCGCTGGTGTACACCGCCCTCATGCTCGCGGTGCTTACCAGCATGATACTGCACCTGCAAAAAGAGAATTACCGGTCCCGCGCCATACAGTCGGCAAGGCAGATAGCCGCGGAGTTTTCCCAGTCTTTATTCCACAAATGGGACACGACCGCCCCGCTAAGCGACAATAAAGAAAAATTGTCCCAATACACAATGCTTTCCAATATGGCGTTTCGAGACCAGAACATCGTGTACGTCGCGTTTCAGGACGCCGACGATAAAATCGCTTATATAGTTAAAAGCCTGCCCCAATATGTATGGATGATGAATCTGACCAAAACCGATCCGTACACCGAACGCATGCTCCGCGTTACGGGAGAAACAACGCGCAGTTTCGCTTCCTACCCGGAAGGTTTGGTTACGGAATACCTGAACGTGGTCTACGATAAGGACAAAAAATTCCTGGGCGTAATTAAAATAGGCATTTCGGAAAAGCAGGTCCAGGAATCAATAATCGCGATAACCCGCAACACGCTGGTTAAGATAATCACCGTCAATCTGGGCGCGTTACTGCTTATAGGCATTATCGTATACTATATGTCTACGAAGCTGGAAACCCGCCTCATCGGCATACAGAAACAGGCGCGAAAAATGCTCGACCGCACGCCGGATCACCAGAACACGCAAAACGTTTTTTCCCAGCTCACCAACGAATTGCAGGAAATAGAGGGAATAATAACCTCCCTGAAACAGCGGTTTATGGAGCTTGTTATAACGATAAGCCATGAATTCCGTTCACCCATGCAGGCTATCAAGGGCTATTCCGAATTCATAATGAAAGGCGGCGCGGGCCCCGTCACCGACGAGCAGATGAAATATCTGGATAACATCTCTGAAAACGCGGAACGGTTCCAAACCTTCATAGACAACGTACTAGACCTCGTGAAACTGGGCGGGGACAGCTTCCCCCTCGCCAAGAGGAATTTCAGGGTTGAAGAAATCATTCTGAAAACCGTAAGCCTTTACGCCAAGCAGATCCAGAAAGCCGACATAAAAATAGAAGTGAAAATCCCTACGCCAGAACTTAACACGTTCGGCGATCCGGACAGGACTTTCCAGGTGCTGGTCAATCTGCTGTCAAACGCCATCAAATTCACTCCCGAAAACGGCACTATCTGCATCGGCGCGCAGCGCGAGGACAATACCGTGATTTTCCACGTGAAAGACACCGGGGCCGGCATCCCGCTGAGCAAGCAGGGCAAACTGTTTACCGAATTTTATCAGGTGCCGGGCATAAAGCCGGAACGCGGATACAAAGGCCTGGGCATAGGGCTCGCCCTTTGCAAAAAACTGGTGGAGATCCAGGGCGGCGCCATCGCGGTTGAAAGTTCTCCCGACACGGGAACCGTGGTGTTTTTCACCCTGCCCGCGCAGCAGGAGAAGCCCGTATGAAAAAAAAGACCACGGTGCTTCTGCTCGAAGACGACCCGACCATAGCGCATCTGATAGGACAGATTCTGGAAAAAGAAGCGTATGTCGTCAAAAAAGCGAAAAACATCAAACTGGCGCAGAAACTGCTTGAAGAACACCCGCCGGACATCGTTATCGCCGACAGGCGTCTGCCGGACGGCGACGGGCTGGATTTTTGCCGGGAACTGAAATCCCGCCATGAAACAAGCGGGATTCCCATAATGTTTTTGACATCGAAAGACAGCACCACCGACAAAGTGCTCGGCCTTAAAATGGGCGGCGACGATTATCTGACCAAACCGTTTCAGGTTGACGAACTGCTCGCCCGCGTGGAAGTGCTTTTAAGGCGTTTCGCCCCCGAGGAAAAAACCAATCCGATTCTTGTGCACGGCGGCATCGAATTGGACCCGGAAAAGCACACCTGCCGGTGCGAAGCCAAAGACCTGGCGCTGTGGCCCAAGGAATTTGAACTGCTTAAAATTTTCCTTTCAAAACCCGGTAAAGTCATAAGCAAGGAATTCCTTTCCCAGCACATCTGGGGGCATGATTTCATTTCCAGGTCGCGCGCCATTGAAATGTCAGTGCGCAGGCTGAAGGCCAAGCTGGGCCCGAAAGGTTACTTTATCAAAACAGTGAAGGGCTACGGCTATAAGCTGGCCCTGGGACACAATGAAAAAGCTCAGGCGAAGTAAACGGAAAAGAGGGAAAACTTTTTTCTCCGTTCCCCGGAAAAACACCGCCGAACGGAAAGAGTTTTTCAGTTCGCTTTCCCACGCGCTCAAAAGCCCGCTTGTGGGGGCGTCCGGCTATGTGGAGTATCTTTTCAAAGGCTATGCCGGCGAATTGAGCGCGGAGCAGATCCGTCAGCTGGGGCTGGCGCGCGAATCCATACTGCGCCTAAGCGGAACCATCAATACACTGCTTAACGTCGTGGGCTTTGACCTGGACCTGATAAAACCGTCAGGCGAATGCGGCGACCTGGCGGAACAGGCAAAAAAGATTTTTCACGACATGCGCAAAGCGCTGGGCGAAAAAGGCATAAAGATGACAGTCTCGGTAACAGACCGCGAACTGCCGGTAAAAATCGCGGAGCACTGGCTCCAGGACCTTATCTATGAGATAACCATGTCGGCTCTGTCCTTTTCGCCCAAGATCAAAACCGCGCGCCTTGCCGTGGAAGAGAGCGGGAACTGCGCGCAGATAATTTTCACCGCCCGCGCGGCAAGCGCTTTCAAAGGAAAGCCCGGCAAAATGTTCTCGTTATTCTCCGTTTCCCCCATCACGTTCGACAGGCGTAATGACAGGCGCGGCGGCATGGGGCTGGCGCTGGCGGAACATATCGTCCACAGCCACGGCGGAGACATAACGGCAGGGTGCGACAAAAATATAATCACGATAACCGCGAGCTTACCGCTCGGCGGCAAAAAAACCAGGAGCGTAAATCATGGACCAAATTGACATAGCAATCGTAGGGGCGGGAGTAGTCGGCCTTTCCGTGGCGCAGAAGCTTGCCAGCCCGGAAAGGACAGTGGCCCTGCTCGAAAAAAACCCGCGGCACGGACAGGAAACCAGCAGCCGCAATTCAGAAGTCATACACGCCGGCATTTATTACACCCCCGGCTCGCTCAAAGCCAAATTCTGCGTCGCCGGCAAGCAGCTTATCTATGACTATTGCGAAAAGAACAATATTCCGGTGAACAAAACGGGGAAAATAATCGTGGCCTTCACCGACAAGGAAATGGACGGGCTGCGCCATTATTTCAAAATTGGAAACGAAAACGGAGTCAACGATTTGCAGTACCTAGACCCCGCGCAGATAAAAAAGCTCGAGCCGGAAGTGACGGCCAAGGGCGCGCTGCTGTCGCCGTCCACGGGGATTTTCAGCACCGATCTGTTTATGGACTCGCTCCTGAAAAAAGCCGCCGCAAACGACGCTATTTTCCTGCCGGAATCGCCCGTTAAAAAAATTGAAAAAACGAAGGACGGTTTTATCGTCACCGCCGAAAACCAGGATCCGTTTTTAACCCGCATCCTGATCAACTGCGCGGGGCACGGCGCGCCCGAAGTCGCCGCGATGGCGGGGATAGATATAGAAAAAGCCGGCTACCGCCAGCGCATGATAAAAGGCGAATATTTCAGGGTTAAAGGCGGTGTGAAAATATCGCGACTACTCTACCCCATGCCGGGAGAACTGAGCCTCGGCATGCATCTGACTCCGGATTTGGAAAGCGGCGTGCGAGTCGGGCCGAGCGCGTTCGAGGTTTTTGATATGAACTATACGGTGGACCAAAACAACCGCCGAATCTTCTTCGAAAACGCCAGGAAATTCCTTCCGGGCATTACGGAAGACAG
>JBAYFS010000192.1:0-4271 GCA_041667045.1 Elusimicrobiaceae bacterium | reverse complement strand
TTATTACCACGTACTGGGCGGCCCCGTTTCGCCGATTGACGGCATCGGCATTGACTCCGTGCGGATACGGGAGCTTGTCACTAAAATCAAAGCCGCTCAGGGCGGCGTTACGGAAGTGATAGTCGCCACCGACCCGGACACCGAAGGCGAGTCAACCGCCTTGTATTTAGCCGATTTACTGCGCGGGCTGGTGCCGAAAATCACCCGCATCGCCTACGGCGTGCCTCTGGGCGGCGATCTGGACTATACCGACGAGCTGACCCTCGGTTACGCGCTCAAGGGGCGCACCAGTTTATAGTAATGCACAGGTCATTCTACAAACGTCCGCTGTTCCTCCTTTTCTGTCTCTACGCGCTGTTCCTGTTTGTCTTTTTCAAATTCCGCCCGCCTCAGCCTGCTGTTAAAATAGAAGGTCGCGGGCAGGTTTCCGTAACAGGAATCGTGGAAAGTTTTCCGCGCAAAAACGCGGGCGGTTACGCGTTTATTCTGCGGGCCGATTCTCTTGACGAAAAACCTTTCGGAAACAAAGTGTATGTCGCCGTGGGTCCGCCCCAGACCGGGGACGGCGTCGGGCGGGACTGCGCCGCGCGCTCCGCGTGTTCCCATGCCGCGGGCGCGGCTCCGTTAAGTTATTCGGAAATGCTTGAAAAGGCGCCGGATTTTAAAAGCCGCGTCAGGCTCGGCGCGCTTATCTCCGAGCCGTCGGGCCGGGCAGGGAAATTCAGCTGGGCCGCCTATCTGGCTTCGCAGGGTATTTTTCAGGTTTTAAGGGCAACCGGCGTGACCGTGGAAAACGCGCCGCCGTTTTATTACCGGACGGTCAACTCCGTCCGCAAATACATGCTGGGCGTTCTGCATGAAAATTTTTCGGCGGAGGAAAGCGCGGTTCTGGGCGGAATAACGCTCGGCGAGCGGGTTGAAATACCGGATTCCCTGTCCAAAGCGTTCCGCGATTCCGGCGCCATGCATTTGCTGGTGGCGTCCGGTTCCAACGTGGGGTTTGTCACTTTCGGCGTGTTTTTCCTCTGCGCTTTTTTCCTCGTCCGCCGTCAGTACGCGGTTATCCCGGCGGTTTTGTGCGCAGGATTTTACACCTTATGCGCCGGAGGCGAGGCCCCGCTTGCCCGCGCTTTTATCATGGCCTGCGCCGGAGCCGGCGGCTATCTTCTGGGGCGGGAGAGCGGAATTTTAAACGGTCTTCTGTTGGCCGCGTTCGGGATACTGATAGCGGATCCGCTGTCAATCCTGAGGGCGGATTTTGCCATGTCCTGTCTGGCAAGCGGGGGGATAATACTCGGCTTCGCGGGGCTGGCTCCCGACATGAAAATGCCGCGATGGCTGCTCTATGTTTGCAGAATAGCCTTGATGAGCCTGTTCGCCCAGCTGATGCTGCTGCCGGTTCTGGCGGCATATTTCCAGAGGTTTTCCGTGTCCGGTCTGGTTTCGAATCTTTTTCTGGTTCCTCTTGCCGGTGTTGTGATGTTCGCGGGGTTCGCCGTTCCGTTTCTGGCGCTGCTGCCTTTCAAACTTCCGTTATTTCTGGCGGTATCCGTAACCGCGGGCCTGACCGATTTGTTCTTGTGGCTGGTCAGGTTTTTTGCCGGCTTGCCTTTCGCCGCGCTGTGGGTTCCCTCGCCCGGCTGGGGTGTGACCGCGCTTTATTACTCCCTCATTATGTGTCTGCTTCACTTGCGTTTCATACGGCAGGGCTGGTTTCCTTGGAAACGGATCGCCGCCGCGGGTCTAATCGCTTTTTCCGTCTGGACTGTCCTCCCGGCAAAGGACGAATTTTACATAAGTTCCGCGCGGAACCGGGAGTTTAGCGTGTTTAAAAGCAAAAGCGGCTTCACCGTTTTGCAGGGCTCCGGCTGTTCGGGCGAGGACGCCGCCAAAGGCGTGCTTGCCCTGGGCGGACGGAACGTGCGGGTTTTTCTGGCCCCGTCTTTGTCCGAACAGGATATCGGCGGACTGGACCGTTTGCGCGGGATAGTCGGCATTGAAAACGTCATTCTGCCTTACGGGCCGGTCGGTTCTCGGGCGGCAGCCATCCTCATGGAACTTGAGGGGAAAGGCGTTCCGGTCAAAAGGCTATGGCCCGGCGAGAAGCTGGATTTGTCGGATAAAAGCGGGCGGCTGGTCATCGAATCGCAAATGCCGGAGGACGGCGGTTTCCGCGCTGGTTCTTTTTACAGCGGGAACCCGGACCTGGATTCGGTTTCCTATCTTGTGAGCACAGAATCCGGCTCCTTTTCAACCGGCGCGTTGCAACGCTAAGGATTTGATATAATTTCAGCTGACGGCGGACAACCATATCTATGACATATAAATACAGCAAAGTCGCAATTTTTTATAACGAGCGCAAAGCTTCGGCTTCCATGTGGAATGACCGGGTTTCCGCCATTCTCCGGCGCAAGGGCGTCACATTCTCCAGCATCCCCTGCTATGAACACTCTGAATGGAAGGAAGACGCCGATCTGGTGATTTCCATCGGCGGGGACGGAACCGTCCTGCACGCCGCGCGCGATTTGTCCGGACTGGACATTCCGTTGCTTCCGCTAAACGCCGGCTCTTTGGGCTTTCTGAGCACTTTGCAGGCGGAGGAATTCGAAGGGCGTTTTGACGATATTTTTAACGGCAGGTTCGTGGCTAACGCGCGCAGCCTTTTAACCGCGCATGTGGAGCGGGCCGGACAGATAGTGCAGGGTCCCGTTATGGCGTTAAACGATTGCATTGTGCGCGCCATGACTCCGCGCGCCATAAAAATTGACGCCGATATTGACGGCGTGTTCGCCAAACCGTATCTTTGCGACGGGCTTATCGTAGCCACCCCGTCCGGGTCCACCGCATATGCGCTGGCGGCTTCCGGGCCGATCATTTACCCTTCAATGCAGGCTTTGCTGCTTGTGCCCATCTGCCCGCACACGCTGACGCAGCGTCCGCTGGTTCTGCCGGGCAGCATGACCATCCGCATAACGCCGGATTTTTCGACCGCGCTGGAACTGCGCCGTCCGGTTTTTTCCGTTGACGGGCAGGTGAATTACCCCATGGAAGAAGGCGACGAGGCCGTTGTCCGCATGGGGGACGATAAAGTCAATCTGCTGCTTCCGCCGGAGTATAATTATTTCAACGTGCTCAGCGGAAAGCTTAAGTGGGGAGAGTGAGCCCTCCGTGCTGAAAACCCTTAGCGTGAAAAATTTCGCCGTTATTGATGACCTGCATGTGGAATTCGGGCAGGGGCTCAACGTTTTTTCCGGCGAAACGGGCGCGGGGAAATCGGTTCTGGTGGGCGCGCTGGGGTTCGCTTTGGGCGGACGGGCGAGTGCCGTAGTTATCCGTTCCGGCGCGGGCAGGATGGAGGTTTCGGCGGTTTTCAGTTCCGAGTCCCTGGGCGCGGCCCTGCGCGCAAAATACGCTATTTCCGGAGAAACTTTTACCTTGCGGCGCGAACTGGATTGCAAAGGCCGGGGCAGGGCTTATGTGAACGGTTCGCCGGTGAGCGTGTCCGTTCTGGCGGACATAGGCGCCGGGCTTGTTGATTTTCACGGGCAGCATGACCACCAGACTCTTTTAAAACCGTCGGTTCATTTGGAACTGCTGGACCGTTTCGGCGGACTGGAAAAGGCCGTTGACGAAATACGCCTGCTGGTCCGCAAACTCAGGGAACTGGAGAACCGGCTTCAGTCCCAAGCCATGAGCAAAGAGGAAAAAGAACGCCTGCTGGATTTATACCGTTTTCAGGCCGATGAAATAGCGGGCGCGCATTTGCGGGCGGGCGAAGACGCCGAAATAGCCGAACGGCTGCCCAGGCTGAAAAACGCCGAGAAGCTGGCTTCTTTGTCCGGGCAGGCTTACGCGCTGTTATACGCCGACGAAGGTTCCGCCGTGGAGAAAGCGGGCGCGGCCATAAAACTGGTTTCCGAACTCGCGGAAATTGACGCTGGTTTCAATTCCGCCGCCGATATGCTTAACGGCGCGCTGGCCCAGCTGGAGGAGGTTTCGTCGGAAATCTCCGCCTGCGCCAAAGGGATAGTTTCCGACTCGGCCGAGCTTGACTCCGTTCTCGCGCGCGACGAAAATATAAAGCGGCTTAAAATGAAATACGGTCCTGATATACCGGATGTGCTCAATCGCCAGGAAGAGCTTAAACGGAAAATAGACGACCTGGATTTTTCAGATCTTAAAGAAGGCGAGATCCGCACCGAAATGGAAAGCGTGCGCCGCAAACTTGTTCCGCTTTGCTCAAAACTGCACGACGCGCGCATGAAGGCCGG
>JBAYFS010000191.1:0-4307 GCA_041667045.1 Elusimicrobiaceae bacterium | reverse complement strand
GACGGCATCCGCATCTGGAGAAACGGCTCGTTTGATATGGTGAAAAACCTGTACACGGGAACGGAAGTTTTCTCCGTAGCGCTTTCCAACAGCTATGTGGCGGCAGGCGGGCAGAACGGCAGTGTCCAGGTTTGGACCACCGACACGTTCACGCTGGTCAAGCAATTCAACGCGCACGACTCCTTTGTTTATTCAATGGCTTTTTCCCCGGACGGAAAAACGCTCGCCACCGCGGGCGGAGACGATGAGATAAAGCTTTGGGAAGTGCCTGCGTTGACATTGGACCAGCCGCTGAAAGGAAACCGGAAAACCGCTTTCTCCATGGTCTTTTCCGCGGACGGACGCTTTATCTTCGCCGGCGGGGCGGACGGCAACGCACGGCTCTGGGTGGTTAACAACAACTCCGTAAGCCAAACATACGCCGCGGGTAAAAAAGGGATTTTATCCGTAGCCTTATCGCCCAACGGGGAAATGGCCGTAGCTGGCGGGGAGGATTCCTCCGTTTCAGTCTGGTCCACGCCGTGGGCTTACGACCAGCGGGTTCTGCAGAATAATTATCAAAACGCCTTTAACGAAGGCATGACGGCCATGCGCTCGATCATACCGGTTTACGGCAGCCACAAGGCATATGCCGCCTTTAAAAAAGCCGGCGGGTTTAAAATGACTCCGGAAGTTGAACAACTGATCGAAAAAACAAGCAAAACCTACCGCCGGGGCAGGAATATGTTTATCTTTTCCGTCCTGTTTATCCTGGGCGCGGGCACTTTCTACCTGGTTTATAAATTTCGCCGCAGCATGCGCCTGATGCTAAAGGAAAAAGCGTCCGAACGCATGGCTGAAATGCTGGCGCAGGGGAAAAAAGACAAGGCGCGCGCTTTCTATTTGCAACTTAAGCGCTTCGGCTGTGACGATGCGGTACTGTCACCCCAGCAGCTCTTTGAGCTTTTCGACACCCCGGAACAGCTGGAGGCGGGCAACTGGCCGCCACAGCATCTGGCGCATTTTGTAAAGGAACTGCCCAAACAAGGCCGGCATAAAGACGCGCTGCGTTTTTTCTCGAAATTCAAGGCGACGGTTAAGGACCCCTATATTCCGGAAACTTTCACGGCTCGTGAAATCATAGATCTGTACGTCAACGCCGGAACACCGGACTACATGGCGGCGGAGGAGAATCTGCCCCCACAAGACATCATTTCATACGCGCTTGAAATGGCGAAGGGCGGCAATATCCCGGGCGCGTTCAGCCTCGCCGGCGACATAAGCGGGATTCTTAAGCACCCGGAGTTCGGCTTTGAACTGGCGCAGCAATTAGTCGAGCTTTATTCCGTCAGCGGCACTGCCGACGACCTGTTCAACACCCTGCGGGCCCAAAATTTCAGCAATAAGGTTTATCTCGATGTTGCGGCGGCGTTTATCAAGACAGGGGAAACCGCCCTGTCAGAACGCGTTTTCGATATTATCCGCGAGTCCGGCAATCCCTTTTCCGACGAAGACTATACGTATCTGCTGAATATTTTCATCAAGGACGGAAAAACCGTGGAAGCCGTGGAGAAAATGCTTCCCCCTAACATGCAGTGGCGCATCGCAGAAAGCATGACGCAAAAAGGCGATTTGCAGAACGCCCTGAACATTCTTAACCGCCGTTCCCGCGATCTGTGGGAACCGGACGATTACCGCGTCTGCATGAAAATTTATTCCGGCATGGGCCTTTATGACGTGGCCGAAGAAATGCTGGAACATGTGCGCCTAGAAAAAACCCCGCAGGACCTGCCCGGATTCTTTTACGAGTTCGCCGCCTGCGCGGAGCAGAAAGGCTTTCTTGACCGCGCCTACGCCATTTACCGCGAACTTATAAAGTCAGGCGCGGCATACAAAGACACATTGGAACGGTATCGCGCCGTAAGAGTCAAACTGGGCATGGCGGACAACGAAACTCCTGCGGAGGGACTGCCAACGGCTAAACCGGTCTCCGCGCCCGCCGCAGAAAAACCCGCAGCGGCGTTGGTCGCCGAGACGGCGAAGCCCGGCTCGGAACCCGCCGAAGATAAACCGGCGTACACGCCTGCTCCGGCTGCCGCCGCACCGGCGACGCAGATACAGGCCAGAACGGTCCCGTTTTCCAGGGCCGCCCGGCTTGATATGGACGCAGAAGCCATAAGCCAGCTCAAAGGCGGAAAACTGGAGCTTGTGCAGGAACTTGGCAAAGGCGGTATGGGCATAGTTTACAAGGTGTTCGACAAATCGCTCAACCGCAATGTCGCGCTTAAAAGAATGAAGGATGAACTCACTCTTTCGAAAAAAGAAGCCGATAAATTCCTCAACGAAGCGCGCATGGTGGCAAGGCTCAATCACCCCAACATTGTAATCGTCTATGAAATT
Source organism: Elusimicrobiaceae bacterium (assembly GCA_041667045.1). Classification (GTDB taxonomy): domain Bacteria; phylum Elusimicrobiota; class Elusimicrobia; order Elusimicrobiales; family Elusimicrobiaceae; genus JAQVSV01. The sequence continues at coordinate 1,928 of JBAYFS010000191.1, read as the reverse complement.
ATCGAGAAGGAAGACATCACCTTCATCCTTTTCGAATACATTGACGGAAAATCGCTGGAGAAAATACTGGACGACTCGCCCGAAGGTCTGCCGGTGAATGACGCGGTGCGGATACTGGAGCAGGTCTGCAACGGCCTGTCCTACGCGCACAAGCATAACATCATACACCGGGACCTGAAACCGTCTAATATCATGCTGGTAAAGGACGGACTGGTCAAAATAACCGATTTCGGCATAGCCCGCATGGCGAAAGATTCGATCATCCGGCTGACCGGCGCGTCCATCGGCACCCTGGCGTACATGGCGCCGGAACAGGAACTGGGCACCTTTGATTCGCGTTCGGATATCTACAGCCTCGGTGTTGTCATGTACGAAATGCTTACCGGCGAGCACCCTTTCCGCGGCCCCAATTTCTACCTGCAGAAAGAAAAGATGATTTTTAAGCCTGTTTCGGAAATCATACCGGATATTCCGCCTAAGCTTGACGCTATCGTCAACAAGTGCATATCAGCCAGTCCTTCGGACCGCTATGCGAGCATAGACGAACTGTTAAAAGACATGGTAGGTGTTTCCTCGTCATAAACAGCTATAACAGACGAAAACAGCTCCGGCATTTCCGCCGGGGCTGTTTTTCGTTTAAGAACACCACGAGCTTTGCATGAAAACAAAACTCCCCCCGGTGAAACCGGAGGGAGTTCCAAATTTTTTCACTTCAAAATGCTAGCCGTTGTTTTTCACTATCTTGGGGGTAATGAAAATCAGCAACTCACGTTTGCTTTTCTTATCGTTAACCTGCGAGAAAAAAAGCTTGCCGATAATAGGAATATCGCCGAGTATGGGCACTTTCTGCGTAGTGTTGGAATCTTCATTAGACAGCAGTCCGCCGATAAGGACGGTGGACCCGTCGCTCACTCGTATGGTGGTGGTTATGGAACGCTTTTGTGTGTCCACCACCTTGTCGGTCGGGAAAAAAGTGGAGTTTTGCGGCCTGCTTATCTGGGGGGTTAGGGTAAGCGTTATCGTGCCGCCTTCATTCACCTGAGGAGTAACCCAGAGCGTGATACCGGTTTCCTGCCGCTTGGCGGTTTTGCTCTGCTCGCCCAAATAGCCGGCGCCGGTAAATTGCTTTACGTCGAATTCGACAACCGTGTCAGCGGTTACGGCGATTTGAGCCGCTTTGTTATTCAGAGTCATTACCTTGGGCTTGGCAAGGAACTGGCCCTGCCCGTCCGTCATAACGGCCTTGAGAGTGGCAACCAGCTGCTGGAAAGACAATATGCCGAAGCTGACGCCTCCGAAATATGCGTTCGAGTTGACAACATAGGCGCTCCCTTTGCTAAACTGGCTCCAGTCCATTGCTGGAAACCCGGCGGCGGAACCGTTCATGGTAAGAGGAAAATTAACCAGCTGGGAATTGCCCTGAAACTGCGCGAGAGTGCCGTCCGTTCCGTAGCTTATGCCCAAATTTTTGCTGGTGTCCACGGTCGTTTCAACGAAATAAACCTCAATCATAACCTGGGGAACAGGCGTATCCAGCTTTTCGATCAATTCCTCTATATTCGGAAAATTTTCCGGGATATCGGATATGATAAGGCTGTTTGTTTCAGCGTAAACCTGAATACGCCCTTTATCAGTAAGGGCGCTTTGGATTACACTGATAAAGCCGCCGCCGTCCTTATCGTCAGCGGCGGGACGAGCCTCTTTGGTTAAGGCAACCGCGGAAAAACCGCCTTTGGAGGAGCCGCCGCCAAGATTAATCTGGGGGGTCGGAATATTTGTCAGCTGGGTATATTTGAGCCTGAAAATCCGGGTAGCCAGCCGGCTGCGCGTTTCGGAATACTCTTTAATAACAAAAGTGTTGCTTTCGCCAATTTGCTCATAGCCCAGGCCCTGCGCTTCCAAAAGCGCGCGGAGCGCGTCCCGCAAGT
>JBAYFS010000190.1:0-4322 GCA_041667045.1 Elusimicrobiaceae bacterium | reverse complement strand
ACGCCTGATTACCGCCATGGTTGCCGTTTCCGCCGCCAGCGCGTTCATGGTGGGCGGCTACGAATTCGTGAGGATTTCCGCCGCCAGTCTTTTCATGGAACGCTTCGGCACGGCGAACATGCCCTACGCGATGACCGCGGTGCCGTTCGTCATGTTCGCGTTCATTTATCTGTTCGCGCGGGTACTGTCCAGATTCGGCGCGCTCAAAGCCCTGCTTATCTGCATGGGCGTTTCCTGCGCGGTTTTCCTTGCCGCCTACGCGGGCGCGAAGAAAGACATGCCAGAAGCGATAGTCCTGTACTACATTTTCGCCGAAGCCTATATCGTGGTTTTAGTCGAACAGTTCTGGTCTTTCATCAACAGCAGCCTTTCCAGCCGGCAGGCGAAACTTTATAACGGGCCCATAGCCGGCGGCGGCGCCGTGGGACCCATGGCGGCAGGCTATATCGCCAAGATGTATTCCCAGCGCATAGGCACGGAAAATCTTATTTTAATAGCCGCGCTGGTTTTAATACCCGCCGCCCTGCTGATAGCCGCGGCCTACAAATGCGCCGGAGAGCCGAAACCCGCGCAGGAGGAAAAAGGCGGAAGGGAAGGACACCTGCATCTGTCGCTTATTTTCAGCGTAAAACCGCTGATGTATCTAATGGGGATAATTTTCCTCTCGCAGGTTTTTTCCACGGTTTTGAACCTGAAGTTTTACCAGATTCTCGAAAACACCATAACGACAACGGACGCACGGTCCGCCTTCCTGGGCAGTTTCTGGATGAAGGTGAACGGCGCGGCGGTCTTCCTTCAGTTTATCGGCACTCCGTTCGCGCTCAAATGGCTTTCCAGCCGCACCATAATGGCGGGCCTGCCTTTAACGCACGTGTGCTTAGCCGTGCTGGTTTTCATGTATCCCTCGCTGGAAACCGCCACGCTGGCTTTCATCGTTTTCAAAAGCACGGACTATTCCGTTTTCCGTGCGACGAAAGAACTGTTTTATATCCCCCTGTCGTTCGACGCGCGCTACCGCGCGAAGCAGATTGTGGACGCGTTCACCTACCGCTTTTCAAAAGGCGTGACAGCTGGTTCGCTGTCCCTGCTCAAAGCCATGGGCAGCGCGGTTCCCGCGGCGGGATATTCTGTTATCGCCATCATAGCCGCAGGCATGTGGCTGGGGCTTGCCTTCCCCCTGACCGCTGAAAGCAAGGAAACAATATGACAAAACACACCCTCTGGTGCGCCGTATGGGAACTGACCCTTAAATGTAATTTAAAATGCTCGCATTGCGGAGCCACGGCGGGCCAGCCGCGAGAACGCGAACTGTCGCTCGAGGAATCCCTGAAACTCTGCGAGGATCTGGCGGCAACCGGCTGCCGGGGCGTGGCCCTTATGGGCGGCGAACCTTTCCTGCACCCGGACTGGGAGCATATCGCGAAAAAAATACGCGGGCTGGGAATGGAACTTTCCGTCATTACCAACGGCGTCGCGGGAACGGAAGAAACGGCGGATAAACTGGCGACGCTCTCGCCCCGGGCCGTGGCGGTCAGCCTTGACGCGGGAACGGCGAAACTGCACGACAGTATCCGCGGGCTGGAAGGCGCATTCGACCGGTCATGGAACTTTATAAATATGTGCCTTAAGCGCAATCTGCCGGTAAGCGTTATAACCACGGTGCATAAGCAGAATATCCACGAACTGGAAAAAATAGCGCAGCTCCTCCTGGATAAAAAAATCGCCTGGCAGATCCAGACCGCCGGCGGCGAGGGCAAACGCTTTAAAAAAGAGCTGCTACTTGACGAAGACGAGTTTTATTCGGTCGGCCTTTTCATCGCCAATTTAAGGCACCGCTACGGCGCGACGCGCCTGCCCGTTATCGGCGCGCACGACCTGGGTTACCACTCCCACATTATCCCGAACCTGATGCTGTGCGAATGGGAAGGCTGCCAGGCGGGCATCCGGGTTCTCGGCATCCAGAGCGACGGCGGCATAAAAGGCTGCCTGGCGATGAATGACGATTATGTGGAAGCCAACGTCCGGCAGAAAAGCGTCTACGAAGTGTGGCACGACCCGCTGGCTTTCGCCTACAACCGCAAATTCGACAGCGCGAAGCTGGGCGCCAACTGCGCGGACTGCGAATTCGCGAAAACCTGCCGCGGGGGCTGCAACGAAATGTCGCTCATGGCGACGGGGATAAAACACAACGACCCCTATTGCTTCCTCAGAACCGAAAAGGCCATTCTTGCCGGAGAGATGAAAAACCCCTTTTCAAAATTCCTTTTAAAAATCCGCCAGAAAGCCAACGCGCACGCTTATATAAACGGCCCGCTGGCGCGCTTTTTCGGCGGAAAACGGTGATACGAATTAACGCCGGCTGCGGTGACGATTACCGCGGCGGCTATGTCAACGTTGACCTCCTAAACGCGGCCGTGGCGGACAGGCTGATGCCGCTGTGGGATATGGATTTTCCCGATTCCTCGGCCACCGAAATACTGGCGCTGCAGGCTATCGAACACCTGGGGTTTTTTCGGGCCAAACACTTTATAGCGGAAAGTTACCGGATTCTCGCGCCGGGCGGCAGGCTTGTCATGGAAACGCCGGACATCGAAACCGCATTCTCGCTTTTCGCCGCGGGCGGAAGAACGGCGCGGGAAGAACTCGCGCAGTGGATTTTCGGAACAGAAAATCCCGGCATGAATCATATTTTCTGCTTTCCGCGCGAACTGCTGGAAGAAACTCTGGCGGACGCGGGATTCACCCTGGAATCCGCCGAGAAATTCCGGCAGCGTCCGCAGCAGCCGACGCTGAGGCTGACCGCAGTGAAAAAGTGTTCCGAGCGCAATTTTGAAATAATTTCCCGGCTGAGAAAGAACCTCGTGCGCGGCGCCATATTACCCGGAAACAGCGAACCGGAAAACGCGCAGGTTGAAATCATGCTCGGCTCTTTCCGGCGCGCTCTGTCCGGTTTTTTTGCCACGAAAAAAACATACGTTTTGGAAAACTGCCTCGATCTGGCCTTTGAAAACGCCTCCGTCACGCGCGCGTTTTTTCTAACGCTGGAAGACGAAAAGCTTTTGCCGGACGGAAAATTATCCGCCTGCGCGGCGCTACTGTCGGCGGACAAAGTGCGCCGGGAAATAGCCTCGCGCATTTTAAACCATCCCCTTGAACCACAGGAACAGGACGCCGCCTTCGCCACCGCCCGAGCGCTGTGCAAAACCATAACCGCCGGTATTTTAAACGGGGCGAAACCGAACGATTTCCTCTCGCCCGAAGCGGAAACGCCGGAAGGCCTGAACTGCGCCTTCATAACGCCGCGCCTGTTCGAAATCCGGAGCGTGGAGTTTTTCCGGCGCGGAGCCAGGGAACTGGCGCTTAAAAACCGCCGCGCAGCCGAAAAGTTTTTCACGCTGTCACTGCGCATGTCGCGCGTCAATCCCCCGGCCTGGCGGGCGCGGGCGGAACTGGCAGCCCTGGCTGGCGACGCCGCGCGCGCGGCAGAATACACCTTCCGGGCCGAAAAGGCCCGGGCAATCAATCCCGGCGTGGGAGAAACACCCGCAGGAATGTTGCAGAAAACCGGTGAAAAAGGTATAACAAAATAAGGGCCGGGACGCTTACCCCGCCCTCGGGGGACTTGTATGAAAAACAATCTCGAAAGAATAGGCGCAAAAACGGGCCTTGGGAAAAAAGACATAAAAACGCTGACCGCGTTCGGCTTTCTGGGCCTTTTAGGCGCGGCGCTGGTAACGCTGCTGGCGTGTTCGCACAATAAAAAAATGGCGGAACCGGCGACTCCTGAAAACGTCCGGAAAGAAATAAGGCAGGAAACAGCCACTCAGGCCGGCGATCCCGATTCCCGCTCCACACCGCCGGTGAAACAATCCGACTCTGCTTCTCCGTGGGAAGGCTACCCGGCCGGCACACGTTATGCCACCGTCTCGCACAAAGACTTTAAGGGGGAATAATGGACAATCAAAACATGCGCAGGCTGTACAGGCTGGACAACGACAAGGTGTTTTTCGGCATCCTCAGCGGCTTCGGAGACTATTTCCGCGTTGACCCCGCTCTTATCCGGGTTATCTTTTTGTTCTCCGTCTTCATCGGCGCTTTCATACCGGTGCTGGCCTATCTGCTCGGACCGCTGTTCATTCCAAAGGCTCCGGCTGGCTATGCGCCCTATCAGGGCGCGAGAAAATTCTACCGTTCCCGCTCGAACAAGATCATATTCGGCATTTTCGGGCAACTCGGCAATTACCTGAACGTTGACCCGACCATTCTGCGCGTTATTTTCGTTGTTGTGGCCCTGCTGACGGGAATCGGCGTGCTGGGTTATT
>JBAYFS010000189.1:0-4342 GCA_041667045.1 Elusimicrobiaceae bacterium | reverse complement strand
GCCACGCTGGCTAACCTGGAAGAGTTCATCGGCTTTATTGAAAAAAGCGCGCTTGCCGCCAATTTCATGCTCGAAAAAGTCATGCAGATCAACCTCGCCGTGGAAGAAGCTTACACCAACATCTGCAAGTACGCCTACCCCCACAAACCAGACGACGCCCAGATAACCTGTTACCTTGCCGACGAACAAACCCTGATCGTGGAGATAACCGACAACGGCGTGGCGTTTGACATCACCTCGAGCGAAAAGCCCGACACCTCAATCCCCATCGAAGACCGGGCGATAGGCGGGCTGGGCGGCTTGCTTATAAAGGAAATGTCCGACCGGGCCGAATACGAGCGCACCGATACAACCAACATCCTGCGGCTGACTTTCATCAACAGGAAACCCGGCGATGCCAAGTAAGAAACATATTTTCGCTTCCGCCGCGCTGGCGCTGGCTTTTTTTCCGGTCGCTTTCGCCGGAAATTTCGACGCACGGGTACAGCAGTTCAAAAACACCATAAAACCTAAAACAGAAAGCGGTGGCGAACCTGCCGCAAGCACGGGCACCATCACCAAAATCCGCTTTATCCCTCTGTGGAACCCGCAGGCGCAGTTCGCCGGATATTACATAGCGCTAAAAAAAGGGTTCTACCGGAAACACGGGCTGGATGTCGAAATGCTGACAGCAGGACCGCAAGCTTCGTCTGATTCCAGCCTTGAGCAGGGCAAGGCCGATATCGCGCTGCTGTGGCTGAGCACGGCGCTGAGCATGGAAAACCGCGGCGTAAAACTTATCAACACGGGCCAGATAGTGCAGAAATCCGCTCTAATGCTGATAGCGAAAAAAGAATCCGGCATCCGCACCATCAAAGATCTCAGCGGACGGAAAATAAGCATCTGGCCGGCGTTCGAAACCCAGCCGAAAACTTTTTTCAAGCGCAACAATATCACTCCGCAGATAATACCCCAGGCGCACAGCGTCAATATGTTTCTGAAAGGCGGCGTGGACGCGGCCTGCGGCATGTGGTATAACGAATACCACACGATCATAAATTCCGGACTGGACAAAGACGATCTCGTCACCTTTTTCCCCGCCGATTACGGCGTCAATTTCCCGGAGGACGGGATATATACGAAGGCGGAGTTTTTCCGCAAGAACCGCAATGCCGTATGCGCGTTCACAAAAGCTTCCGTGGAAGGCTGGATCTACGCCTTCAGCCATCCGGAAGAGGCGGTCCAGACAACCATCACCTATATGCACCGCGATAAAATCCCCGCAGACACCCCGCACCAGACCTGGATGATCAATGCGTTCAAGGACGTGGTGATGCCGCAGGGCTCCGACGCGAAAATAGGCGTGCTTGACGAAAAAGATTATAATTCCACGGCCGAAGCCCTCAAAAGCTCCGGGCTCATAAAGAGCTATCCCAAATACAAGGATTTTTTCAAGGATTGCGAGAATGAAAATTAAATCACTGGCGGTAAAACTGGTCATCATATTCTTCGCGGCCACCGCGTCCATTTTCATAATCGTGTCCTCGTTCAATTACCGGAACGCGCGCAAAATCATCACGCAGAACGCCCGCACCGAAGCGGAATATATCGCCCGATGCACCGCCTACCAGATTGAAAGCGTAATGTCGCCGGTAATGATAACTTCGGACAATCTGTCCTCCCTTATGTCCGGCGAGCGCAAAGCGCCGCAGGAAATAGACCGCTACCTGCGCGACGCCGTTTCAAGCAACAAGAATATTTACGGCAGTTCCATCTCCTTCGAACCCTACGGCTACGACAAGAGCAGGCTCTACTACGCGCCATATTACATGAAAAAAGACGGCAAGCTCTCGTTAATCTGGCTGGGCGGACCGGATTACCAGTATTTTTATTTCGACTGGTACCAGATCCCGCGCGAGATGAACCGGCCCGTCTGGTCGGAGCCGTATTTCGACGAAGGCGCCGGCAACATTCTGATGGCGACCTATTCCGCGCCTTTCTACGACGGTTCCAAGGATAAAAAAATCAAAGGCGTCATAACAGCCGACGTCTCGCTCCACTGGCTGACCGAAATAATATCTTCCGTAAAAATCCTGAAAACGGGCTACGCCGTACTGATTTCCAGAAACGGCAGTTTCGTCACGAATCCGGACACCAGCCTGATAATGAACGAAACCATTTTCAGCCTGGCCGAAAAACTGAAAAGCCCCGAACTCCGCGAAACCGGCAAAAAAATGATAAAGGGCGAAACCGGCTTCACGTTCCTGGAAAAGGGCCTGGGCAAAAAATACTGGGTCTACTACGCTCCCGTGCCGGCCAACGGCTGGTCCATCGCTCTGTTCTTCCCGCAAGACGAACTTATGGCGGGCGTCGCCAAACTCAGCCGGGACTCCTGGCTTCTGGCACTGCTGGGCATCTCCCTTTTGATACTGGTTATCCTGGCGCTGGCCCGCTCCATCACAAAACCGATAACCCAGATGGCTAAAGCAGCCGAAATCATCGGAACCGGCAATTTCGACGCGCAGCTTCCCGACACCGCAAGCGAGGACGAAATAGGCCAGTTAAGCAAAACCCTCAATTACATGCAGCACGCGCTGAAGGATTACACCCGCCAGCTGACCGACACCACCGCGGCAAAACAGAAGATAGAAAGCGAACTGAACATCGCCAGAGATATCCAGCTCAGCTTCCTGCCCAAACTGTTCCCGCCTTTCCCGAACAACAAAAATTTTGATATTTACGCGCTGATCCAAAGCGCGCGCGAAGTCGGCGGCGATCTGTACGATTTCCAGCTGCTAGACGACGAGCACGTCGCGTTCGTGATAGGCGACGTCACCGGCAAGGGCGTGCCCGCGTCCCTGTTCATGGCGGTGACGAAAACGCTTTTTAAAGTGACCGCCACAAAAAACCTGCGGCCCGAACAGATTCTGTCCGAAGTGAACGACGAACTCAGCGAAGGCAACGAAAAAGCGATGTTCGTGACCGCGTTTTTCGGAATCCTGAACATTAAAACCGGCGAAATAGTTTATTCAAACGGCGGGCACAACATGCCGCTCATTGTCCGCGCGGACGGCACCGCCAAATACCTGGACCTGCTGGAAGGGATGGTGGTCGGCGTGATAAAGGGCATTGAATACCGGCAGGCCACCCTGCGGCTTAATCCAGGCGACATGCTGTTCCTCTATACCGACGGCGTGACCGAAGCTGACAACCCGACCCATGTGCTATACGGCGAAGCCCGGCTCGAAGAGGACCTGCAGGGCGTGTCCGACATGCCCATAAAAGAAATAGTGCACAGGGAGCTGGGCAGGCTTATGGCTTATTCAAAGGGCGACCAGTCCGACGACATAACCATGATGGTTATCAAGTATTACGGGCCGGACAATCCAAGGGAAATAGAAAAGACAAAGAACATTCTCCGCTGAAAACAAAAACCCCCGCGCAAAACGCGGGGGTTTTCATTTTACACCAAGAATTAGCATAGGCCCAACAAAACTTCTGCTTCGAATCTTTATCAGCCCAGGCCGAACAGGGCTGCGCCTTCGCGCAGCACGTGGTCGAGGTGTTCCTTGCCCAGAAAAGTTTCAGCGTAGAGTTTCGTTATCGGCTCGGTGCCGGATGGGCGCACCAGCACCCAGGAATTTTCCAGATAGATTTTCAGGCCGTCGGTATCCCGCACTTTCACGACTTTTTCTCCGGCGAGTTCCTTGACCTCGGACAGCGTCCGCGCGTTAAGGGCCTTGATTTTCTGCCGCGTCGCCTCGTTCATGGGCATTTCGGTCCGGCGGTAGAACGGCGTTCCGTGCTTTTCGGTCAGCGCGGCGTACAACTGCGCTATATCTTTCCCGGTCCGCGCGGTGATCTCGGCGAAAAGCATAACCGCGAAAATGCCGTCTTTCTCCGTCGTCCAGCCGTAGGAGGTAAGGCCTGCGCTTTCTTCGCCCGCCAGCGCGAATTCGCCTTTGTCAACGCCGTCCACGAAGTATTTGAATCCGACATCGGCCTCAAACACCTCCCGCCCGTAGCAGGCGGCTATGCGGTCAATTAAATGCGTGGTTCCTATCGTGCGCGCGGCCTTGAGATTTTTTGGCCACTGCGGGCGGTTATTGATGAGGTAATCCAGCGCGACGCATAAGGCATGGTTCGGATTTATTAGGCCGCCCAGCCTGGTGGCCACGCCGAACCGGTCCGCGTCGGGATCGGACGCGCCGGCAAAATCGTAAGTGCCGTTCCCCACCAGTTTAAGGAGCGGGCTCATGGGATATTTCGAAGACGGGTCCATTCGTATTTTCCCGTCGTGGTCCAGCGGAATGAAACCGAAAGTGGGGTCAACGCCGCAATCCGTAATCTCCATATTGTTAAG
>JBAYFS010000188.1:0-4348 GCA_041667045.1 Elusimicrobiaceae bacterium | reverse complement strand
TTCCGGGTTTAACACGGTAAGCTTTAGGGATGAGCCGCTGTTTTCGTCTAAGCTCTTGATAAATTCCTCTTCCGGCGTGTGCGTTGTGCCGAACGCGGCGGGGAATTCCAGATCGCCCCAGATTTTTACCGTTTCGAACATGGAGGTGTCGTCCACGCGGGCCACGAAATCAAGCGGGATGACCGCGCCGTCCGAAAACGTAAACGGGTTGATTTCCAGATAGGTAAAGCCCGCTTCGCGGTAGAAGCCGAACAGGGCTTTGATGAATTTTTCCACTTCCGCCTGCCGTTCGCCGAGTTTGGGCATGCTGAACTTTATTTCGTCTATGGAAGCGAGGGTGGGCACTTTGGTTTCCGTCACCTTATCCCAGTTCTCTTCGACGTAAATGCCGCCTTTGGGCGAGAAATAAATAACGTCCTCGTCGCGGAAAGAGCGGATGGCGACGTAATATTCATCGTCTTCCGGGTGCGGGGTGAACGGCTCGATAAGGAAATGCGTGAGCGTGCCGGTGGTGGTCCCGACCACGGTTTTTTTGTTCATCCGTTCCTGTATCCACGCCCATGTTTTCTTCCAGTCGGCGTTTACGCACAGGAGGCCGTGCTTCCCGCGTTTTCCGAAAAGCTGGTCCGGTTTGGCGACCAGTTTCTCTTTTTTGAGCCAGGGATTGTTTTTAAGAATGTCTTTCTCTTTGCTTTCCGGCGTTACCAGAACAAGTTTTTCCGCGCGGCCCTTCATAGCGGAAAAATCCTTTTCAAGCCAGCGAAAGAGAGCCTTTTTGCCGTCGTATTCGCGAATAGCGCGTTGTGCCATTTTATATATCCTCTTATTTTTTCAGCGCGGTCTGAAGCTTTTTAGCGAGCTTCTCCGCCACGCTGTCAATGAAGTCCGCCGTGTTTTTGTAAGCCTTTGGCTGGGGATCCATTAAGGGAACCAAATCTTTCGTCACGATGCCGTTTTCTATGCATTCCAGCACGGACGCTTCGAGCATGTGCGCGAACTCAACCACTTCGGGCGTTTTGTCCAGTTCGCCGCGTTTGGCGATAGCGCCGGTCCACGCGAAAATGGACGCCACTGAATTGGTGCTGGTTTCCTCGCCCTTGATATGGCGGTAATAATGGCGCTTAACGGTGCCGTGTGCCGCTTCGAACTCGAATTTGCCGTCCGGCGAAACGAGCACGGAGGTCATCATGCCAAGCGAACCGAAACCGGCGGCCACCATGTCGGAGAAAACGTCGCCGTCGTAATTTTTCATCGCCCACAAAACGCCGCCTTCGTGTTTCATTATCTGGGCTACCGCATCGTCAATTAACAGATAGCGGTAGGAAATGCCCGCCGCTTCGAACTCGGCTTTATGCTTGGCGATTTCATCGGCGAAAATGGCTTTGAAGCGCGCGTCGTATTTTTTGCTGATGGTGTCTTTCGCACCGAACCACAAATCGCATTTTTCGCTGAGCGCGTAGTTGATGCAGGCGCGGGCGAAGGAGGTGATGGATTTTTCGGTGTTGTGTATTCCCATGAGCACGCCGGGGCCTTTAAATTCGTGGACGAGGACTTTCGTTTCCGGTTTGCCGCTTGCGGGTGTGAAAATCATTTCGGCTTTGCCGGGTTCCGTAACCACTATTTCGGCGGATTTGTAAATGTCGCCGTAAGCGTGCCTGCCGACTATAATCGGTTTTTTCCAGCTGCGCACCGCGGGCTTGATGTTTTTCACTGTGATGGGTTTGCGGAACACCGTGCCGTCAAGAATGCTGCGGATTGTGCCGTTCGGCGATTTCCACGCCTGTTTGAGGGAATATTCCTTAACGCGGTCTTCGTCCGGGGTGATGGTGGCGCATTTTACGCCCACGCTGTATTCTTTTATGGCGTTGGCGGCGTCGGTGGTGACTTTGTCGTCCGTATCGTCACGGTGTTTTACGCCGAGGTCGTAATACTTGAGGTCAATGTCGAGGTAAGGGGTAACGAGTTTTTCCTTTATCATGGCCCATATGATGCGGGTCATTTCATCGCCGTCCATCTCCACTATCGGGTTCGTAACTTTGATCTTAGCCATTTTTATCTCCGGTGATTTATTTGGAAGTCGTGTAATTAAGCAGTCCGCCCGCGGCGACGATTTCGCGCTGGCGGTCTGACAGTTTGTAAACGCACTCTGTTTCTTTGTCCGTTCTTTCGTTTTTGACCATTACGGGCCGGTTTTCGAGAACAGCTTTGCGCCAGCCCGCGGCGGACAGCTTGTCGCCCTGCGCGAACGCGTCGTAGTCCGCCGCGTTGGCGAAGGTGAGCGGCAGGATGCCGAAGTTCACGAGATTGTCGGAATGAATGCGCTCGAAATTCTTTGCGATGACCACTTTCACGCCCAGATACATCGGGCACATGGCGGCGTGCTCGCGGCTGGAGCCCTGTCCGTAGGATTCGCCCGCCACGATGATGTTATGAACGCCTTTGCCGCGGTTTTCGATGCAGCGTTTCGGGAAGGTTGCGTCCACGTTTTCGAAAACGTATTCGGCATATTTCGGCACGTTCGATCGGTATTTAAGCCGCGCTCCGGCCGGCATGATGTGGTCCGTGGTGATTTTATCGCCCACTTTAATCATCACTTCGCCCGCGAGATTTTCGGGCATCGCGGTGTTTGTCGGCGGTTCACCAACGTTGGGGCCGCGCAGAATGGCGGTGTTTTTCGCTTCCGGCGACGGGAAAATGAACATGGAGTCGTCAAGCAGGAACTTGCGCGGCTCTTTAATGTTCGGGTAGTCCATGCCGAATTTGCGGGGATCGGTCAGCTTGCCGGTGACGGCCGCCACCGCCGCGATTTCCGGGCTCACCAGATAAACCTGCGCGTCTTTCGTGCCGCTTCTGCCTTCGAAGTTGCGGTTTGACGTGCGCAGAGAAACGCCCGCGCTGTTGGGCGAGTAATGGTTGCCGATGCAGAAACCGCAGGCGCTTTCCATAATGCGCGCTCCGGCGGAGACGAGGTTCGTGTAAGCGCCGTTTTCCGACAGCATCAATATCACCTGGCGGGAACCGGGGGCGATGCCCACGCTTACGTCCCGGGCGACTTTGCGTCCGTCTAAAACTTTGGCCACGGTCATCATATCGCGGAAAGAGGAGTTGGTGCAGGAGCCGATGCACACCTGGTCAATTTTCATGCCTTCGAGTTCGGCCACGGTTTTTACGTTGCCCGGGCTGTGGGGCGCGGCGAGCATGGGTTCCACTTCGGAAAGGTTGATGTCCATAACGCGGTCATACTGGGCGTTTTTATCCGCCGCAAGTTTCGTCCAGTCCTGTTCGCGGCCCTGCGCCTTGAGAAATTTTTTCGTGACGTTGTCCGACGGGAAAATGGAGGTGGTTACGCCCAGTTCCGCGCCCATGTTCGTGATGGTGGCCCGTTCGGGGACGGACAGGGTTTTCACGCCCTCCCCTCCGTATTCCAGCATCACGCCCACGTTGCCTTTCGTGCCGAGCAGGGAAAGGATTTTCAAAACCACGTCTTTCGCCGAAACCCACGGGCTCAGTTTGCCCGTGAGGTTTACCTTATATACTTTGGGGGCGCTCAGGTAAAACAATCCGCCGCCCATGGCGACCGCCACGTCCAGCCCGCCCGCGCCGATGGCTATCTGGCCTATGCCGCCTCCGGTGGGGGTGTGGCTGTCGCTGCCCAAAAGGGTGGTGCCGGGCTTGCCGAACCGTTCAAGGTGCAGCTGATGGCAGATGCCGTTGCCCGCGCGGGAATATACGATGCCGTATTTCGCCGCCACCGATTGCAGATAGCGGTGGTCGTCCGCGTTTTCAAAGCCTACTTGGACTGTATTGTGATCCACATAGGAAACCGACAGGTCGGTTTTTATTTCCGACAGGCCGAGCGCTTCGAACTGAAGATACGCCATTGTTCCTGTCGCGTCTTGAGTGAGGGTCTGGTCTATTCTTATGCCGATTTCCTTTCCTTTGACATACTCGCCCTGGCGGATATGCGCGGAAAGAACTTTCTCAACAATATTCTGTCCCATTTTAAGCACCGCCGGCGCAAAGTGCACGCCGGACTTTCTCCTTTTTTAATATAAAAATTCCCTTGCCATTTTGCTCCGTCCGCCAGCTGCGCGGCGCGGGAGTTCTACAAAATTAAAGGATAATGTCCTGTCCGCAACATTGATTTAAATCAATCTTGCGCGCCATATGAGCAAGGCCCTTGACAGCCCCCCCCTCCAAATCTTAGATTGCTTATATGGTCCTTATGTAATCTGCCGGAAAACAACAGGAGGTTTGTATGCCCGAAATAAGGGTTGACGAGAACCGCTGCAAGGAATGCGGACTGTGCGTAACGGTCTGTCCCAAGCAGTGCATTGAGATATCCGAC
>JBAYFS010000187.1:0-4349 GCA_041667045.1 Elusimicrobiaceae bacterium | reverse complement strand
CGAGCCTAAAGCGTTTTGCGAAGCGTCGTTTTACGTTAAGCGGTCGCAGTACCGCTGGACCCGCGTCGTGTTGGCGCAGGATATCGCCAAAGAAGTCGCGCTTTCGTCTGATATCGGCGCTTTGCTGGCGGTGAAAGTGGTTAAACGCGGCGCGTCCGGGCATATCGGGCAGTTGCTGCTGAAAGGCACGAAAGGCGAGTTCCGGCTCGATAAAGAATACCAGATCCGCAAATTAATGGGTATCGGCATGCTGCGCAGCGCGGCTTTCGTTTTTGAGCCGGTTTACGAGAAGGGCAGGCCGGTCGAGTATATAATTTCCGGCGGCGGCTGGGGGCATGGCGTGGGGTTTTGCCAGTCCGGTTCCAGCGGACGCGCCACCGCGGGCCAGAAATATAACGAAATTCTGGAACACTATTTCCCCGGCACTGCGCTGATGGATCTGCGGAAAATCAGATAAACAGGTTTGTGTTCGCGTCCCGCGCCTGGGCGAGATAGGTGGCGACGCCGGCCTTTTCCACCCCGTCAATAAGTTCTTCTTCGCGTATCCCCATAATGTCCATCGCCATGGTGCAGGCGATCATTTTAACGCCCTGCTTTCTGGCTTCCTCCAGCATGGCCGACAGCGTTTCCACGTTTTTGCGTTTCATCACGCTTTTCATCATGAGGGTGCCCAGTCCGCCGAAATTCATTTTAGACAGTTTAAGGTGATTGGTTCCGCGCGGCATCATAAGCCCGAACATTCTGTCCATAAAGCCTTTTTTCACCGGCACATACTGGTCTTTGCGGAGAATATTTAGTCCCCAGAAGGTGAAGAACATGGTGACTTCAGCCCCCAGCGCGGCGGCTCCGTTTGCGATGATGAAGGAGGCCAGAGCCTTGTCCAGATCATTGCTGAAAACTACTATGGTCCGTTTGTCGGGGCGGAGTCCGTCCGCCGGAGTGAGATATTCGGCGGATGCCTGTGGCGCGGTTTTCCCTTTGCGCAGACAGGCTCGGATGACGTTATTTTCTTCCGTCACGCTCAAAGGGGTGTTGCCCGTGGCGTGGCACCAAGCGGCTATATCCCGCTTAAATCCTGGGTCCGTAACCAGAATATCGAGCAGTTCCCCGTCGGCGAGTGTTTTCACCGTTTTAGCCAGTTTCATTATGGGACCGGGACACTGCAGGCCGCGCGCGTCTATCTCGGTTTTAACGGCCCGGGCGCACGCTTCCTTAAATACTTCTGTCTTTTCTTTTCCTTCCGAAACGGGCGCGGCATGTTTATACAAAGCGTAGCCGCCGCTTAAAGATGAAACGTCATAGCCGTTCTGCGCGAGTATTCGTGACGCCAGATAGGAACGGAATCCCTTGGCGCAGTAAGCGATTACGGGGCGGTTTTTGGGAATTTCCGGCAGGCGTGAACGCAGTTCATCCACCGGAATGTTAACCGCGCCGGGCACGGCGCCCATAATGTATTCGTCCTGAGTGCGTACGTCTAGAATAAATGCGGCGTCGCTCAGGGCTTCAATGTCATCGGCGTAGGCCGGTTTTACCAGGCCGGAGAGAATATTTTCAGCCGCCATGCCCGCCATGTTGACCGGGTCCTTTGCCGAGCCGAACGGCGGAGCGTAGCACAGTTCCAGATCCCGCAGATCATAAACCGTGCCGCCCAGTTTCATTACGGAGGCGATAACGTCTATCCGTTTGTCCGCGCCCTCGGCCCCGACGGCCTGCGCGCCGAGCACTTTTCCGGTTTCGGGCGCGAACATAAGTTTTATTGTCAGGGGCAGCGCGCCGGGGTAATAGCTGGCGTGGTGCATACCGTGGACATATGTTTTGAGATACGGCGTGCCGTTTTTTTTCAGCGTTTTTTCGCTGGCGCCCGTGGCCGCCGCGGCTAAATTGAAAACTTTCACTATCGAAGTGCCGAGAGCCGCTTTATAAACGCTGTTTCTGCCCGCGATATTATCCGCGGCGACGCGGCCCTGCCGGTTTGCCGGTCCGGCGAGAGGGATAACGCCTTTTCCTCCGGGAACAGAGCCTGCTGTTTCCACAGCGTCGCCCACGGCGTAAATGTCCGGATCGCTGGTCCGCATGTGCTCGTCAACATGTATGCCGCCGGATTCGCCAATTTCAAGCCCCGCGGCTTTCGCCAGCGCGGTTTCGGGCCGCACTCCTATGGCGCAGATTGCGAAATCCACGGCTATTTCGCGCCCGTCTTTCAGTTTAAAAACCAGCTGCCCGCCGGACTTGTAGATTTGTTCCGGTTCCGCGTTTTTGTAAAGCGCGATTCCGTGTTCCAGCAGCTGGGCTTCCGGTTCCGCGGTCATTTCGGGATCGAGCGGCGCGAGTATCTGTCCGGTTTTTTCAATAATGGAAACCTTCACGCCGGCCTCGCTGAGGCTTTCCGCCATTTCAATGCCGATATAGCCGGCGCCGATTACCACGGCGCGGGAAGGTTTTGCCGCGCGGATAAATTCCTTTATGCGGTCTGCGTCGTCTAAGGTCCGCACGGTGAAGATGTTTTCGCTGTCCATGCCCGGTACGGGCGGCAGGAAAGGTTTCGCGCCCGGCGCGAGTATCAGCTTGTCATAGCTTTCCGAATAGAGCCGGCCGGTTTCGTGATTCTTTACCGTAACCGTTTTATTTTTAAGGTCCAGCGCGGTGACTTCGCTCTTTACCCGCACGTCCAGATTAAACCGCATTTTCAGGTCCTGCGGCGTAAGCATAAGGAGGTTCTCGCGTTCCCGGATAGTCCCGCCGATATAATAGGGCAGGCCGCAATTGGCGAAGGAAACGTGGGCGGTCCTTTCAAAAATCACTATTTCCGCTTTTTCGTTCAGCCGCCTGAGCCTTGCCGCCGCGCTCGCTCCCCCGGCCACTCCGCCTACAATAATGGTTTTCATGCTCATTTCCCCCCGCATTTTGCGCCCGACGCTTTTAAAACGCGTAGGGCCTCGGCGTTTTCCGCCAGCCGGTAGCAGGTGGTGCCGCCTTTCCTCACGCCTTCTATTATGCCCGCGTTTTTAAGCGCGGCAAGATGCTGCGAAACGGCGGGTTGGGGCAGGCCCAGCTTCTCCACCATTTTTGAGACGTTGCACTCGGTTTTTTCCGCCAGACCAAGCGCTATTTTAAGCCGCGCGGGGTGTCCGAGGGTTTTAAAGATAAGAGCGAGTTCCGTGATTTGTTTTTCCGTCATGTTGTTTCTCCGAGCGGCGTTTGCGCCGCACCAAGAATATTAAAATATTCGAATATATGAATATCCTAATAAACCGCGCGCGCCCTGTCAAGCTGTTTGTGGTTGCGAACCTTGTCTGGGCCATATGGTTTTACTAAAATGAATACAGGATGCAAAATCAGAAATGAACGTCGGCTTCCTCTTGCTGTTTGCCGCGGTTCTCATGATTGCGGTACAAATATCGGTAAAGTGATGGTGGTAACGGCGTATGTTTCTTCTGCCCGGTAAAATAAAATTCTGGATTGGCACGCTGTTGTCCGCCGTATTCGCCTGCGCCTGCGCGCATGTGCCGCCGGTTTCCCCGCCCGCGCCGGCGAAGGCCGCGCCTGTCGCGGTCAGTTCGGCTTCGGCAACCGTGCCGCCGCTCACTGCCGGATATGTTATTTGTGAAGACACCGCGCCCGTTCTTTCTGAAACGACGGAAGACGACGTGCGCGACATAGAGGACGCCGAAGATTCCGACGCCGACATTTATATCAGCACCGCCGTAACCGAACCGCCGCCCCCCGTAAATCTGGGCGGCAACGGCAAAATCACCCTTGTGCGCTATGATACCGGCGAAAAAATAAGCGCCCGTTACCGCAGGCCCGACGGGAGTTACGACGAAACGGAACTGGCCCGGATAAACCACGCCATGCGCTGCAGCCTTACCGGGCGGGAGGTTCCCATTGCCGTAAAGCTTGTTGAACTGCTTGACGCGGTGGAAGACAGGTTCGGGAAAAAAGGGCTCCTTCTTTTAAGCGGCTACCGCACGCCGGAGCTAAACAGTACTTTACCCCACGCCGCCCGCAACAGCCTGCACATGCTGGGCTGGGCCGCGGATATAAAAATCCAGGGTTACAGTTCCAAAAGCGTTAAGAATTATGCGCTGAAACGCGGCATAGGCGGGGTGGGGTATTATCCGTCCATGGGGTTTACGCACCTTGATGTCGGCAGGGTGCGGTATTGGGAAGTGCGGAAACCGCGCAAGCGCCGCCGCTATCGTCCCAAAAAGATGACCCTGTGCAAGAAAAACGTTTCCTCGTCCAAAACCGTTTCGGCCAAGAGCCGCAACGCCGTAAAACGCGCGCCCGCGAAGAAAAAGAAAAAAAGGTAAGCGTTTATGATCAAAAAAATATTCTCTTTTGCGTTT
>JBAYFS010000186.1:0-4373 GCA_041667045.1 Elusimicrobiaceae bacterium | reverse complement strand
TATCGAGATATCGTCAAAGCAGACGAGAATATTTTGCGGCTGGATTTTATAGAAATGGGAAAAACTCTGAACCATTCTTCCCGAATCGTTCATATAGGTGGTCGGTTTGATAATGAAAAATTCGGAGCCTTTATACTCAGCTTTCGTGTATTCGCCTGTTTCATGCCAAAATTTCCAGGGTCCCGCTTTTAAGACTTCCGCCAGTTTATCGGCCAGCATAAACCCGGCATTATGTCTTGTATTCGCGTAACGGGACCCTGGATTTCCTAAACATGCAATAAGCAATACGCCGCTCAAGGCTTTTACTTCTTGGCTTCCTTAGCCGGAGCCGCGCCCTTTGCGGGAGCAGCACCCTTTGCCGCCGGAGCCGCGCCTTTCGCGCCAGCCGCCGGAGCAGCACCCTTCGCGCCAGCTACTTCAGCGCCAGGAGCCGCGCCTTCTGCAGGAGCAGTGCCAGCCGCAACCGCAGCCGCTGCTGCCGCTGCCGCCGCTTCTTCCTCATAGTCTCTGGGTTTAACGAGGTGGACAATAATCCTATCGCCGGGCGTTACTAAAATAACGTCCGTGCTGAAAGGAAGGTCCCGCACGTAAATTGATTTGCCCATTTCAAGGCTGGTGATATCAACGTTAACGATCTGCACCAGATCTTTGGGCAGGCAGCGAATCTGAACTTTGCGCAGCGGATGATCAACGATCGCGCCGCTAAGTTTAACGCCGATGGGAATACCGCTGACCGTAACGGGCACGGTTATCTCTATCATCTTGTCTTCCACGAGTTGCTGGAAATCAACGTGGATGGGCTGATCCGTCACCGGATGGTACTGGATTTCCTTGACTATGGCTTTCACCGTGGCGCCGGCCGCGTCAATATTGACGACGGTGTTCGCGCCTTTGTTCATCGCGGCGCTGAGGTCTTTTGCCGCAATGGTTATGTGTATCGCTTCTTTCTTGCCGCCGTAAACTACGCAGGGCACTTTTCTCTCAGAACGGATTTTGGTGAGCAGGCCTTTGCCGCCCAGCAACTCCCGTTTTTCTGCCGAGATGGTTATTTCTTGCATGTTCTTCCTCCATGGAGCTTGAAAAGCTGTTTTTAAATCAGCTAAACATTTCACTTATTGAAAGACCGTTGTGATTGCGCCGCATGGCTTCCGCCAGAATTGACGCGACCGAAAGGCACACTACTTTGGAACCGAGCGCCCGTGTGGACGGGATAGTGTCGGTTATAAGCAGTTTTTCAATCTGCGAATTCTCTATTACGGAAACCGCGTTGCGCGACAGCAGCCCGTGCGTACAGGCCGCAAAAACCCGCTTCGCGCCGCGTTCCTTTATGGCATTGGCAACCGCCGCCAATGTGCCTCCGGTATCAACCAGGTCATCAAATATAATCGCGGTCTTGTCCTTCACTTCGCCTATGACGTTGTAAATGACCGCTTCGTTAGGCCTGGGCCGCCGCTTGTCCACTATGACAAGGTTGCTTTCCAGCCGGCCCGCGAAATTACGAGCCCGCTCGGTACCGCCCACATCAGGCGAAATAACCACTAAATTTTCAAAATGCTGCTTCTTTATGTAATCCACAAAAACCGGCCTGCCCTGCAAATGGTCAAGCGGAATGTCAAAAAATCCCTGTAGCTGCCCGGCGTGCAGGTCAATCGCCATAACCCTGTTCGCGCCTGAGGTGGTTATCAGGTTCGCCACAAGTTTTGCCGTGATGGGCACACGCGGCGCGGCTTTCCGGTCGGCTCTGGCGTAACCGAAATACGGCATAACAGCCGTTATCCGGTCCGCGCTGGCGCGGCGCAAAGCGTCTATCATGACCAGCAGCTCCATCATATTTTCGTTGGTCGGCGTGCAGGTCGGCTGAATAACATAGCAGTCGCAGCCGCGCACGTTCTCAAGTATCTGGCAGTCAACTTCTCCGTCCGCGAAGCGTCCGACGCGCACCTTGCCAAGCTGCACGGTAAGCTCCTTGCAAATATCGGTGGCCAGCGGGATATTCGCGTTTCCGGAAAAAACCTTTAATGTTCCGACATGTGTGATATGCGGCATTCAAGTTCCTTTTGGGTATCTGCCTTCTTTGACCACCTGACGCGCCCTGGCAATGGCAAGCGAGCCCGCCGGGATGTCGTCCGTGATGGTCGAGCCGGCGGCGATATGCGAACCGTTTGCCACAGTGACCGGAGCGACCAGGTTTGTGTTGGAGCCAATGAAAACATTGTTCCCGATTATGGTTTTATGCTTTCTGACTCCGTCGTAATTGCATGTTATCGTTCCTGCACCTACGTTTACGCCTTCGCCCATTTCCGTGTCGCCCACATAGCTTAGGTGGTTGACTTTTGAGCCCGCGCCTATTTTCGCTTTTTTCAGTTCGGAAAAATTTCCGACTCGCGCGCCGTCGCTTAAAACGCAGTTGGGCCGTATGTGCGAAAAGGGGCCGATGGCGCAGTTTTTCATTATTTCGCTTTCGTTAAGCACGCAGGAAAATTTTACTTCAGTGCCGTCGCCTATCGAGCAGTTTTCGATAACGCAGGCCGGCCCTATTTTGCAGTCGCGCCCGATTTCCGTATTCCCGTAGATATGTGTGCCCGCTAAAATCACGGTGTCGCGGCCTATTTTAACACTATCGTCAATATACGTTGTGGCGGGATCCTGGATAGTCACTCCGTCCATCTGCAGTTCCGCTATCTTTCTGGCACGGAGCATTTTTTCGGCTTCCGCCAGCTGAACGCGCGAGTTGACACCGAGTATGAAGGTCCATTCTTTCGCGGCGCACGCGAATGTTTTCAGTCCTCCGTCCGCCATAAGCTTTATGGCGTCGGTCAGATAGTATTCCTTTTTCGGCCCGTTCGGTTTGAGGCCGCCTATCACCGAAGCCAGGGCTTTCATGCTAAAAATGTACATGCCGGAATTGATTTCGGCTATTTCCGCGGTTTCCTTGTTGGTTTCGGTCTGCTCGATTATGCCGTCAATCAGGTTTTTGCTGTTTTTCAGTATCCGCCCGTAGCCGTAAGGATTGGGCACTTTGGCGGTCAGAACGGCGGCGTCCGCCCCTGATTTTTTATACGCCTGGTAAAAATCTTTCAAAAGCGCGCCCGTTATAAGAGGGGTATCGCCACACAGCACAAGCACGTCGCAATAGCCTTTCATGTGCGGCATCGCTTCCTGAACCGCCCTGCCGGAACCGGTCAATTCGGTTTGCGTGAAAGTTTTAACTTTGGAACTGATGCCCCATGCGGCAAGTCCTTCGGAAACGGCTTTTTCAGTCACTTCAGCCTTGTGCCCGACAATAACGCCCATTTCTTTCGGGCTAAGCGAGTCGGCGGCTTTCAGGATATGCGCTATTATGGGAATGCCAGCGGCCGGGTGCAGAACCTTTGGCAGTTCAGACTTCATTCTGGTGCCCATTCCGCCGGCTAAAATAAGCGCGAAAAGCTCGTTTTTGTGCTCCATAAAAAACCCTCCGCCGCCGGATGCGTTCCGGCAGCAGTGTATATATAATTTTACCAAATTTAAGTGCTAATAGGAACAAAATAGCAAACAAAGGCCGCGCCGGTAAAAGGCGCGGCCTCTGCAAAAACTGTGCGCGTTGCTACTTTTTTTCGCCCCAGCTGTATTTAAGACCGATATGGTGCGTGGCGCCAAGATCGCCGTACGGCGCGAACGCGTAATCAAGCCCGAACTGGCTATAGCCGATTCCGAAACCGAAACTTACCGGAAAAGTGGAGTCGTTGCGGGCGTCGCTTAAGCGCGTGGTGTAACCGGCGCGCAAAGCGGTACGCAGTTTCTCGTCCATAAAGGAATGATTATACTCGCCGCCCAGAGAAAACCACACTTTGCCGTCCGTGGGCGTGTTGCAATCGGCGTACACGGAAGCGGTATGTTTTATCTGATATTCCGCGCCCAGGCGGTATATGCTCGGCAGCGACTCGGACTCGTTAATATATTTAAGCTTGCCGCCCAGGTTCTGAGCTGAAAAACCAAGTCCCAGTTCCTCGGTAAGCTGGCCGCGCACGCCCAGATCCGCGGCAAGCGTTGACGCCGTCTGCGTTATCTTGCTCGAGATGAACTTGACCTGCGCGCCTCCGGAAAACTTCTCATGAAACTTGCGCCCCCACGACAGCATGCCCACATAATCCTTGGGCGAGAAGGAACCGTCGCTCACCCCGGTATTGTTCCACGAATCAATGCTTCCGTAGCTTAACATCTGCAGGCCCGCTCCGACGACACCTATATTATCGCTCACCGGAACGGCCACCGCCGCGATATCGTAATTCACCGACTCGAACCACACCGAGTGGGTGAAAATCGCCGAACCCTCTTTCTGCCAGCCGAGCGCCGCCGGATTATAGAAGATCACCGAAGCGTCCCCGGTTGCC
>JBAYFS010000185.1:0-4496 GCA_041667045.1 Elusimicrobiaceae bacterium | reverse complement strand
TTGAGTATCGTCGCTATTTGCTCTTCACTGTATCTTTTCCGTGGCATAGCGCCACCTCCATGTGTTTATTTTGACACATGAATTAACAACTAGCAACCTGTCCTGTTTTCGGGGGGAAGGTCAAAGTATTGCGAGCTATTGATAACACCATGAATGCGGTGTCCAGATACTATAGACGCTCAATAACCGTCTTCCATGCTTCAGTGTTTCCTAATGGCGCAGAACAATTGTTGTGCATCCTGCAGGATGTGCCATGTGAATCCAGCCCTAAAAGTTCTTGATACTATCCTGTCCGTCCACAATTTTAAAGGCTCCATGCGATGTTTCTGCAGGGGTCTTTTATATTGAGATATAATGGGACAATTGGGTGTCCTGCGTATGGCTCCGAACCGTACAAACCGGGTGGGGCTTGCCGTTTGAAGCGTCATGTGTCGTCGGCTTTTAAATGATAATATGTCTACAGAGTGTCTTCGGCGTGCTGTTGTCAGCCGGAAGAAGTATTGCAAAATTACAATATGCGGGGGTCGTTAGAAATGGATAACAAGCCTTTGGCGCGTCATTATGTAAGCGTTTTTGTTCTGGCGATGATTAATGTCGCGATGGTTATGAGTTTAAGGGGTCTTCCCATGATGGCTAAGGAAGGCCTGCCCATGGTGTTTTTTCTGGTTTTTGCGTCACTCCTGTTTTTGGCGCCCGTGTCGCTTGTTTCTGCCGAACTGGCAACAGGCTGGCCCGAAAACGGAGGGGTATACAGGTGGGTGAAAGAAGCGTTCGGTTCCCGCTGGGGGTTTACCGCTATATGGCTTCAGTGGCTGCAAAACACAATCTGGTATCCCACGATACTGGCGTATGCGGCCGCGTCTTTGTCGTATATGTTCATGGCGCCGGAGCTGGCCAATAACCGCTATTTTAACATAACCGTTATTCTGGCTGTTTACTGGGGCGCGACGTTTGTGAATTTTTACGGCATGAAGACCGCCGGCTGGATTACCACGGCTGGTGTCGTCTGCGGCACGATACTCCCGGCGGTTCTTATCATCGGCATGGGGATTGGCTGGGTTGCGACGGGCAATCCGATAGAATTTCTGAAAACATCGCACAGCATATTGCCGGACTTCAGTAATTTTGACAATATCGCGTTTCTCGCCGGGATAGTGCTTTTGTTTTCAGGCATGGAGGTCGGCGCGGTGCATGTTCAGGAACTGAAAAACCCAAAAACTGAATATCCCAAAGCGGTGTTTCTTTCCATGTTGGTAATAATTATCGTGTTCACGCTGGGCTCTTTCGCCATAGCCACCGTGATACCGGTCAACGATATCAGTCTTACGGCGGGAATACTGCAGGGATTTAAGGACCTTTTAGACAAGTTTTCCATGCCCTGGCTTCTGCCGTTAATAGGGTTTCTTGCCGCTTTCGGCGCTATCGGCTGTGTTATCGCCTGGATAGCCGGCCCCAGCAAAGGCTTGCTTGCCACGGCAAAAAACGGCGAGCTGCCGCCGTTCCTCCAGCGCACCAATAAAAAAGGGGTGCAGGTGAATATTCTTATCGTGCAGGGCCTTATCGTGACGGGCATCAGCTGCGTGTATTTGCTTATGCCCAGCATAAACAGCGCGTTTTTTATTCTCACCGCGCTTACGGCGATTCTGTATTTGATAATGTATGTCCTTTTGTACGCCGCGGCGATCAGGCTGCGTTACTCTCAGCCGGATGTTCCCAGAAGCTATAAGGTGCCCGGCGGGAACGCTGGAATGTGGGCAGTGGCGGGAATCGGGATGCTCGCTGTTTTATTCGCGCTTGTCGTTGGCTTCTTCCCGCCGTCCCAGCTGCAAACGGGAAGCCCCGCCGGTTATGTTCTTTTTCTTGTGGCGGGCGCAATAGTTTTTACGGCGGTTCCCCTGGCGATAAACGCTTTGAAAAAAGAAAGCTGGAAACCGAAATCTGAAGATCAAATTACGGAATAAAGGAAAACCATGCTATTTAAAAAAGTAAAATCCGAAGCTGCCCGGCAGCTGTTAACACCCACCTACGGTTCGCGGGAACTCAGTTCCTCCGTGCCGAAATATGTAATGCCCGAAAGTGAAATGCTGCCCCGGCTTGCCTATAATATCGTGCATGACGAGCTTATGCTCGACGGCAATTCCCGGCTTAATCTCGCCACCTTTGTAACCACCTGGATGGAGCCGGAAGCGCGCCAGCTGATGTCCGAGACTTTCGACAAAAACATGATTGACAAGGACGAATACCCCCAGACCGCCGAACTTGAAATGCGCTGTGTGAACATGCTGGCCCATCTTTTTAACGCGCCCGTGGAAGGCCAGGCGGCGGGCTGTTCGACCGTGGGTTCCAGCGAGGCGGCAATGCTGGGCGGCATGGCTCTCAAATGGAAATGGCGCGAGCGCATGCTGAAAAAAGGCAAAGCCGCCGATAAGCCCAATATGGTGATGGGGATTAACGTGCAGGTGTGCTGGCATAAATTCTGCCGTTACTGGGAAATAGAGCCGCGTTTTGTCCCTATGGATAAAAACCGCTATATGATGAACGCCGAAGAGGCGCTGAAACTGGTTGATGAAAACACCATAGCCGTTATGCCCACCATGGGCACAACTTTCACCGGGCAGTATGAACCCGTCAAAGAAATCAACGACGCTTTGGAAAAGCTGAATAAGAAAACGGGCTGGGACGTGCCTATTCACGTGGACGCGGCAAGCGGCGGGTTCGTGGCGCCGTTCATCCAGCCGGAAATAGAATGGGACTTCCGTTTGAAGTGGGTGAAGTCAATAAATGTGTCGGGCCATAAATACGGCATGGTATATCCCGGCGTCGGCTGGGTTATCTGGCGGGACTGGGACGAGCTTCCCAAGGATCTTATTTTCAACGTGAATTATCTCGGCGGGGAAATGCCGACTTTCGCGCTTAATTTTTCGCGCGGCGGCAACCAGATTGTAGCGCAGTATTACAATTTCATCAGGCTTGGCAAAACCGGATACAGGAAAATCATCCAGACGCTGCAGGATACGGCGCACTATCTTTCTGGCGAAATCGCAAAGATGGGGCCTTTTGAACTGCTGACCGATGGCAGCGATATCCCCGTTTTCGCGTTCAAGCTTAAAGAGGAAAAACACTTTTCGGTGTTTGATATTTCCGAAATGATACGGGACCGGGGCTGGCTGATTCCCGCCTACACGCTTCCCGCCAACGATGAGCATATCGCCGTGCTGCGCATTGTGGTGAAGGAAGGTTTCAGCAAAGACATGGCCGATCTGCTTCTTAATGATTTGAGCCGGGTAATAAAACATTTTGAACAGCAGCCCGGCCACAAAAAGAAAGTATCCGGGAAAAACGGCAAAGCGCATCTGCATTGTTAAAAGAGTTCGCTTAGTAAAATATGAAGGCCCCGTGCAGAAACACCGCATGGGGCCTTTGTTTTGCGCGTTTCTTGAACTCAACCGCCGCGCAGTTTGCGTTTGGTTGCGCTTATGTCGCGGCAATGTTTGGAAAACGCTTTGAATTTCCATTTTGCGATAAGCCGTTTTGCCGCGTCCTGTTTGGTTTCGTTCCAGGACATTTCTTTCCGCATTTTTCGGTAGTTTTTTAAGCGGGCCGACGCCAGGGTCCCTTCCTCGATAGCCGCCTTTACTGCGCAGCCGGGTTCCGAATTGTGCGAGCAGTCTTTAAACCGGCATTGCGCCGCCAGTTCTTCGATATCGGAAAAGGAAGCGTCCAGCCCGTTTTCCGCGCATTCAAGGCAGAATCCGCGTATGCCCGGAGTATCTATTACCCGTGCGCCGTTCGGCAGGAAATAGAGCTGGCGCGACACGGTAGTGTGCCGGCCCCTGCTGTCATCTTCCCTCACGGCCTGGGTTTTCGCCGCCGCGAATCCGCATAACCGGTTAAGCAGCGTGCTTTTTCCCGCGCCGGACGAACCCATGAAACAACAGGTAACCCCGCCGGCGAGGAGCCGCTCAACGGACTCCAGCCCGTCGCCTGAAACGGCGCTGACGCACACCATATCCACGCCCGCGGCGGATTGGGCCGCCGCGGTTATTTTTTCCGCCAGTTCGGATTCCGGGCAGAGGTCTTTTTTCGTAAGTATTACCGCCGGGACGGCGTTGCTGTCCCATGCGGCGACCAGCAGGCGTTCAAGCCGGGCGATATTGTAATTGCCGTCCAGGCCCATTACGATGAACACTTTATCTATATTCGCGGCCAGCGGCTGGGCGTCTTTTCCCTGTCCGTTTTCTTTCCGCAATAGAATGGATTTGCGCGGCAATATTTCATGTATCACGGCTTTCCCTTCGTTATCATGCGGCGTTACCGCCACATAATCTCCCACGGTTGGAAAATCCAGTCTTGAAACCGTCCGGCTGAGAAACTTTCCGGATACGCGGGCAGGAAGGTCTTTCCCGTCCAGATGAACGCGGTAAGCGTGTTTGTGCTCGGCTGTCACTAAAGCCTGTATTGTATGTGTATCGGACATTGTATTTCCTCAACAGAAT
>JBAYFS010000184.1:0-4586 GCA_041667045.1 Elusimicrobiaceae bacterium | reverse complement strand
GCCATGTTCTTTTTCCACCAGATATAACCGTAAACAAGGCTTCCGCAGATAATCAGGGTATAAATTAAATTTTTCTTGTCGTTCATCTCAAATCCGAAACTAGGTTTTTGGAAAAACCGTCATTACTACTATATCCATAACAACATTGCCCACTACTTCCGAACGCCGAATGTTGACTGATGTCAGCGCCACTAAGTGTTCCTGATTTTCAAGCCTGGTCAGCAGTTCCGCCGCCGATTTGAACGGCGCGTTTATGGTGAAGCTTTGCGTCACCGTGGTTACGCCTGCCTCGTCCGCTTCGCTGGCGGGCGAGGTGGAATCAGGAATGATTCCGGTCTGTTTGCAGACCAGCTCTATTGTGTTGGTCAGAAATTCGTTTTTTTTGTCAATATTGGGCAGTTTCTGCGAAAGCGCTTCCACCGCCTGCTTTTTTTGCAAAAAATCGCTGGCATATTTTGACTGGGTGTTCAGCGACGCTATAAGGCGGGTTTTTGACTTGCGGGTCGAACCCAGCGGTTTGTATATAACGGAATAGCTGAAAAACAGCGCGCCCAGACCCACAAGAAGGGGCACTTTGAAAAACCCCACGCCCTTTTCCTGGAGCAGGGAGAACAGCATCCATGCGTCTTCCTTAAAATTGGCGACAATGCCTTCTATTTTAAACTTGTTTGCCATATCAGTATGTCTGCTCGCTTGTTTCCATATTAAACGTACTGGTGTTCCCTTCGCCTTTGGCCCTGTTATACGTCGGCGCGGAAATTTTGTTGCCGGGCTTTAAAAAATTCGCCATCGCAGGATTGCGCTTGAGCTGTTCCCTGAATGTGTTTAAGATGGCTGTGTCTTGGGCAGGGTCCCCGGTTTTTATTTCTCCGGATATTTTGATGCTGGTTTCACCCTGTATCTGCCGGGAGTATATGAGGCTGGTCAGCCACGCTTCGTTCGGAATGGATTCGGCGAAGGCCTGAAGCTTGGGCGTAAACTTATTCGTGGCGCTCAGCATGCTCTCTATTTTTTGCTTTTTCTTCTCAACTTCATTCACTGCGAGCTCAATGCCCTCTGTCGTTTTGTTTTCGAACTCCGGTATTTCGGGGGTATTCTTTTTCAATGTGGCGATTTGCCGGTTCATCACGAAAACTCTTGTATAGGAGAATAAAGACATAATCAGTATCAGGCCCGCCAGACTGCACGACATGGCGTACATGAGCATTACGGCTTTTTTCTCGTCCACCGTGGTTTTTACGCGCTCCACCAGATCGAGGAGGCCTGTTTCGCCCGGCATGAATTTCAGCGTGCTGCCGATAGCCGCCAAAGTGCCCCATTCCATTTCAGGCATTTTCACCGCGGATTTCGGATCCCATATTTTTACGGGCAGTTTGGAATCTTCTTCCAGCACAACTTTCCACATATCCAGATTAAGGCCGCTGAGCAGGATTTCGTTAAAAACCGTTGCGCCCAGCTGTTTGTTTATGAAATCTATGGAGCCGCGCACGTCCAGCCTGCGGCGTTCTGTTGACTGCGCGTCTTCAAAGCTGACTTCCCTAAACAGCATAGGCACGCCGTTATAGGTGAGTAGCAGGTGCGCCACGTTGGCGTCAAAGTGAGCGAAAACCCTTCCTCCGGACCCTTGCGCCCCGAATTTGCCGAACGCGCGGGTGACTGACGACGAGGATACTTCAATGCCGATAAGGTTAAACCCTATTTTCTTTACGCCGTTTTCGATAAACTTGGATATTTTCTTATTGGTTATGCCGAACAGGATGCCGAGTTTGGATTTTGGGTCTTCCTGGTGAAACTGATAGGCGTAGAAATCGAAAACAGACTCGTCGAACGGGAACGGAACATATTTTTTCGCTTCCAGCGGTATGGACTGTTTCCAGAACCGGCGTTCCACGAAAGGCATGAGGAAATGGCGAAAAACGGCGAATTCCGGCGACAGCGTGATCTGGATATTCTTAGACCCCCACCGGACTTTTTTAAAGGCTTCCTGCATCGGGGCGAGCCACAGCGCTTCCGATGTGAAAAACTCCGCGTGCATGGCTGACGCTCTGCCTATATCAGTGCTTTCGGTGCGCAGATGTGCTATGGGGATTTTGACAAACCGTTCGATATGTATCCGGCTGCCTTCGGTGCGGACTTCGGCCGCATAGATATTATCCAAACTGATATAAACGCCGACACAGTCTTTAAATGTCGGTTTGTTGAAATTAGCCAGAGCGTCTAATATGCCCATAAATCAGTTTCCTGTCACCATGCGCACTTCCACAACCGGCTTTCCGCCGGAGGAAACCCGCGTCTTTATTGAAACATTCGCGCTGTCCACCCCGTATTTGCTTGTCAGCATGGAGGAGACTTTTTCGGCGCGGCTTTGCGCGAGCGCCTCGGGATCGGTTTCCTTGTCGCTTGCCACGCCGGTGAGTATGACTTTCGAAAGAGGATAGTTTGAAATATTGTCCGCCACCTGGCGCACCGCGGCTCCGCCGTTCGAGCTTATTTCAGCCGTGCCCAGCCGGAACGCCACGTTATATGTCACCTGATTGCTTTTTCCCATTACCTGCGCGTCGGAAGGCTCGGCGGCGCTGTCGGCGGGTTCAGTTTCATCCCCCGGGGCGCTTTTCGCGGTGGGCGTGGATTCGTCGGCGGTTTCCGGTTCTTCGGCGGAATCGGAAGTTTCGCTTGCTTTCTCGCCTTTATACCCCGCGGGACGCCTGCGTTCCGGTTTTGCCCGGTCAGGATCCCGCTTTTCCCCGGAGCCGGTTACTTCTTCCGTGGCTTCCATGTCGGGGTCGGCGGTTTTCGCCTGCGTGTCTTTTTGAAACATTTTTTTGCCGAGTGCGGTTTTATCTGTTTCACCTGCGGCGGAGGGAAGCCCGCCGTCTTTGTCATAGAGCAGAATGGGTTTTCTGACAATGCGTTCGCGGCCCAGCACGTCGGACGCGGCGACCACCGCGAGATACCGGCCCGCCGGATACGGCTCGCCGAAGAAATCCTCGCGCCCGTTCCAGAAAACCTGGTGATAGGTCGGTTCTTCGCCTGTGGCGTCCTGAATCACGTGCAGTTTCTTATTCGTGTCGTAGTAAAGAAGCTGGAACTTCCAGAAAGATATTTTTGCCGCGGTTTCAATAACGGCGAATTCTATTATGCTGCCGTCGTTGCGCGCGGGGCTGAACGCGTCGGGCGAGGCACCTAGCGTGAGGGCGGGCGGGGCGTCAGTTTCAATCTGGTTAGCCATGCTGGTGGTAAACGGTTTGTCGTAGTAAAACAGAATGCCGATGCCGGGAATGTTCTTGAATTTTTTTGGCAGTTCCTGCGAGGTTATGTTCAGGTTAGCCTGAAGCCGCGCGGTGGAAATTCCCTTGCGGGCGAAATAGGAATTAACTGCCATGGCGCGGCGCATTTGCAGAATCTGCGTGTCGCCCGCGTAAATGCCTTCAGGCAGAATAAGGAAGCTGGCTTTGCCGAGCGTGAACATGACCGTGGTCAGATCATCGAGCACGGTTTCAACGTTAGGCTTGAAATTGACGTCTTTGTTGAAAATCAGTTCGGGGTCTATGCTTACCGCTTCCGGCTGGTCGCCTACCATGAAAATCTGGATTCCGCGAACTTTGTTTAAGCGGATTAAAGCCAGTTTGCGCATTTCTTCTATTTTGCGTTCAATGCGGCGGGCCATGATATCGCGCCGTTCTTCGGAAACAGTAACATCCTGTCCGTATTTCCTGTCGTCTACGGGATTTTCGTACTGGTCGCGGGGAGAGGGTTTGGTGGATTCGGGACGGTAATAATCGGAGCGGCTTCTTTGCGGTGTGCCCGGGTATTGCGGCATATCCGCCGCCGGAAGCGAGTTGTCCGCGCCGGGTTCCTCATCCGCCGAAAACCGCTGGTTGATCCGGTTTATATAGTCGTTGGCTATGGCTTTTTCGCTGGGAGTGCCGGTTACCATGATATCCAGAAATTTGTCCATCGCGTCGTTATAACGCTTCTCGCGGTAGAGCTGCACGGCCTGGAGCATGGCGCGGCTCATCTGCATTTTACCCTGGTTTTCTTCGTCTTCCTGCGCGCAAACGGGAACCCCGCCGGAGGCAACAAGCAACAGCGGCAAAATGAGCGCGGGGAGCATTTTCCTAAAATAGTCCATAATCACTCTCACCATATTCACTTAATATTATAATATTTCTACTGGCTTTGGGAACCCCGTTTTATTATTTCCATATTCTGCTGGACTTCCTTGTTGTGCGGGTCGGCGTCCGTAACCCGTTTAAGGAGCAGTTCCGCCCCTGAAATATTGCCTTTGGCGCCCAATATCGCGGCCATGCCGGAATTGCCGGGGACGCTGTTGGGGTTGCCAGCCAGCACCGTGGATAATACCTTTTCCGCCGCGGGATAGTCTTTTTTCAGGTAAAACACGCGCGCTTTGAGAATTTTCGGAAATTCCACATCGGGATATTTTTTGCCGAGCGAGTCCAGTTCGCCCAGCAGGGCCGCGCCGGACTGGCCGGCGTCCCCCTGGGCGCCCAGGTTCCGCAATTGCATGATGGTGTCAAGCTCCGGTGTGGTTTTGCGGCCCGAATCATAAATGACCTTACGGTAAT
>JBAYFS010000183.1:0-4658 GCA_041667045.1 Elusimicrobiaceae bacterium | reverse complement strand
GCCGCGTTCCCAGAATGTCTATGGTTAAAGCCTGTCCGTTTTTTCGTATCGCTGTTTTGATTCCGTATACATCCAGCAACGATGTTTCGCTTATTATCTCGGCGGGTCCGCCGTGCCCGTAAACGGTTCCGTCTTTCAGCAGCAGAACGCTGTCGCAGTATCGGGCGGCGAGCGTAATGTCATGCGTTACGGAAACAACGGTTATCCCCTTGCTTGAAAGGCCGGACAGGATTTCGAAAACCTCGGTTTGCCTGCTGATGTCAAGGTGCGCGGTCGGTTCGTCCAGCAGCAGCAGTTCCGGCTCCTGCGCCAGAGCCTGGGCCAGAATCACTTTCTGCCGTTCGCCGCTTGAAAGGGAGTTCGCGGGCCTGTGCGCCACGTCCGTCAAGCCAAGCGCGGCGGTTATTTTATCCGCGCATTTAAAATCGTAATCGCCGTAACCGCGCCACCATTTAAGGTGCGGCGCCCTGCCTATCAAAACCATATCGCGCACGCTGAAATTGTAGGGTATGTTCAGTTCCGACGGGACATACGCGAGCAGCCGCGCTTTTTCTTTTTGCGGGTACGCGCTTAGTTCCCGGCCTTTGAGCTGAACGTTTCCCTTTTTTGGCTGCAGAATGCCCGCCATGATTTTAAGGAGCGTGCTTTTTCCCGCGCCGTTCGGACCCGTAATGACGGTGTGCGAGCCTTTGGCGATCCTGAGGCTTACGTTTCTGAGCGTTTCCACTCCGTTATAGGCAAAGCCTACGCCCGCTGTTTTTATTTCACCCATCAGAACCGGTACTCCCTGTTTTTGCGCAAGATGTAAAGGAAAAAAGGCGCGCCGCAAAGCGCGGTAAGTATGCCGACCGGTATTTCCGTCGGAGGCATCAGGCAGCGGCCCAAGGCGTCCATTAAAGCCATGAACGCGGCTCCGGCTAAAAGCGTGCAGGGGAAAAGGGTTTTGTGTGACGGGCCAACAATTATCCGCACAGCGTGGGGAACGATAAGCCCCGTGAAACCTATTATGCCGGACGCGGAAACGGCCGCCGCCGTCATAAGGGCTGAGGCCGCGAAGGCGGTGATTTTAAATCTTTCCGGGTCAATGCCCATGGTGACGGCTTTTTCCTCGCCCATGGACATGGCGTCAACCGTTCTGGCGGGCGCCCAGGCCAAAACCGCGCCCAGCGCGAACAGCACGAAGGAATACAGCCGCACCTCCCGGCTTCCTTCCGTCACGCTGCCCATCATGAAATAAAGGACCGAAAAGCTTTCGTTGCGGTAAATCGTGAAAAACAAAAGTATGAACGCGCCCAGGAAGGTGTTTATTATCACGCCGGACAGAATCAGGCTCGAAGGGGTTGTCTTGCCCTGCCCGTGCGCCACGAAATAAGCCGCCGCGGTGGCCAGAAACGCGCCGCCTGCCGTGAAAATATAAAACAGCCCGGAGTTATACGGAATCCCGCTTATAAGCGCCAGCGTCATCCCTACCGCGGCTCCGGCGGACGTGCCCAGAATATAGGGATCAGCCAGCGGGTTGCGCAAAACTCCCTGCATCACCGTGCCGGAACCCGCCAGCGCGGCTCCGGTCAGCAGAGCCAGGAAAACGCGCGGCAGCCTGACCTGAAGGAGAATATCCCGGTCCGGAATGCCCGTGCTGCCGCACAGCAGGGCCAGTGCCGCGCAGGCGGGCACCGCCAGAACAAAAAAGGAGAGTTTCAGCCAGCTGTTGGTTTTCATTTTAACAGTGCGCCCAATTCCTTTACAGCATCGGGGAAATTAACGGAGGGGCGCAGATATTTGTCCTTGTCTTCAATCCGCAAAACGCGGCGGTTTTTTATCGCCGGCACCAGATCCGCGCCGGGCAGTTTCCCGAAATCGGTTCCGGCGAAGGAAAGGTCTATGATGAATTCCGGCTTGCGCGCTATCACGCTTTCCCAGGCCACTTTGCCGTAGTCCATGGGCATGTCGTCAAAAATATTTCTTCCGCCCGCGCGCCGGAGCAGGTCCGAAATATAGGAATTGGCTCCTGCAGTCCAGCGGTTGGCGTCAATTTCGACATACACTTTCGGTTTTTCCGCTTTGTCCTTAATTTTGATTTCTGCCAGTTTCGCGCGCAGGTTTTTTATCAATGTTTCCGCCTGCCCACTTTTAGCCGTTTTCCGCCCTATGGCGCGGATGGATTCGAAAATACCGTCAATGTCGCGCGGTTCTGGCGTTTCCAGCACGTTCAACCCCAGCTTTTCAAGGCGGGCGGCGGCCTGCGAGAATTTTGTCCCGCCCACAAGCACCAGATCCGGTTTCAGGACGGCGATTCTTTCAATGTCCGGCGCGAAATTATCGCCGCAGACCGGGATTTTTTTGTCCCGGGGCTGCGGACAGAATTTGGTGACGCAAACAGGCGTTTCGCCCAGCGCGTAGAGAATTTCCGTGTCGGACGGAAGCAGGGAAACCGTGCCCGCGCCCAAAGCCGCTTGCGCGCACAAAAATATGAAGCCGGGTAATGCCATCCTAGCGGGGAGGTTCGCCATTCGTTTCGGGCCTGTGTTTTTCCCAGAAGGTTTTAAGCGACTGTTTGGTCCGCCGCCACCAGCCTTTGATCCTGTCAAGATAACCGGTTTCTCCTGCTTGCGGTTCCGATATTTTTTCCGGCTCTGGTTTAACCTGCTCCTCTTTTAAAAGGCTCGGTTCTTCGGACTGTTTGTCCACTCCCGCCACTTTCCAGATTCCGGCTTCTTTAAGGCGCGCGGAATTTTCGATAATCTGCATTTCGCGCGTGCAATGCGGGCCTTTGACTGTTTGTGCCCAGCCGAGTTTCAGCAGTTCCTGCGCCGGATTGATGCCGTTTTTAAGTTTGACATAAGCCACTTTGTAACCGTCATCGTCGGTGTCGTTAACCGTCACGGTCACGTTTTTTTCGAGCAGCATTTTAAAAAGCAGGTTTTTCGCTTTCTCCTGAAACTGCGGATAGCGCTCCGGCACTGTTACGCCCGCCAGAGTGACTTTTTCGGTTTTTTTGTTTCTCAGCACTTCGAACGTGTCCGGGCCGGTAACGTCGGTAACTTTCCCTTCGAAAGTATAAGTCCAGGCGCCGGTTCCCGCGAAGGCGAGGAGCAGGCTACATGCTATTTTTCTTTTTATCATATTTGTTCTTCACCAGAGAGCCCAGCATGGACGCCGCCAGTATCATAATCACCACCGCAAGCGACACGCCTATGGTGATATGCAGAACGCCCGCCAGCAGCATTTTCGCGCCGACGAAAAACAGGATTATGCCTATGCCGTATTTCAAAAGCGAAAACACGTTCATCATGCCCGCTAAAAGAAAATACAGCGCGCGCAGCCCCATAATCGCGAAAACGTTGGACGAGTATACGATAAACGAATCCTGCGATATGCCCAGCACCGCAGGAATGGAGTCAACCGCGAAGATCAGGTCCGAGGTTTCAATCACGATTAGTGTGGCAAAAAGGGGCGTGGCCAAGAGGCCTTTTTCCTTTATGAAAAACTTGTCGTCGCAATTTTTGTCGGTGAACGGCAGCACTTTTTTCAGTAGTTTCAAAACGGGATTGGCGCCGGGGTCTGTTTCGGCGCCGTCATGGGTCATCATTTTTATGGCGGTGTAAATTAAAATGGCCCCGAAAATATACAGCAGCCAGCCGAACGCGTGCACCAGCTTTACGCCAGCCAGGATAAGGATAAGGCGCATTACTACCGCGCCCAGAATGCCCCAGTGCAGAACGCGCGGCTGGTATTTGGGCGGCACCGCGAAATAGGAGAATATCATCACGAACACGAACATATTGTCCATGGACAGCGAGTATTCGATAATGTAGCACGTAAGGAAAGCCAGCGCGGGTTCCGCGCCCATTTTCAGATAAATAAAAGCGTTGAAAGCCATCGCCACCGCTATCCAGGCGGCTACCATTGGCACCGCTTCTTTTATGGTTATGGCGTGCGCTTTCTTGTTTAATATTCCCAAATCTATATACAGCAACGCCGCTATCAGTAGGTTGAAAATGATCCACATTGATGTTGTTACGGTCATGTTCCGCTCCTTAAAGGTATTCTTCCATTATATTAATTCTTTGGGGTATCCTTCTTTGTATAATATAGTTATCTCTTGATTCGGGAGTGTTGACATGCAGAATATCATCGCGCTTGCGGGCGCTTTGGCGATTTGGGCAGTGGCGTGGGTTTTGAGCAAACACCGCCGGGATGTTAATTGGCGCACCGTAGGGTGGGGCATAGCCCTGCAGGTGGTTTTCGCTCTCCTGGTTCTTAAAACCGTGCAGGGGCAATGGGTTTTCAGAACGCTAGATTCCTTTATCACCTATGTGCTGTCTTACCAGCAGGCTGGCGCGGAATTCGTGTTCGGAACTTTGGGCGCGCCTTCAAGCTCGGCTAAATTCATGGGATTTTTCTTCGCGTTTCAGGTGCTGCCCACCATAATCTTCTTTTCCGCGCTTATGGCGGTTCTCTATTATCTTGGCGTCATGCAGTTTATCGTCTCGTCCATAGCGCGGGTTATGGCTTACACCTGCGAATCGTCCGGTTCCGAATCGTTAACCGTGGCGGCTAACATTTTCGTGGGCCAGACGGAAGCGCCCCTGATTGTCCGTCCGTTTGTGGAAAAAATGACGGAAAGCGAGCTTTTCACTATTATGGTCGCCGGAATG
>JBAYFS010000182.1:0-4685 GCA_041667045.1 Elusimicrobiaceae bacterium | reverse complement strand
GTTTCTCTTTTTATAACAGGTTCAAAGGCTTCGGGCCGCGAACTTGCCGCACGGCGTAACTTCAATCCGCGCAAGATCGTCAACATTTACCATGGCATTCAAGCAATAACGCTGCCGGATCTAAGCGTGAATCCTTTGCGGTTATGCATGATATCGCTTCTTGAGGAAAGGAAAGGACACCGCTATGTGCTACAGGCTTTGCGACAGCTTATAGACGCTGATCCTGTGTTGTCAGCTGTCCAGCTTGTAATTGTGGGCGATGGTCCTCTGCGCAATGAGCTGACGGAACTTGCCGCGCTTCTTAAACTGAACAATAATGTTAATTTCGAAGGTTACAAAACCGAATATCTGGAATTGCTTGTAAGCAGCTGCCTTCTCTTAAATCCGTCCACTGAAAATGAGGATCTTCCGTATGTGATTATCGAGGCTATGCGCGCGGGCGTTCCCGTTATCGGTACGCCTATCGCTGGAATTGCCGAAGAGATTTCGGACGGAGTAACAGGCGTAATAGTGCCTGCCAAAAATTCGGACGCTCTTTGCGCGGCTATGGCGAGAATTTTAACAGATCCAAAATTGCGCGGATTAATGAGCGAAAATTCAAAAAAGCGTTTTTCCGAACTGTTTGCATTGGATTCTATGGTGAGGCGTTATTGCGCTTTATACCACAGTCAATTAAAATAACAGATTCGCAAGTCATCTCATAAATACCGTTTGGGCTACACGCACCGCTTTTTGCCTGCGCCTTGTGCTCTCAGCCTTACAGGTAAAAAAGGTGGCTCGTCTTCTGCGCGTTGCCGCTTGGCTAAAAACCCGCAGTTTTGTTTCTATGAGATGGTTTCAATAATTTCGGCGGCGATGGCGCGCGCTGCCGACGGTTTTGAAAAGTCCGCCGGGAAGGCGAGTTTCGCTCCGCCGGAAAGCAGGATATTTATTTTCCAGGGCAGTTCTTCCGGCGAGTCGGCGCGCAGGGCGGCGTTTCTTTTCATCATGCACTCGGCGTTAAGTTTTTCCTGGCCGGGCAGCGGCGCGTAGATAATGAACGGTTTTTTCAGCGCCAGCGCTTCCGCCGCCGTCACTCCGCCGGGTTTGCCTATTATTATATCCGCGCTGCGGATGAGGGCGGGCGCGGAATTGTAATCCGTTACGGCGGTAAGGCGCGGATTTGTTTTCGCCAGCCGGGAAATTTTGCGGCTCAGCTTTATGTTGGTTCCGCAAAGCACCGCAATCTTGGCGTTGGAAGCGGAAAGCGCGGCCCTGACGCAGTCTTCAATTCTGCCCATGCCTTTGCTCCCGCCGGTTATTACTATAAGTTTTTCCCCCGTATCGGGAACGGTGGTGTTGGCGAAAAAGCTTTCCCGCACCGGAATGCCTGTTTCGCATATCAGTTTTCTTGCTATGCCTCTTTTGAGCAGGCTGTTTGCCGTTTCCGAACTGTGCACGAAATATTTCCGTACGCCGGTGTCCGGCCAGAAGCGGTGCGCGGAAAAATCCGTCACCACGGCGTAAACGGGGAAGCCTTTTTCCCCTTCCGGCGCCAAAAGCAGGGTTGGCATGGAGTGCGTGCAGACGGCGGCTGTTATATTTTTCCCCTTCAGGAATTTTACGAGCGCAGCGGATTTCCCTCTCGACAGTACGCGCCGGAACGGGCTGCTTAACAGGTCAATCACCGGGCTGTCGTAAACCAGATCCCACAAGAGCGGGCATACTTTAAGGGATTTGTAGTAGATTTCCGAAACGGCCGGGCCGCTATGAGTGAACAGTTCCGTGGACAGATCAATAAGAACCGGTTCGGCCTTGAGTTTGGGCAGTTCTTCCGCCACGGCCTGGGCCGCCGCAGTGTGGCCTGACGGCGCGTGCGCGAAAACAAGAGCTATTTTGGGCGGGTTCATGTGAAGTTGGAAAAAAACAGCGCCGCCGAATCGGGAAGGCGGGAATTGAACCCGCGACCTCTCGCACCCCAAGCGAGCGCTCTACCACTGAGCCACTCCCCGATACGGCGGCGCTGTTTCCTGCGCCGGATTTTACTCCGGTAATGGTTATTTTACCATTCTTTTAGGATGTTGCAAATATCTTTGTGCAGTTCGCGCAGCAGTTTGTAGGTTTCGTCCGAGTGTACGCGTGCTGAAGACTGGCCCGCTATGCTTCCGTTTTTGATGTATTTCCGGGCGCCCTCCAGCGTGAGTTTGCCCTTGTAAATCAGGTCTTTCACGTCCAGCACGGTCTGCACGTCTTTGCGCGTGTAGCGGCGGTGCCCGCTGGCTTTGCGCACGGGCCGGATAAGCCCGAATTCCTTTTCCCAGTAACGCAACGAATGCTCCGGCACGCCGGATATTTTGCTTATCTCGCCTATCGAGAAGAATTCCTTTTCGTTCAACGAATCCAGATCCATATGCTATTCCGTAAGGTTTTTCGAGGCTTTGAACCGCACCGCTTTTTTAGGCGGAACCGCTATTATTTCGCCCGTGGCCGGATGCCTGCGCCTGCGCGCGTCGTTTATTCTGGGAACGAAAGTGCCGAACCCCGAAACCGTTACGCGCTCCCCGTTTTTAAGCGCGGCCGCCATTATCTCAAAAGTTTTTTTCACCGCCTGAGCGGCTTCTTTGCGGTCAATCAAAAAACGCGCCACTTCGTTTTCGATATCTTTTTTATTCATCGCCTTTTTCTTTGGAGCCGCCGCCTTCTTCCCGCTTTTTCAGGTCGCCGAAGATGTCTTCGGGCTTGATGCTTTTGAGATTTTCCTTGAAATCTTTTACCTCGTCTTCGCTGATCGGCTTGCTGAGCACCTGGGAGGAATTGAGAACCTCCTCGGTTATGTACATGGGCGCGCCGGCCCGCACCGCCAGGGCGATGGCGTCCGAAGGGCGCGAGTCTATGACGGTTTCGGCCTGCCCGTCCGAAAGGTAAATCGAGGAGTAGTATGTGTTCTCTTTCACTTTGTCTATGACAATCTTGGTTATTTTTCTGCCCGTCGCGTTGATTATGGACAGCATCAGGTCATGCGTGAACGGCCTTGGCAGGGGGATGCCGGAAAATTTTATGGCGATAGCCTGGCCTTCCACCGGTCCGATCCATATGGGAAGAAGCCGTATGCCGCCTATTTCTTCAATGAATACGATGGCGTCGGTCATCGTGGTGGCCAGCGAGTATATTCGTATCTCTATTTCTTTTCCGCCCATGTTTCCCTCCCTGCTCAAAAACCCAGCGCATGCAGCACCGTTTCCGGAGGACTGCCTCTTCTGATTATATCATGAACCGCGGTTATTACCGGCGCCTTTATGTTTTTCTGTGTTACGAACGCGTAAATGCTTTCAACGGAGTCCGCGCCTTCCGTGACGGTGGTGATTTCTCCCCGCGCCTGGGTGAGTGTTTTGCCCTGTCCCAGTTTTATGCCGAGCCTTGTGTTGCGCGACAGATGAGAGGTCCCCGTAAGGATGAAATCGCCCAGGCCCGCCAGTCCGTAAACCGTTTCCGGCTGGCCGCCCGCGGCTATGATGACATCATGCATTTCGCGCATGGCGAGCGTTATGAGCGCGGCTTTTGTGTTAATTGTCTTGCCCAGGCCTTCAACCACTCCGCAGGCTATGGCGAGCACGTTTTTAACCGCTCCCGCCCACTGAACGCCCAAGGGATCGCCGGACAGTTCCACGCTTATCGGGTACGCGTTGAAAACTTTCGCCGAACGCTCCAGCAGCGCGGGATTGGGGCCGGCGAGCAGAATTTTAGTCGGCATTGAGTGCGCCACTTCCAGAGCGAAGCTGGGCCCTGAAAAAGCCATGACCATGTTTTTTAAAGACGGCATTTCCTGCTCGATGACTTCGGTCAGGGTTTTGAAACTTTCTTCCTCAATGCCTTTTGCCGCGCTTATCAGGGGAACGGCCCGTCCGTTTAAAGGCGCGTGCAGTTCGCGCATGAGGGAGCGTACTCCTTTTGAGGAGATGACCAAAAGCATCAGGTCCGTCTCTTCCAGCGCGGCGGGCAGGTCGCGCGTGATTTTTATATCGTGGCGGAAGCGGAAACCGGGGATATTGGGATGTTTGCCGCCGTCTTCGTTTATCTTGTTTACGAGATGCTCGTAATATTCCCAGATGACGACTTCACGGCCCTGTTTCGCTATATGCTGGGCCAGCACGCTGCCCCAGACGCCCGCGCCGAAAACGGTTACCTTGTTTATCATTTTTTAAGGCGCATTTCCTCTGGATTGCGCTTGGTCCCGTCCTCAAAAGCTAGTTCCTGTTTTTTGATGAGGCGTTTGATGTTAGGAATATGCCTGACGATTATCAGCGTGGAAACCAGCGTCACCGCGACCGAGAACGGGATGGGATATTTGTTCATGGCAAAGCTGACAATCGGCAGCGTGATGCCTGCCAGAATGGACCCTATCGAAATATGTCCGCTTAACGCCACGGCGGCTATGAAAACCACGAAGGCTATCAGCGTGGGCAGCGGCAGCAGCGCGGCGAAAACGCCGAGCGAGGTGGCTACGCCTTTGCCGCCTTTGAATTTAAGGAAAACGGACCACATGTGGCTTAAGATCGCCATAATGCCGCAGGACATCGCCAGCCAGTAGTTGTCGGGGTAGAAGTGTATGGCGACGGTCACCGGGATAAAACCTTTCGCGGCGTCGCAGATCATGGTGGCCCAGCCGGCCCATTTGCCGACAATGCGGTACACGTTCGCCGCGCCCG
>JBAYFS010000181.1:0-4698 GCA_041667045.1 Elusimicrobiaceae bacterium | reverse complement strand
TCCACCATCTGCATGAGGCAGGCCGCACTGTAGAAAATATCCAGCTTTTTTCCGATGGCTTTATCAACACCGTAAAGCATGGGCCCCATTTGGGCAGTTCTAATGTAGTTCCCGCTCAGATCGTCAAAGGAAATGCCCCGGCTGGTTTTTTTCTCGCCGAAAGAAGGATCAATCCAGCCGTATCCGTGGTTTGCGATAACCAGCATATAGCGTTTTGCAGGGAAATTGTAAGCCGCCCAGCCCGCGAAATCTATCACGTTTTTATAATCGCCCATATCACACTTTTCCGCCTGCCAAAGCACGGGCGAGTTGATATTATTCCTGTCATTATCGGCGGCGATCAGGTAACGGCGCGCGCCTTTCCAGTTTCCATCCGTTCCCGAGGTTCCGGGCCGGCCCA
The DNA here is from genome assembly GCA_041667045.1 of Elusimicrobiaceae bacterium. Classification (GTDB taxonomy): domain Bacteria; phylum Elusimicrobiota; class Elusimicrobia; order Elusimicrobiales; family Elusimicrobiaceae; genus JAQVSV01. Next base: position 4,298 of record JBAYFS010000181.1, on the reverse strand, counting down.
GCTGGACAACGACATTCACGTCTTTTCTGGAGCCGAAAAACTCAAGCGTGTTCATCGCATTAAGCTGCAACCGCTCAAGATTGTTGTTGGCGTTATTGAAAATGAGGATGGTCCATTCCTTTTTGACAGGAACCGCGCGGGCGGAGGTTTCAACCTGCGGCGTTTGAACAGACGGATTGTCCGCGACATCACCGAGAGACTTAACGGCGCCGCCTGCCGCTCCGGCGACAACGGACGAGAGCGCGACGAAAACGAAAACTAAAAATCCTCTGAGTTTAGCCATTTTAAGCTCCTTTGTCCTTCTACTTTATCATTTTGCCATATGTTAGCGCACACGGCATGGGCACTAGGACCTATTTTTGCCATAGGCCCTGCCGCGTCGCCGGAAACATTGTATTTTGGGACGGGAAGAAGTAGCATAACGGAAATGCAGGAAAAAACGACACGGTAAACTAAAAGGAGGCGATGTATGAAAAAATCCAGTAATGTAAGGTCTAAAGGATTAATCCGTTATTGGTTCTTGCTGATTGCGCTGGGAATGTTCCCGGTTGCTTCGCAAGCGGCCGAGGCTGATGTTTTCATAAGCAGCGGACAGAGCAGAATAAATTTGTTTGATTCTTATATCCAAACGGTGCGGGACAATACTGTTTTCTCCCAGGAGGGTTTTCAAAAACTCGGAACAACATGGGAGCGCGAATCGGAACGCGCAAAAAAGCTTTTTTTGGCTGCGCAAAACAAAGAAGACGTATACTATTCCCTGCTTGCGTTGAAAAATTCAATTCACAATACTCATTCCACGCTGAATATTCCGGAAGCGCTCAATCCCGAGGAAAAAATTTTATTGCTTCCCCTCAAACTGGCTCCGCAGGGCTCTTCAAACGAAACCGCTCAAATAATTGTTGTAAAAAGCGATGTTCCGCAAATTAAAAAAGGATTTATCCTGAGAGAATATGACGGCAAGCAATTCCCCGAACTGGAATACGAATATCTGCAATGGCATGGCGACAACTCTCCAGAATTCCTTAAAATGAGAACCGTACAATGGCTTACATCCCGCAATTCCAAAGAAAGCCCGCTGCCTTCTCAAAAATCCGTGAAGATGTTGTTTTACGACCCGCAGACGCAAACCACGGTTCAGGTTTCCCCGCAATGGCAGCAGGAGCATAAAAGTCTGAAGGAATTGCTGGCGCCGCCCGCCGCCTCGCCATGCGGCCTGGCCAGAGAAAATGACAAGGATTACGCTGATTTTAAATTTGATTTCGCCGGCGTAAATTACTGCATCTATAAAGATTCCGCCACCAAAACGCTATTGTTGCGTTATTTATCTTTTTATTACCGTCTGCCCCCGGCTTATGTCTGGAACAGGACCGCTTTCCTCTCCTATAACCCCAAACCTGTTAACACAGCGTCGCCATACCCCTTCATGGACCAACTCGCGGAAATTGACTCCGCCGAATTGCGGGCTTATCTCAACCGGCAAGACTGGAACAGGTTGCTCATAGATGTCAGGGAAAACGACGGAGGCACGGAGCCAATTGAATTCCTGAGGTTTCTTGCCGATAAACCATTTAAACAAAATATGCGCAGTCTGGTTTTCACGCCGTTAATGCGCCGGAACCATTCCGCATTTGATGCAGCTTTAGCTGAAATTGAAGTACACGGACTGAGTGACCTTCTGGCTGAAAATTTCCAAAATCGCGAGGCCAAAGAATCATTCCTATTTCCATATTCACTTTCCTGCCCCGGCAAGTGCGCATTGGATAGCCTGACAAACGCCGAGGTCCAGCCTGATAAGGGGGCGCACAAATTCGTGGTAGCAGTTCTTTCCGGTCCTTTTTGCGTGAGCGCATGCGACCAATTCGTCAGCACCTTCAAGGATAACGACATGGGCCGGTTTTTTGGTTTGCCCTCGCGCGGCGGGACTATGCCTTCAAGCATAAGGAAGGAATTCGCTTTGGATAACGGCGAAAAATTTCATATCAGGCTGGCAATAGGCAAAGGGTACCGCCCCAACGGCGAAATTTTAGAGGGTAATCCGCCGGCTCCGGATTTTTTCCTATATCCGCAGGATAACTATATCCAAACAATGCTTAAGCGATTTTGAAAACGCCTGGATTGCAGACAGCCTGTCCTCCCAAGAAAACGCGACCGTAAAAGTTCTCGATATTATACAGGCTGTCCCGCCATTCCGATAAAAGCCCCGCAAAAGCGGGGCTTTTTGTTTATGGCGAGAGAGAGAACCGCTAAATGAAGAAAAAACCGAACAGGCTCTTTCTTTTGGTTTATGCCCCCTCTTATTGTAGAATTGAAGGACTATGGCACAATGCGCAATTCCGGTGAAACTCACCGATGTGACAAAAACCTTCGGCGAAGGCGAAAACGCGGTCCAGGCTCTGCGGGGAATCACCGCGGAAATACCGGCGGGCCGATTCAATGTCATCGTGGGCCAGTCCGGCAGCGGAAAATCCACGCTGTTTAACCTCATAGGCTGCATTGACGCGCCCACCTCCGGCACAATAGAAGTGTGCGGAATGGACGTAACCAAGCTGGCCGACAATGAACTGGCTGATTTCCGCGCCGCCAGAATAGGCTACATTTTCCAGACTTTCAATCTCATTCCCGTTCTCTCGGTTTATGAAAACGTGGAGTATCCGCTTCTGCTGAAAAAAATACCACAGAAAAAAAGAAACAGGATGGTGACTGACACGCTGGAAACGGTCGGCCTGTCAGCTCTGGCAAAACATCTGCCCGGAGAAATCTCCGGCGGGCAAAGACAGCGCACCGCCATAGCCCGCGCGCTGGTGAAAAATCCGGAAATCGTGCTGGCGGACGAACCCACCGCGAACCTCGACCACAAAACCGGCATGGAAATCATAGAGCTAATGCAGAACATACAGAAGATAAGGCAGACTACCTTCATCTTCGCCACGCATGACCGGGACCTCATCTATAACGCGGAAGACATTTTCATGATAATGGACGGCGTGATTATATGAAAACGCTCAAGCTCGCCCGCAGAAACGTTTTCAGGAATCCACGCCGATCGCTCGCCACAGCCTGCGCGGCGGCCTTAAGCGCGGCGGGCATACTGCTGTTCGGCGGGTTTACCGCCTCCATCCAGAAAATGCTGGAAACCGCCATCGTGCGCGCCTCGGGCCACATCCATATTTATAAAGCGGGCTATTTCGAATTCGGTGAAGCCAATCCAGCGGGCCACTCCATTGAAAAATATGATGACTTGGTGAAACTTTTGCGCGAAACGCCGGAACTGAAAGGAAAGATACGCATAATAACGAAAGTGCAGGAAGTTTACGGCATAGCTTCAAATTTCAGGACGGATTCCTCGAAAATATTTTCAGGGCTGGGCGTCGTGCCCTCGGAATACACCGCACTGGGCGGCTGGAACCCTTACAAAATAACTATTTACAAAACCGAAGACTCGCCCGGAGTGTCCGACACAGATCTCAACAGCGGCATAATCGGAACGGGCATGGCCAGAATACTGGGCCTTTGCAAAGCGCTTGGCGTGGACGGCTGCCCGGAAAAGCCGCTACCGCAAAAAACTGAAAACAAAAAACCTAAAACAGATTTCTCCTATTTAATGGACGGAGCGGAAGACCCCGCGCCGGCGGATCCCCGCCCGCGCATTGACCTTATCGCCGCCACGGCGCAGGGCGCGCCCAACGTGGTGGATCTCTACGTCAACAAAGCCCTTCCCATCGGCATAAAAACCCAGGACGATTCCTTCATCGCCATGCACATAGACAAGGCGCAAACCCTTCTCTACGGACGAAGCGAAAAAAAGATCAGCGGCCTTATCATCCAGCTTGAAAAAACAAGCCAGCTTGCCCAAGCCGAAAAAACGATTAAAAAACTACTGGCGGAAAACCGCCCCGACTTAATCACGCTCAATTACACCACCCTCCAGCCGGCCTACGGGCAGGCCGCCGCGATGCTGGACACGATTTTCGCGTTCATCGCCCTTATCATGGGCATGATAGTGCTTTTCACCGTAATAAATACCATGAGCACCAGCGTGGTGGAACGCACCTCCGAAATAGGCACCCTGCGCGCGCTGGGCCTGCGGAGGAGCAACGTTATACGCATGTTCGTAAGCGAAGGCCTCATCCTCGGCGTGGCGGGCGCCACGGCGGGCGTTTTGCTAGCGTTCAGCACAGCCGCCGCCATCAACGCGCTCGGTTTCACCTGGACTCCGCCCACCTTCGCGCGGCCCGTTGTTTTTTCGGTTCACATACTGCTCAACCCCGCGCTTGCCCCGGTCTGCTGGTGCGGCATTG
>JBAYFS010000180.1:0-4714 GCA_041667045.1 Elusimicrobiaceae bacterium | reverse complement strand
GGGCGAGATTATCTACAAACAGTCCCAGGCCGCGCAGCAGGGCGCGGCAGGTGCGGCACCGGGCGGCAACGGCGGCGAACAACCTTCCGCGGCATCGGGCAAACCCGAAGACGTGGTTGACGCCGAAGTCGTTGACGAAAATAAATAAAACCAGTATATGGCCCGCTCCGCTCACAGCGGAGCGGGCCAGGACAGGCATGTCATGAAAAAAGATTTTAAAGTGGTTTTCCCGCGGAAAGTCGTAGAACTTGTGAACGAACGGCAGTCCTATCTCAAACGGCATATCCCCGATGACAGAACAAAATGCCTTTTTTGCGGCTCGGAAATTTCCGCCAGAAGTTTTTTCCTTTTAAAAGACGGAGAAACACGCTATACCATCGGCTGCGTGCATTGCGGCGGCGCGCGCGAAACCGTGCCGAGCGTGAACCCGTTCATGTTTATTAACACCGTCCGCCGCAACACCAATTAAACTTAGGCGGCGCGCACTGAGAGACACCATTTATGCCCGATAAAAGAGACTACTACGAAGTGCTGGGCGTTTCCAAAAACGCCGGCGGCGCCGAAATCAAATCCGCCTACCGCACTCTCGCGATGAAATACCATCCGGACCGCAATTCCAGCAACAAGGATTCGGAGGAAAAATTCAAGGAGCTGAACGAGGCCTACGCCGTCCTCTCCGACGACAAAAAACGCGGCATGTACGACCAGTACGGCCACGCCGGAGCGGAAAATTACGGCGGCATGGGCGGCGCGGACATTAACGACATTTTCGGAAGCGTGTTCAGCGGCATTTTCGGCGGCAGCGGCGGGTTCGGCGGATTCCAGAACGCGCCCCAGCGCGGCACGGATCTGCAAAAAACCGTCAGGGTAAAGCTGGAGGACGCTTTCGCGGGCACGGAAGTCACCGTCACCTACTCACGCCAGGTAACGTGTTCCCGCTGCGAAGGAAGCGGCGCGGAGCCGGGCTCCAGCACTAAAACCTGCCCCACCTGCAGAGGGCGCGGGCGCGTTACTTACGCGCAGGGCCTGTTCTCTTTTTCCCAAACCTGCAACACCTGCGGGGGCGAAGGCTCCGTCACGGAAAAAACCTGCGCCAAATGCGGCGGACGCGGCAGCACTTCGGAAAGCGAGGAAAAAAACATCAAAATACCGCCGGGCGTCGCGGACGGCACCGTTCTGCGGGTTGCGGGCGGCGGGCATTTCGGCGAGCATAACGGGCCGCCGGGAGATTTGTATATAGACATACAGGTGAAACCCCACGATATTTTCGGACGGGAACACGACCACCTGACCTACCGTCACATCATAACTTTCCCGCAGGCCGTTCTGGGCACGGTTACCGAAGTGCCGACCATTGAAGGCGGCAGGGAAAAACTCAATATTCCCAGCGGCACGGCGCACGGCACGGTTTTCACGGTCAAAGGCAAGGGGATGCCCAGCCTGCGCGGACAAAAACGCGGCGACCTGAAAGTGGAAGTGCTTCTGGAAGTGCCTACGCGCATAAGCGAGAAGCAAAAAACCCTTATCGAGGAACTGGGCAAGACAATGAACGTGGAAACCAAGTCCGGCCCGGGCCTCTTCAAAAAAGTCTTCGGCTAATGGCTCAATATTACGTGCCCGGTGAAAGTATCGCGTCCGGCTCTTTCGTTATGGAAGGGCCGGAAGCCTTTCACGCGATGAAAGTGATGCGCAAAGCGGACGGGCAGGAATTGAAAATTTTCGACGGGCGGGGCCGCCGCTTCAAGGCGCTGATAACCGAAACGGGCCGCGATTTCCTGCGGGGCAAAATTCTGGCCGAAATAGAAGTTATAAAACCGCGCTTTAAAATCGCGCTCAACTTCACGCCAGTGTCAAAAAACGCGATTGACGATATTCTGGACAAATGCACCCAGCTGGGTGCGGATTCCTTCAGGCCGGTGAACACCGCCCGCTGCGAACATGACATCGCCGCCCGGTTTGAGGGAAAGCTTGAACAGTGGAACAAAAATATTCTGGCCTCCTGCAAGCAGTGCGAGCGGGCCGCCCTTCCTCAGGTGCGCGAGATCGCGGATTTTAAAACCGCCGTTGACAAAACCGGCGGGAAAGGTCTCATCGCCGTATTAAGTGAAAGCGCCGTTACGGTAACCGCCGCGAAAGCGGAATTTAATGCGGACTCGGAAATAGCGGTTTTAATTGGGCCGGAAGGCGGTTTCTCGCCAGAAGAAACGGAATACGCGCTTTCAAAAGGCCTTATCGCGGTAACGCTGGGTCCCAATGTCCTGCGCGCGGAAACGGCCTGCGCCGCCGCCGTTGCGCTCCTGCTCCAGCCATGAAAATTTATATTAAAACTTTCGGCTGCCGGGTCAACCAGGTGGAAAGCCAGCATCTGGCGGAGCGGTTTTCCGCGGCGGACTGCGCGCTTACCGAGGATTTTGAAAAGGCCGACGTCTGCGTGTTAAACACCTGCACGGTAACAGCCGAGGCGGACCGGGACGTCGAGCATCTGGCCCGCGCCATAGCACGCCGCAATCCGGCGGCGCGCCTTATCATCACAGGCTGCTATGCCACGATCCATAAAGCCAAACTGCAAAAAGCCGTTCCCGCGGCGGAAATCATCGCCAATCCCGACAAAAAAAACATCGCCGCGCTGGTCACCAACGAACGCCTGCCGGAACACGGCTTCGGCTGGGAAATTTCCGGGCACGCGGGGCACACCCGCGCCTTCGTCAAAGTGCAGGACGGCTGCACCGACGCCTGCCGCTATTGCCTTGTCTGGAAAGCCCGACCCGTTAAAAGTTCAAAGCCCGCGCAGGACGCGCTTGCTGAAATAAAAAATCTTGTCGCGGCCGGTTACCCTGAAATTGTGCTTACGGGGATAAACATCGGTAATTACCTGTGTCCGCAAACAGGAAAGGATCTGCCGGGCCTGCTGGCGAATATTTTCAAGCTTGACGGCAATTTCCGGGTAAGGCTGTCTTCCATCGAGCCGAAAAACATCTCGCCCGAATTAATCGCAATATGCCAGATGGCGGGCGATAAATTTTGCCGCCACTTTCACATTCCGCTGCAGGGCGGAACGAATGAAGTGCTGCGCGCGATGGGCCGCCGCTATGACACCGGCTTTTACGAAAGCCGAGTAAACCTGATCAGGGAAAATTTTGAGAACGCCGGCATTTACGCCGACGTTATCGCAGGCTATCCGGAGGAAACAGACGGGGATTTTGAAAAAGGCTATGCGTTTATAAAGAAGCTTAAACTGTCCGGCCTGCATGTATTCCGGTTTTCGCCCCGCCCGGGCACGGAAGCCGCGGAGCTGAAATGCCATCCGCTGGCGGAGCTGAAAGCGCGGTCTAAAAAACTGCGCGATCTGGATAAAATTATGCGCGCGGAGTTCGCGCGGTCGCTTGCCGGCACCGCACACATCGTCACCATCGAAGAAAGCAAAGGCGGAAACGCTTCGGGCGTGGCGGGCAATTTCCAGAAAGTGTTAATAGAAGGCGCAAGCCGGATGAAAGGGCTTTGCCGCGTGACAATCACCAAAGCGCAGGACGATATCTGTTTCGGAACCGGCGGCTAGCCGGAGGCCGTGTCGGCGCGGTAAAAGTGTATATCCACGTCCTCGACGGTGGCCAGCCCGCCTTTCACCGCTTTATCGGCGATCTTCATAAACTCTTCAATTTTCGGAGCGGTGTCCACCAGTTCAATCACCACGGGCAGATCGGTGGAAAGAGCGAGAATTTTAGCCGTATGCAGGCGGCTTTTCGCGCCGAACCCTTCCAGCCCGCGCGTCACCGTAACGCCGGACATGTGCATTTCCCGGGCCTTTAAAACCAGCCATTCATAAAGCGGTTTGCCCTCGTGCCGGTCGCTTTCGCCGATAAAAATTCTAAGAAGCCTTCCCTTTTTCTCGTTAAACATTTCTCCCCCTACAGCAGTTTCACGGCCGCCATGCCAAGCCACGCGGCGCCCAGACCCGCGACGACGGATAAAACAATATTCAAACCGAAACGGAAAAAATCCCCTCCGCTCGCCAGTTCCAGGCTTTCATAGGCGAAAGCCGAAAACGTCGTGAACCCGCCAAGCACGCCCACAATTAAAAACAGCCGCGCCTGCGGGCCGAATACGCCCCTGTCTTTTGCCAGAGCGGCAAGCAGGCCTATCAGGAAACAGCCGGCGACGTTAACCGTCAAGGTCCCCAGCGGAAAAAGCTGTTCGGGAAAAGCGCGCTGCACGGACCGGGAAAGCAAAAACCTCCCGATGGAACCGATAAAACCGCCGCCGCCTATAAATAGCAGTTCGCGCATAAATTATTTTCCGGCCCTGTTCTGCGCCGCGCTTCTGGACGAGCCGAAAAACCTGCCCAGCAAAACGGGATTTTCCGTAACGTCCTCAGACGGCAGCAATTGCGCGCCCCCGCCGCCGTCCAGCAGGCAGACAGCGTCCGCCAAATAAACGGAAGTCTTTCTGCCGGCCACGGCTATGATTGTTACGGAAGGCAGTTTGCTTTTTATGGCGGTGATAATAGCGGCCTCGTTCGCGGAAGACAGCAGGGAAAACACCGAATCAATCAGCAGAATTCTGGGCTTTACCGCCAGAGCCCTGGCGAGCGCTATTTTGACCCTAACGCTTCCGGTGAGAAAAGGCGCCAAGGGTGAAATCTCACTGTCCAGTCCGGAAGGAAGAACCCCGTCCAGACCGCAAATACCGACGCAGGTTTTAAGCCAGCCGTCATCGG
>JBAYFS010000179.1:0-4735 GCA_041667045.1 Elusimicrobiaceae bacterium | reverse complement strand
TCAAAATCGAAATAAAGCGCCCGTTTCTTCCGTTCGGGAGGGTAAATGCCGGCCTGTTTCAAAACCGGTTTGCCGAGTCGGTAAGACATCGCGCTCATATAAATATCTTTGCCGGGCTGGTCTTCCATGAGGATGCCGAAGGCCAAAGGGTCGGCGTCGGCGATGTCGTCGGTGGTGTTGTAGCCGTTTGCCCGCAGCGTTTCCCTGACCGGGTAGCCGATCGCCGGAATCATCACCAGCGAGTGCGCTTTTGCGGCGAAATCGTTTGCGTATTTCCGCCAGGGCGACTGGGCGGCTTTGGGCGGCCTGCCTGTTTCCGGCTGGAACGTGCCGTCCTGTATGGTTTTGAATAAGGCCAGTTCCCTGTCCAGCCGTTCGGTCCAGAGGTGCTGGGAAATTGTCATTTCCTTGTGCCGCAGCGTTACGGTGAAATGCGGTTCGGCGTATTGCTGGATGTCGGACAGTATCCTGTTTATAAGCGCGGCCTGCAGGGTGTAATGGTCTTTAAGTTCGCCGGCGCGTTTCATTTGCACGACCCGGTAATGATAATCGCCGAAAACGGATTTGCCGGAATTTTCCCGTATCAGCAGCGTGGCCCGGCCCAGCACATGGGCGCGCAGGTCCCAAAGGCTGGGGTATCCTATATAAGGCCGGCCTTCTTCCATGGCTTCAAGGGTTTTGAGAAAAGTCTCTTCCTGCGATTCGCCGGATATTATCACCGCGTCCGGATAGCGGGAGAGGATGATATCGGCTTTGGATGATTTGTCTTTAGCTGAACGGGCGTTGTCGTAGCGCACGTTTTCCTCGAACGCCAGTTCAAGCGGCGCGTGGTAGTCGCACCAGAGGCCGAACGGGTCCTGCACCAGTGAAAACATTTTCGAGGCCCGGAAGTCCGTAGGCCCCGGGCTTCTGTTGGCGGAAAGCGTGTTGAATAGTTCCTGCGCGAGTGTTCCCATTTTTTCCTGTCTGTTGACTGCCGGATTAGGTTATGATAGCATAAGATAAGAACGTTTTGCCGGATTTTTCCGATAGCAAAGCATAAAAAAGGAGTGCATTTTCACTTTGTATGGCACGACCAACAAAACTGACCGTAAATATCAAAAACCTTTTAAAGCTGGAACGAGTCCTCATAATAAACGAGCACATAGAAAAGCCGGATCTTATAGCGAAACTCATAGGCAAGATAACCGCCGACTATCCTTCGCTGGACGCGGAATTCCTGATCCAGAAAATAACCCAGCGGGAGCAGGGCATCAGTACCACTCTGGATACGGGCCTGAGCATTCCCCACGCCCGGATAGAGGGCATTGATAATTTCATAATTGCGCTGGCGGTGATTTCGGAGGGCGTAATAGACCCCGCTTCGCCCGGCGCGCCTATAAAGGTTATGATGCTTTTCCTGTCCCCGGCGGACGCTTCCTTTTTTCAGAAACACCTGCAGCTGCTGTCCATTCTCTCTTCCAAATTCCAGCCGGAGTTCATTGAAAAACTGACTTCCCTTAAAACGGCGGCTCAGGTTCTGCACGCCGTGGCTGAGGAGAGCTGATTTTCCGATGGCGGTGTTACGCATCTGCAAATACGGCGAACCAATACTCCACAAAAAAATGGAGCCGGTGGATTTCGCGCTCGCGAAAGCCAAACTGCCTAAAATCATAGACGACATGTGGGAGACCTGTGTTTCCGTCAGCGGGGCCGGGATTTCGGCCTGCCAGGTTGGGCTGGACATGCAGCTGGCTGTTTTGGTCGCGCGCCAGCCTGATGATTCGCTTAAGCGCATCGTCATAATAAACCCTGTCATAATAGCCAAAACCGGGAAAATTATCGCGGAAGAGGGGTGCCTGTCCCTGCCGGGCCTGTTTGCCGATGTGGAACGGGCGGAAAAAATCGTCATCCGGGCTTTGAACGAAAAAGGCGTGCCGGTTGAAATAACGGCGAGCGGGTTTATGGCGAAACTTTTCCAGCATGAAATTGACCATTTGTCCGGCGCGGTGTTCACCGACAGGGTTGTCCCGGCGGAAAAAACGCGGGTCAAGCAGGAAATAAAACGGCTGAAGAAACACTGGGCCGCCATTGACGAAAGCAAAAAGATCCCCAACTATGAAAACGGTTTTCCTTGGGACGCCTGAGCCGGCGGTTCCCTTTCTTCTTAAAACAAAAGAGCTTACCGATTTGCGCCTGGCCGTCACCAATCCGGACAAACCGGCGGGACGCGGGCTGAAAATCGCGCCTTGTCCGGTAAAAAGCGCGGCTGTTGCCGCGGGCGTGCCGGTCCTGTCGCCCGAAAAACCGTCCGAGCTGATAACCCGGATAACGGAGATCGCGCCCGATGTGGGCGTTGCCGTGGCTTACGGGCATTTTCTTAAATCGGAATTTCTCGCCACGGCGAAATACGGCTATATAAACATACACTTTTCCCTGCTGCCGAAATTCCGCGGCGCGGCGCCTGTCCAGTGGAGTCTTATTGACGGCGAAACGGAAACCGGGGTAACCGCTTTCTGGATTGACAAAGGGATGGACACCGGCGATATAATTCTGCAGGAAAAACTGCCTGTGGCGCCGGAAGACGACGCCGTGACGCTTATGAAAAAACTTTCCGGGCTGGGGGTTGAAGTTCTGGCCGGGGCTTTGGAAAAGGTGGGGCGCGGCGAGATCGTCCGCATTCCCCAGACGGGAACCCCTTCCCATGCGCGGCTGTTCACAAAAGAGGACGCGTGGCTGGATTTCACCATGTCCGCTTTTTCTGTCCATAATAAAATACGCGGCCTTGCCCTTGGCCCGCGCCCCAAAGCGCTGCTGAAATTCGCGGACGGGCGGGAAATGGTTGTCTGTTTCATTAAAACTTCGCCCCGGCATGGCGGGACGGCCGGGTTTTTGCCGGGCCAAACCGTACGCGTTGAAAAGGACGGCAGTTTTATTATACAATGTATTGATAACACGGAGCTTTGCGTGCGGGAGATCAGGCCGGAAGGACGAAACACCATGTCCGGCAGGGACTTCGCCGCGGGTTTTCGTTTACAGTCCGCGGATGCGTTTATTAACGGCATTCCCGGACGGAGTTGATTTTTTCGGATGAAAGAGAAACTGACCGATTTATCAGGAAGGCTTGTTACCGCCGTTAAAAAAGGCGGCGATAACTTTATGTCCTCAGGCATGAGCCTGTGGGAGCTTGCCGGCATCGCTTTTTTCCTGTGCCTGATAATTTATTTTTCGCTTACCTGGGCTTTGAAGGCCGTTATCCACAACCGAAGCGAAGTCGCCGTGCCGGATATAACTAAAAAATCGGCTATGGCCGCTTTGGATATCCTGTCGGAAAACGGACTTTCCCTTAAAAAACAGGGCGACGAATTTGATCCGGGCGTTCCGGCTGGCAGTATCGTGCGCCAGATTCCTTCTCCCGGCACGTCCGTGCGCGAAGGCAAAACTGTGCGGGTGTGGTTCAGCCGGGGCGGAGAAGCCGTTTTCGCGCCTAATCTGGTGGGTTTCCCCCTGCGCAACGGAGAACTGCTTGTGCGCCAGAACCAGCTTATGCTGGGTGAAGTGAGCGAGTCGTATTCCCTGAGATTTGAAAAAGGTCTGATAATGAGCCAGGACCCGAAGGCCGACGCCAGCCTTTCCAAAAACGCATTGGTGAACGTCGTGGTCTCGGCTGGCGAGCCGCCGCAGGGCACTAACCTGATGCCTGATTTTCGCCAGAAGCTGCTGCCGGAAGCCCGCAGATGGGGCAAAGACACGGGGATAGAGGTGAAGGTTTCGGAAGACACCAACTCGGTTTTTCCAGACAATACGGTTATCGGGCAGGAGCCCGCGCCCGACACGCTCGTTCAGAACGGGCAGAGCGTAAACCTTACCGTGAGTTCGAAAAGCGGAGCGGCAAAGCCTGAAACCGCGAACACGCACCATATCCGTTACGGCATAGCGGCTGGCGGCGAGCAGAAGAAAATTAAAATCAGCCTGACTGACGCGGGCGGCGAACGCGAAGTTTTTAACGGGTTCCGCATGCCCGGTTCGGAAATAGATCTGACCGTGCCCAGAAACGGGCCCGCGATGGTGAGAATTTTTGTGAACGGCATACTAGTTGACCAGCGGGAGATGCCCTGATGCCGGGTTCTTTGAAAAAACGCAATTTCGCCTGGGACGGCGGGAAGCTCATCCTTCCTTCGGTGCTGTCCGCCGATCTGCTCAATCTGGGGCGCGACGTGAAAAGCGTTATCAAAGGCGGCGCGGACCGCATCCATCTGGACATTATGGACGGGCACTTCGTGCCCAATCTGAGTTTCGGGCCGGCTTTTGCCAAAGCCATACGCACATGCGTTTCGGTTCCGGTGGAAGCGCATTTGATGCTGAGTAACCCGGAAGATTTCGTCAAGCCGTTCGCCGACGCCGGCGTTGATTTGATCACGGTGCATCTGGAAGCGATTAAAGCCAATCCTGCGCTTTTGAAAAAAATCCGGCGCATGGGACTTGGCGTGGGCATTTCGATAAAGCCTGACCATTCCGTGGAAGAGCTTGGGCCTTTTTTGAAATATGTGGATTTGGTTTTGTTAATGACGGTTTTCCCCGGTTTCGGGGGCCAGGAGTTTTTGCCCGGCAGCGAGAAGCGCATCGCCGGGGCTGCCGGCCTCATCAAATCTTCCGGACGGAAGATTCTACTTGAGGTTGACGGAGGAATAAATTTGGAAACGGCCCGCAGGGCCGCCCGCGCCGGGGCTGACGCTTTTGTCGCGGGCAATGCCGT
>JBAYFS010000178.1:0-4737 GCA_041667045.1 Elusimicrobiaceae bacterium | reverse complement strand
TTTGCGGAGCGCGGCGAAACTGTAATTCGCGCCGGAGACCACACAGCCGATGAGCGGGGGGGTGAACTCCATCATCATATGCCAGCTCATCGTCATGATATTGGCCCTGTCCCGGTTTCCGGTTGTAACCAGAACCACCGGGCCCGGCTCAATAAGAGTAAAAACCCTGGAAAACGGAAAATTCTTCATTGCCAACTCCCATTCCAATAATTGTACCATAGCCCGCCGCATTCGGCTAAAAAAATTCCGCGCTCACAGGAACGCGGAATTTTTAACATTTCTGCGATAAAATTTTTATTTATTGCTGTCGCCCGGAAGAACGCGCTGAGGCATATCCTTCAAATCTTTCACATGCCTGCCGTCAAAAGTCAGCACCCACGCGCGGTCGTAAACCTCGTCCGGCCAAGCCCTGAGTTTTCCTTTCCAGCCGAACTCCTCCACCATTTTCTCAATAGCGTGGTGTTCCCAGCAAACAAGCACCGTTCTGCCATCATAGGCTTTGGCGGACATGATTTCTTTTACAAGCGCGGCTTCTTCTTTCTTTTTATAGTTAGTTCGGATGGGCAGGCCCAGTTCTTTGGCGGTGGGAGTAATCGTCTGTATCGGGCGAAGAGTGCCCTGCGCGTCTTTCGGCGCCATCGCGTATATAGCGGCCGGCGCGCCGAATTTATTCATATGCTTATTGAACCTGAAAAAACCGACCAGAGCGTATGCCCTTCGCCAGCCCTGCTTGTTAAGTTCATTACCAACTTCCGGTTTCTCCGCATGGCGGAGAATCACAACCTGAGCCGGCGCGGCGAACACAGACTGCGCCGCTCCCGCTAAAACCAATACGGCAATTGCAAAAAATTTCTTCATAGTCATTACCTCACTGGTAACAGTCTAAAAGATTGTGCGACAAATCACACGGGCCAAAAGACCTAAAAAGGACCCCCTTAAACAACTAGCCAAAAGCGCGTGAGGCGATGGCGAAAATATTGCTGCGCGTCCCCGGCAGAGCTTCCGCATTCAGCAGCATAACGGGCAGACTCTCCGTGACTTTAAAATTCCAGCCCGTTAAAATTTCCGATAAACCGTCATTGCCGGAAGGCGCGTCTATCTGCGTTACCGCGAAACCGGAGATGAGGCGAGCGGCCAATAACGCCGCGTCTTCCGTATTTAACGCCGTGACCGGACCTATGGCGCATATCCCCGCCTGCTCTTTGCAAAACCCGAATCCGGACACCCTTGAATCCCGGCGCAGAACAAGGCATTTTGTAGCCTGCGCCGCCAGCGCGGCCAAAATTTCACCACGGTTTGCTCCGCAGGACTTTTCATCCAGAGAACACACACCGTCAAAATCGCTCTTTTCCAAAGACTCTATCCGGCAGGCGCCATCAGGTTCGGAAATATTTGCGGTGTGGGAAGCGGACGTAAAGCGCCTCTCCTGCCCAACCGCCTTAAAACCCAATTTGGAATAAAGGGGAAAACCATATTCCGTCGCAATCAGCATTACGGGCAGGCGCGGCGCATCCGCCAGGCATCGGGTTACCGCTTCCCGGGCAAGGCCGCGTCCGCGGCAATCGGGGCGGACCAGCACCATACCCAGCGAAGCGAGCGAATCACATTTAAATATCGCGGAACTAGAGATTATAGTTCCGTCTTCCGAGCGGTGTCCGTAACACGAACAAAGAGAAAGGCGCAGCATCAGCCGCCACATTTCCAGTGTTGTGGACCAGCCCGCGCTTAGGGATAATTCATGAAGGAAAAAGGCGTCATCCGCCGTCAGCCGGAACAATTGAGGCATAATAATTCCGGTTACCGCCGTTTGCCGTTGCGCGGCTTCGCGGCGCGCCGCTGAAACTTCCCGCGCCGGGCAGGTCCGCCTTTTCTGTCTTGAGCGGGTTTGCTGTCGGGTTCGGGTTTCGCAGTCTGGCCCGGCAAAGGCCCGTCCCAGCTTCGCCACCTTCCGCAGGGAATATTGCCAAGGCTGAACCCGCCGAAATCGGTGCGGAGCAAGCGGGTCACTTTCCGCCCGAGCGCTTCAAACAGGCGGCGCAGCTCCCGGTTTTTCCCTTCAATAAGGGTTATCCTGATTGTGTTCCCGCTTTCGTCTTCTTTCAGGCGAGAAAGTTCGGCGGGACCCGCCGTCTCGCCCCGGCCCAGGCTTATGCCGCCGCGGCGGATGAGCCCGAAATCTTCCGGCGGGAGGGGGGAATCAAGCGTAACATTATAGGTGCGCGGAACTTTGTAGCGCGGATCTGTCAGGCGGTTGCCGAAATCCGTGTCGTTGGTAAAAAGGAGCAGGCCTTCTGATTCCAGATCCAGCCGTCCGACGGGGAAAATCCATTGCCCCATATCGCCCAGATAGTCGTACACGGTCTGGCGGCCCAGTTCGTCTTTGCGCGTGGTGACGCATCCCGCCGGCTTGTGAAACATAATATAAAGCTTTTCGGTTTTGACCGGCGGCTTGCCGTCCACCAGAATGCGGTCGCCCGCGCCAGCCGGAGTGCCGGGATCGAAAACCTTCTTCCCGTTGATTTTCACCCGTCCGGCCTGCACATATTCCACCGCCTGCTTGCGCGAGCAAACACCTATTTTTGACAATACCCTTGCTATGTTATGCGACGATTTCACGGTCATGCCTCCATGATTACATGATACTAATTTCCGTTTCGCGCACACAGAGATTTGAAGCTAATCTCACGCCGGAAGCCTAGGGCGGAACACGCTGTTTGCGGGGCGCGTATTAAACCGCCGCCCGGCAAACGAAAATCCGGTATTCCAGAAAGCCGGTGAACCCGTGGCTAGGGTGAACCGCCGCGCTGCGGCCGCCGGATTTGGCGACAGCTTCCGCTACCGCCTCGATATCGGAAGCGGAGAGGCCGTAACGGTCCCGCATTTCATCGCCGTTAAAGTGTATCGGCGGCGCGGGCAGAACTTCCAAAACCTCCCAGCCGGTTTCCTCCAGCAGTTGTATCAGGTCTTCCGTTTGCGGATAACGCTTTTCGGTCCGCATGAGGCGGTAGACGGTGTTCATTAGTGTTGCGTCGGCCTTGGCGTCGAAACAGGCGGTTTGGTGAATAAAATACTCTCCCTTTTCGCACAAACCGCGCGCGCCACGCAAAAAAGCCGCCCACCGGGACCTGCCGCCGGTATAGTGAAGAAGTGAACGCATGGTAAGCATGAGAGGGCCGGAACAATTTTCCATTATGTCGGACCTGCCCAGCTTGCCCACATGAGAATTAACGCATCTGATATGCGGCCGGCGGCACGCCTCCAGCTGTTTCAACGAGATATCAATATTCACAAGCCGCGTTTTCTTGCCAGCCGCGCCTTTGCGGTAAAGCGATAGAATGAAACCGGTGCCTCCGCCCAAATCGGCCAGAACGGCGGGCTGCACGGCGGCGGAACGCGCGAGCAAAGCATTAACGAGAGGCCGCGCCTTCGCCGGATTGGAAAAATACCCGCCATGCTGGGCTGCCCAATTTTTTCCGTGCACATGCTGTTCGGTATGCAGAGTTTTGTTCATGCCTTTATTTTATGGTTTAACCGCCGCGCTGGCAAGATGACGAAGCGGCTCTGCCGCGCTCACGCCGGAGGCGTACGCCAGAACACCGGCAGCGGGCCATATTAAAAGGAGTTTAAAACGCTTCCGGCTTCCAGGCTGTCTATAAGTTTAATAATTACGAATAAAGTATTGCGAATAAAGCATCCTTTGCCAACACGGAGAAAATTTATATAATTAAAAGGCGCTGGAAGATAGCACGCGAAAAATCTGACGGACGTGGAGAGATGGCCGAGTGGCTGAAGGCGGCGGTTTGCTAAACCGCTGTACGGGGTAAACCCGTACCGGGGGTTCGAATCCCCCTCTCTCCGCCACAATTTCAAAGGCCCCGTGCAGACACACCGCATGGGGCCTTTTAAATTGTGGCGCAGTTAAAGGCAGGGATTCGAAGCCAAGTTGAGCACTGCCCTAAGGCAGGTAGCGGAGTGGCGAATACTTGAGCCACGGGAGCGGCAGTGAGGATTGCCGGTTAGCAAACGCATGTCGTTTGCGGCAATCCGCAAGGACGGAAACGATTTTATACGTAGTAAAATCGTTGAGTCGGGCTCGCGCAAAAGCCCCGAGGGCTTTATGCGTGAGAGGCTGGCCGGCGACGGCGGAGAAAAAAGCTTTAGCTTTTTTCGGTGGAGGAGGAATCCCGTAGTCACGATTCCTTTTTACTGTTGCTGTACATAGTTGTAATTAAAACTTGTGTCACCATTCCGCCATATTCCTTAATTTCCGTTATAATCAGCTTTCCCTGTATAAATCGGTTATCTCCAGCCTGTGCAAACCAGAGTACTTTTTCGAAGCGCTCTTACCGGTCTACCGGATTTTACAAAGGCAAGGATAATCGTTTGTACAGTCATTTTCAAAACGTGCCTATTTATGATACCTTGTCTATACTGATAAATTATATGGCACATATAAGCCGTTATGGGAGCAATGATGCGCGAAAAACAACAATTGCAAGTAATGTGCCAAAAGGCAAACAAGAATGTAACAATTGGGTTAACTTATGAATGTTCAACGGTTGATCAGGCTAATAATTCCATGCGCAGGGATTTAGTCGCTTTTGAGTGTGATAATTGACCTTCCCCCAGTTGTTAGACAGTCCTCAAGTTGTTAACTTCCATGTGTGGGCCGCGTTTTTCGCAAATTCGCTTGGCGTTTTATAGCCCAGCGATCCGTGCGGTCTAAAATCATTATAG
>JBAYFS010000177.1:0-4799 GCA_041667045.1 Elusimicrobiaceae bacterium | reverse complement strand
CAGAAAAGCTGCCAGTCGGCTATTTTCGTTATCACGGCTTCGGTAAGCGGCTTGAGCCCCGCGCCCAGGAAAACCAACGCCATCACGAAAATATAAACCTTGCCGGCCCGCAACGCCACGCCGGAGTTGGTTTCATTTTCCGCGGTACGGAGCGTTTCGCCGGCCCGCACCTTATGCCCTTTCTGGAAAGCCGCCAGAAACGCCATGACAAGCACTCCGGGCACTACCCATATTCCCAAAAGTTTAAACAGGAAGAAAAAATCGGCATAATGCGGCGCGCCCTTTAATTTAGCCACAACTATCGTGGATAAGGGTTCGCCCAGCGGAGTAAGCACGGCGCCCAGCCCGATGGCGAAACAGGCGTAAACGACAAATTTGATT
This sequence comes from Elusimicrobiaceae bacterium, assembly GCA_041667045.1. Lineage (GTDB taxonomy): Bacteria > Elusimicrobiota > Elusimicrobia > Elusimicrobiales > Elusimicrobiaceae > JAQVSV01. Next base: position 4,418 of record JBAYFS010000177.1, on the reverse strand, counting down.
TCATAAGCGCGGTCAAGCTTGAGAATGGACGACACTTCGGCCAATATCAGCGCCGCGATAATGGCCGTGACCACGCTGGACATCAGCCCCAGAACGGCAACCACAAGAAAAACCGTCCAGGAAAGCCCTATGGCTTTTATGGCTTTCTGCGTAACCGTTTCCACATTCCGCCGAAACCGCTTAAACAGCAGGCCGACAAGCAAAACGGTAATGGAAATACCCAGCGGTTCCCTTACTGCTTCCTTTATTATATGCCAGCTCCAGCAGTTAGAAATACTGACCGCCGAAACGCCCATAAGAAACAGGAACGCCTCAAGCTCCTCCTCTATTTTCTTAACGGAGAAAGGCAGCACCAGCACCAGCGCCATAATGAGGCCCAGCAAACCCAGCGTGAGATAGCCGCTCTGCATCAGTTCCTGTTGCATACCTTCATTTTAACATAATCATGCCACCTGGCGGATTGTCCTTCTACACGATTAGTTGATATACTTTAGATACAAGTCCGGATTCCGGCCGCTGGATAGCAAGCCGGGAGATTCGGACGCTTCGCCACTGCATTTATGCGACAATTCATATTTTTTATCTGCGCAGCTTTCTTACTGGTATCTCCTCTGTCCGCCAAAAGCGTTAAGACAACGGGGGCGGAACTCGAACTGGATATTCCGGACAGCTGGTCAATTTCAAAAAAAGACGATCCGGACAATATTCTGCAAGCGGCTAGCGGAAAGACCTCAATCTCCCTCCTAAAACGGGACGACGAACTGAGCGAACGCTACCTCAAAATGCGCCTTAACGACGCGATTGAAGACGTGCGCAGCAAAGGCGCCCGGCCCGGCGGGGATATCAACACCCTAAGCATTCACGGCGAAGCCGTGTTTTTTTACACCCAGTATTCGCTGGGCGAAAATGATTTCACCATCGGCATTTTCACCTACGGCGAAAAATCCTATAACTTCGAAGGCCGCAACCTCGCCCTGTCCGAATTGAGCAGGATAGCGAGTTCCCTGCGCAAACCGGGCGAAGTGATAAAAGCGCCGCCGCCCCTTTCGCCCCCCGCCGAAGAGCCGGAGCGGAAAACCGTGAAGAAAACGGCAGCGCCAGCCAAGACGGCGCGCAAACCAGCGCCCGCGCCAGTGGCGGTATCAAGCCCCGCCCCGGTTGCGGTTTCCTCTGCCACGCCGGTTACGCAAACCAACATTTCAACCGCGCCCGCCGCGGAAAAACCCGCCGAACCGGCGGTTAAACAAGAGCCCACGCCGCCTCCGGCGCCGAAAATTCCCGCCAAACCAGCCATTGAAAGACACCCGTTCCCGATGTCTTTCGTCATAGCCGCGCTGGTTTTGTGGATAGCGCTGCGCACAGCCGTAATTTCCGCGGCGGTGAAAACATCCTATCCTAAAATGCCGAAACCACCCGGTGAACTGCCGCCGGACTGGTTTTTTCCGTTTTCCATCCGCAGCCAGCCTTTCGGCGGCGGAGTGATGTATGGCATAAGAAGCCGGCACGGACAGCTCCTTAAAGCCCTGTTTGACAACAACGGCCACTCCTGGATCGTGTTCGGGGTCTACGGCATACTCGCCCTCCACACCGCCTGGAGCATTCTGTGCGAAACCGCCGCCTGGAACAAACTTGAGACTGAAATCCTCAGCCTGCCGCTCGGCGGCATAATAGTATCCCTGCCCGAACTGCCGTTCGTGCTGGCCATGGCCGCCGGCATAGCCATGCTCTTAGGCGCGACGAAAAAACTTTCCGTTTATGACAAAGACGACGAGATTGTCGTAGAGCTCCGCCCCTGCAGCAAAGGCCTGCGCCTGCGCGACGGAAAAGGCAAAGAGCTGGGCGTTCTGACCCGGACCTCCGGCAAGATGGCGAGCCGCAGCTGGAGATTCCGCGACGCGGACAACCAGTATGTTTTTGATATTGTGGACGACTGCCCCTGGTTTCTCTGGGCGCGCCGACTGTTCGGAAACTGCGGCGGGAAATTGCGCGCGCGGTACAGCTTCTTTGTTAAAGACAAACGGGCCGGCTTCGTTATGAACGATCCGCTGTCCTCAAACCGTTACCAGTTTCACGGCGATTATTCCTATGCGCGCCTTACCCGCCCGATAAATATCGTGGCCGCGCTTTTATACGCCGAATCGGCAGATTGCGATTACTTCTATCCCTGGTTATAACAACCGTTTAAAGAAAAAACCTGCGCGACATGTTTCAGCCACGCAGGTTTTTTGCTTTTAAAACACTGCTTACGGCGCGGAGGTTATCGCTTCAAGCGCGCCGCCGGTCAGCAGATTGAACCCGGCCATGAAGATATTATAAACCCCTATCGCAATATAAATGGTGAACCCTAAAATAACGATGGTGTACGCCCATTTGGCTTTACCGGATATTATCGGCGATTTCCACACGAACCACAGGGAAAAAGGGCCCAGGCAGAAAAGGGTGAGCAGTATTATCCCGGCGTGGCCGTAATACCACGGCACTTTCCGGCTTTTGCCGCAATGGCGGCAATAGTTGTCTATTTCGTGAATACTGCGCCCGCAGTTCCAGCAGCGCACTATCTTAAGGTCCGCCGGAGCAATGGAGGAAACCGGCGGCTTGTCCGTTACCGGCATCATATCTCATCCTCCAGTCCCTGCTCGCGCAGATAACGACGTATCTTAGAACGCGCCCGCGCGGTATGCACGAGTTTTATCCAGCCCGGTTTGGGCACTCCGTTTTTACGGGTGAGGATTTCGCAGAAATCGCCGCTTTTAAGCTGATAATCAAGCGGAACTATTTTCCCGTTCGCTTTCGCGCCCATGCAGGTGTTGCCGATATCCGAGTGGACGGCGTAGGCGAAATCAAGAGGAGTGGCCCCGTGCGGCAGCACTTTCACATCGCCGCGCGGCGTGAACACGAAAACCTGCTGCAGTTCCATGTCGGTGCGGAGGCTTTCCAGAAATTCCCGCGGACTGGTTAAATCCTGCAGCCATTCCAGCCACTGGCGCAGCCAGTTGAGCTTTTCGTCGAAATGCGGATCCTTGCGCCCGCCCAGCTTGTAGCGCCAGTGCGCGGCGATGCCGTATTCCGAAGTGCGGTGCATATCCTCGGTGCGGATCTGTATCTCCACCAGGTCGCCGGCGGGACTCACTATCGTGGTGTGCAGACTCTGGTAAAGGTTCATTTTCGGTATCGCGATATAATCCGTGAAGGAACCCGCGACCGGCTTGTATTCCGAATGAATGAAACCCAAAAGCGCGTAACAGTTGGCCACCGTGTCGGTCATAATGCGGACGCCGAGCGAATCCTGTATTTCCTCGAACGGGCGGTTTTGCATCTGCATTTTCCGGTAAAACGAGAAAATGTTTTTCGCGCGCGCCAGAACGCGGTTCGGTATCGCCACGTTCGCCAGACGGCCCTGCAAATCGTCCTTAAACCGCTCAAGCGCCTGTTTGCGGGCGCTCGCCCCGCCTTCCAGTTTAGCCGCCAGTTCGTTGAATTTGCCGGGCTCGAGAATTTTAAAAGACAAATCCTCAAGTTCGCTTTTAAGACTGAAAATCCCGAGCCGCTGGGCGAGCGGCGCGTAAAGACTGAGCGTTTCGGTGGCTTTTTCAATCTGCTTTTCGCGCGGCAGGTATTCAAGCGTGGTCATGTTATGCAGGCGGTCGGCGAGTTTTATAAGGATTATGCGGATGTCCGCCGCCGTGGCGACCAGCATTTTGCGCCAGTTCTCCGCGGTTTCCTCGTCGTTTGAGGAAAAGGTGAGATGCTCTATTTTCGTCACGCCCTGCACCAGCCTCGTTATCTCGGCTCCGAATTCTGCTTCAAACTCCTCGTCGGTAACCTTGGTGTCTTCAATAACGTCGTGCAAAAGCGCGGCGCAGATTGTGGGCAGGTCGAGCTTATAACCCAGCAGTGTGTCCGCCACCGCCACGCAATGTATAAAATATGGTTCACCCGAAGCTCGTTTCTGGCTGGAATGATGGTCCCGCGCGTAGTTATACGCCTTTTCCAGCAAAGCGGTGTCCCCGTCGGGAACATAGCTTTTGTATTTTTCTATAAGCATGTTGAGGTCGGTCATATCGGTATCAACCGGCTGTGGACTGGATTTCGTAAAGCTTGGAATAAATTCCTCCCTTGCGGATAAGTTCGTCATGCGAACCCGTTTCAGCCACTTCGCCGTGGTTAAGCACGTAAATGCGGTCGGCGTCTTTTATGGTCGAAAGCCGGTGCGCCACTATTATAACGGTGCGGCCGGCGTGCATTTTTTCCAGCGCGGACTGGACGTATTTCTCGCTGGTGGTATCAAGATTGCTGGTGGCCTCGTCCAGTAAAAGCACCGAGGGTTTTTTTAAAACCGCCCGCGCTATGGCGAGCCGCTGACGCTGTCCGCCGGAAAGCTTCACGCCGCGTTCGCCCAGCATGGTGTCATATTTTTT
>JBAYFS010000176.1:0-4809 GCA_041667045.1 Elusimicrobiaceae bacterium | reverse complement strand
TTCGAATGCGGCGCGGAAGCTTTTATCGTAAAACCCTACAATGTGGAAACTTTCGCCGCCCAGATAAACCACATTTTGGCCGGCAGTTCCAAAAATCTGCTGGCTTTCCGCGATAAATTGAGGGAGGACGAGATGTCCGCAGAAGAACCGCAGTCGTCAGGCTTGAATGAAGGCGAAGTCCGGGTAACGTTCTGGGGAACCCGCAGCATGGGTTTGCTGGTGCCGGATTCCGGTTCGGAATACGGCCGCCAAACCCCCTGCATCAGCGTTGAAACGGACGAACGGATGTTTATTTTTGACGCCGGGACCGGCATCGTCAAGCTGGGCGAAAGATTAATGGAGCGCAAAGGCCCGCGCGACATGTGGATTTTCCTCTCTCACTTTCACATGAACCATATCATGGGCCTGGTCCATTTTCCGTGCCTGAACCACAGCAGTTTCACGGTGCGCATCGCGGGCGCGGGCGAGTCCGAAAAGAAATTCAAGGACAACGTGCGCGAACTTTTTTACGCCTCGCCCTACTGGCCTTCCCAAACACCAAAGGCGAAACTACTGATGTATGAAATCATGGAAGACACCTACGATTTGTCGCCGGACATTCAGCTCACCGCAGTCTACACCAACCATCCGACGACCACCCTGGGCTACCGGCTTAACGTGCACGGAAAAATAATCGTCTATATCCCGGACAGCGAAATATCGGGCCAGCCGACCGCCATGGAAATGTATGACGAGAAACTTACCGGTTTCTGCGCCAACGCAGATCTTCTTATCCATGACACCTGCTATTCCGACTCCGACTATAAAGCCCACGCCCAGCAAGGCCATTCCGGCGCAGGAAGCGTGGTGAAATTCGCGGGCGCGAAGGTGAAGGCCAAACAGCTGGTCATGTTCAATTTCCACTCCACCTACCATGACGAAGACATCGAACTTATCGAAAACGCCGCGCAGAAAGACGCCAAGAGATACAATCTGGCCTGCTCCGCCGCGCGCGACGGCATGGAAATAATTATTTAGCCCGCCGCCTTTTTGCCAACAAAAAAGCCCCCTTCATCCGAAGGGGGCTTTTTATAAACCCGTGCGGCTGTCAGCCGTGCGCCTGAGGAGGAGTGGAGGATTCCACGATAACCCCGTTTTTTTCCTCGTATTTCCGGATATTCTCGCTTAACGCGGCCAGAAAACGTTTCGTATGCGCGGGGCTGGAAATAACGCGCGCGCGCAATTTCGCCTTGGGCTGGCTGGGCTGCATGAACAGGAAATCCATAATAAACTCGCCCGGCCCGTGCGCCACGCCTGCCAAATTGGCGTATACGCCCTGTGCCGTTTCGTCGTCCATATCTATTTCAAGCTGAATGCGATTCTGCTCTTCGGTCATTTTGCGCTCCTTTGCAATTATCAGTGTATATATAATACTATTTTTTACCTGCCCGGGAAGGACCCCGCCGCCGTTGTAATTCGCACATAATAATGCTATTAATAGGTAGTAATATCAATTGCGGGTTGTGGTGCGCTTCATACGGTATTAAGGAGGATTTATGAGTCTATTGAGAAAAAGCGGATTTGCGATTCCGCTGTTTGCTCTGATGGCGCTGTTACCGGGTTCCGCCGTAAGCGAAACGTATACGCTCAAGACCTATTATCCGTCGCCCTACGGTTCGTACCAAAGAATGAGCATATCCGATTATATGCAGGCCAACAAACTTGTGTACAAACCCCGGGACACGGAACCTGAAAATCCGGCGGTCGGCACACTTTATTTCGACTCTGAATACGACTGTCTCCGTCTCTTTACAAATAATTCCGGCTGGGTGAACATTGGAGCGCCGGACATGATTTTCGGCTCGTTGGTTTCACATGAGGCGGGAATAGCGGCGGATGCACCCAGATTCAGTTATTATACCGGAGTTTATAGCTGGCAGCCGATGTCCTTAACCGTGAAAACGGATTACCCTAAAATCACGACACTGGCAGGAGCGGGCATAATGAAAGTAGATACGTCCGGCTACGGCAGAAAGTCTTATTCCTTCAGATATTCCGGCAATATGCTTTTGCGAGCCTGGCCCGGAACTTACGCTTATACATCCATTTACGTCTCAGCCAACGGGGGCAGCTACGGCAGGATACAGCTGTCGGCTAAATATACCGATCCCGGCGCGTCCGTCACCTCCTCAGGCCCGATGGACCCGGACGATGTCGGGGCTAACTTCAAAGCTTCCTGCTACGGCATGAAAAAGCTGACCACCGGGGCATGGACATATTACAAACGCCTCTCGCACCCCACCTATTTCGCGGAATACGTCCAGTTCGGCTATTACGACCCGGATATCAAACCGATTGATTACTATAGCGCTTACCTGGGCAACGACGGCGTGACTTGGTGCAAAAAACATATCGGAACAAAATACGACGCCAAAACAGTATATGCCGGCAGCGCCTGCGGCGAAGGCGTTTTCGACATGGCGCCCGGCGATTACAGACTTGTCAGCGGCTCAACCAAAACAAAGGTAATCGTAAATACGGACGAGGAGTGCTATGAGGATGTTACCTTAAGTGGATCGGCGACCTGGCTTGTCAACCAGCTGAAATACATGAACGTAAAACCTTTGCTGTACCGTTCCAATAGAACAAATATAGAACTGAAACCCCAGGAATACAACCTCACGGTAACGCCTTAAGGTTTGAGTTAAAATCGCTAGTATCTTGAATGTACCACGGAGGCTTGCGCCTCTAGGTGGTACGATTTACTAAACTTACTGGAAAGCATCCACAAATATCTTTCGGGCTGCACACGCCGCTTTTTGCATGCGCCTTTGCGCGCTCAGACTTACAGACCAAAACGGTCTGCTCGTTGCCGCACGTTGCTACCCGGCTAAACCCGAGTCGGCGCGGCTGCTCAAAAAAGGCGGCGCCTTCGTTTTTTCCTTTCACCATCCATTTAATGAAATTCTGCGTCTGAAAGTGAAAGGCGGAAAACCTGTGGCGCGAGTGCGGGACCGTTACTTTCATAACAAAAGCTACCGTTGGCGTATGGCGAAGAATATGCGGCTGGTGAGCTTTCATCACACAATGGAAGAAGTTGTTGACGCTTTATCCGACTGCGGTTTTACTGTTGAACGTCTCAAAGAACCGCGTCCCGCCGCATTTGCACGCAAATATAACCCGCAAGCTTATGCGCTCACTGCACTTTATCCTACATTCTGCGTTATCAAGGCGCGGAAATCGCGATAGCTATGCGGATTTTCCTCGCTCCTGATTTTCCGGTTATAGCCGGGCAGTTTTTGTATAATGAAACTATGTTTCTATTTGCCGGGGTTAGTCTGAATTATGGCTAAAATAGTCTCCATCCATTCTTTTCGCGGCGGAACCGGAAAATCCAACACAACGGCAAACATCGCGGCGATTCTGGCCCAGAACAATTACCGCGTGGGCGTAATTGACACGGATATCCAGTCGCCCGGAATCCATATAATTTTCGGCCTGAACGAAGACGCCATTCACTATTCCTTAAACGATTTTCTCTGGGGCAAGTGCGGCATTGAGCAGGCCGCTTACGATCTGACGGAAAGAGCGGGGCTGAATTCTTCCGGCAGACTGTTTTTGATTCCGTCCAGTTTCAAAACTGGCGATATCGCCCGGATGCTGCACGACGGGTACGACGTAAATTTATTAAGCGAAGGTTTTTCCCAGCTTATAAAATCCCTGAAGCTGGATTTCCTGCTGATAGATACGCACCCGGGTTTAAACGAGGAAACATTGCTGTCCATCGCGCTGTCCGATTTCCTGCTGATAATTTTACGGCCCGACAACCAGGATTATCAGGGCACGGGAATCACCGTTGAAGTGGCGCGCCAGCTTGAAACCCCGAAAATGGAACTTTTGGTGAACAAGGCGCCTTCGCTTTTTCCCGAGGCCGATATCCGCAAACGCGTGGAGGCGGCGTATAATTGCCCTGTCGCGGCGATAATTCCTCATTCCGAAGATTTGATGGTTCTTGCGAGCGGTGGTATTTTTTCGCTTAAACATCCGGAACACGCGGTGACGAGGCTTTACCTTGCAGTCGCCGAACGCATTATTAACGGATGAATATTTGCCACTGATGAACAAGAAATCAATTATTAAAATTGTCGGGTTCAGCGTAATCGCCGGGCTTGTTTACGGCGTATCCAATTACGTTTCATCCAAAATCTATTTACCCGGCTGTTCCTTCATCGAATTGCGGCCGCAGGTGGCGCTGCCGATGTTCATTGGCGCTTTCTTCGGTCCGCTGGCGGGTTTCGTTACCGGTTTTCTGGGCGACAGGATCGGCTACGCTTTTCAGGGACTGAGTCTCGGTTACGCGTGGAACTGGAGCGTCGGCAACGGTTTTATCGGCATGATACCGGGCGCGTTGCACCTGTTGAAGATAAAGGAAATAAAATCAATCCGTGATTACACGCTGCTGCTTATGCTCGTTGTCTCGGCAAGTTTTTTTCCTATAGTGTTCGCCAGTTCCATTGATATCGCGATCCGGAAACTGAGCCTGTTAAACACGGTCTATTCGCTGATTTTGCCGGCTTTTATTACCGACGCAGTGTTCGGCCTTATTCTTGTGCCGCTTTTTCTGATTGTTGCCGGGCGCATGCGTTTCACCATCGGGATACGCAATATGCTGTTAAGCACTTACCTGCTGCTTTTCGCGGTTTTAACCACATATATGGTCAGCGCGGTCTCAATGTGGAACGACACTGGTTCCCAGTCTCTTAACTATAAAGACATCTATAACATCGGCGTGCTGTCGCTGGTTGTGCTGCTGGCCGGTTTGTCCGTGTC
>JBAYFS010000175.1:0-4813 GCA_041667045.1 Elusimicrobiaceae bacterium | reverse complement strand
TTTGGCTTCTTCAGAATACAGGCGGGTGCCTATTTCATAATTCGAGGCGGCTTCTTTTTTCAGGTCGGGATTGGGCACTTTCGTGTCCATATAGCCCGAATACAGTTCCTTGAGCGTCGGGAAACGGCTTTTCAGCCCGGCGTTGCCGTAAACCTGAACGGCGTCGCTGAATTCGTATTTAAGCCCGGCCTGGGGATTAGCTGCTGTGTCCGCCGCGCGCAAAGCGCCGCCGTTGGAATAGCGCGGTTTCTGGATATCGTAGCTCAGGCCAGCCGTTGCGGTCAGGCCGTTTTGGAACTGCCAGGAATTTTCCGCTCCGGCGGAATAAAGCTCCGCCTCGTACTTTTCCCAAGCGGCGCCCGCGGTGCCCTGCTGTTTGTGCACGTCGTCTTTGTAGCTGAACGCGCCGGCGAGCGTGGTCATGCCGTCAAGAAACGACATCGTGGGCGTAACGCCGAAACCGACGGAATGGTCGTCATAAGTTGAATGAAATGACGAACGGTTCCTCTGGGTGTTGTAATTGGCGTTGTCGTAAGCGTCCAGGACGTTATAATAGGAGTCATAATACAGTTTGCTACCCAGCGAAAGGCCGCCGAACCGCGATTTGCCGACCATGTAATAGGTGTTTTTCGTCCAGTCGTTGAAACGCCAGTATTTCGTTCTGGTGTCGGACGCGTTGGGCGGCACGCCGAAAACGCCGGACACTATGTTCGCCGCCACAGCGTATTCGTGATCTTCCGAGGGAGTGAACCCCAGTTTCGCGGAAAAATTGCGGCGGATTTCGTCGGAGTTGCTCCGGATCCCGCCGGTCTCCACGGCGGTGGGCGTAAAATCCTTGGAGAGCTTGAAACCTTTGGTATCAGCGTATTCCCCGGCTGCGGTAAAATAGAATTTCTCCATTTTAGTACCCAGATTCACGTTGACGTCCCGGTCGGACACGCCCGCGAAAGACGCGTCGCCCGACGCTTCAAAAGCCTTGACCGGTTTCTTCGTAATGATGTTCACCGCGCCGCCCATGGTGTTCGGCCCGTTGAGGACGGAACTCATGCCTTTTGTAACGGTTATTTTGGACACGTTATAAAGGGGCAGTTTTGCAGTGTCTATCTGGTCGCCGTACGGCACATAGATGGGGATGCCGTCAACCATTACCGGTACCTGAAACTCGGTAAAGCCGCGCAACGTGAAGATCTGCTCGCCGCGCGTGTTTTTATAGGTCGCCACGCCAGAAACCTTGTCGAGCGCATCAGCGACGGAAGAGATGTTGCCTTCCGTGATTTCTTTTTTCCCGAGTTCAGCCGATGTGTAGACACCGGACAGCTCGGCGCTGGGCGCTATTTTGGAAACATCGCCCAGGTCGAACACTCCCTGGGACGGAGGGTTCTTAAGATTAAGGAAAAGCGGAATATCCAGCTTTCCCGAGTCCTTCTTTATTGCATTATCCTGCGAATAACCCGCAGCTGCGCATAGCAAAACGACAGCCGCGGCAGATATATGTTTCATTTTATCTCCCGCCTGCCAGCAAAGCTGTGTTCTTAAGGAAGTGAGTGGTTACACTATACAACCGAGGCAAGCCAATATTAGACTACTCGAATAATTTATCAAATTTGCGGAAACCGCGCAAAAAAAATGCTTCCTTGCGCAGGCAAACTATGCAGGAGTCTCGCTCCGGTCTGCCGCGAAAAAAGGTAAACTTTCTTTATGCTCGGAAATTCATACGCCGACTGCCACCTGCACCTGCCGCCCGCCGTTTCGGCGCCGGACTTCGCCAGTGTTCTGGAGAAGGCGGAAATAGGAATGGCGTTTGTAAATGCCGCAGAAAAAAACGGCTGGCAAAACGTTCTTGACGCGGCGGCGCAAACGCGCGCGATTGTGCCATTCGCGGGCATACATCCGTGGCAGCTCGCCGAGCACGGCGCGGACGATTTAAACGACCTCGAAGCCCTTCTCAAAGAGAACAAAAACCTTCACATAGGCGAAACGGGGCTGGACCGCGCGATTGAAACGCCGCTGGCTTTGCAGGAGGAGTTTTTTGTCCGGCACGTGGAACTTGCCATAAAATACAAACGGATTTTGTGCGTGCATAATGTCCGGGCATATGACAGAATTGCTAAAATTTTAAAGCGGGCCGGGCCTTTGCCCGCCGGTTTTGTTCTGCACGGTTTTTCCGGTCCCGCGGAAGCGTTTGGCGAGATGTCCGGACTGAACGGTTATTTCTCGTTCGGAGCGCGCGTTCGCGAAAAGAAAAACGCTAAAATCCGGGAACTGGTGGCAGGCGCGCCACGGGAACGCATTCTGGCCGAAACGGATTACCCTTGCGCAAAAAATCCCGAGCCGCTGCCGCCGATAGCCGCGATAACGGACGCGCTGGGCAAAATCCTCGATTTAAATTGCGCCCGGACTTTGGTGTATGAAAACGCCGGACGGCTGGTGGAGAATTATGGCAGGTAATTTTACTCAACGAACGCAGTTTCTTTTAGGCGAAGAAGGCATGAAAAAGCTGGAAGCCGCGCATGTGCTGATAGCCGGCCTCGGCGCGGTGGGCAGCTATGCGGCGGAAGGCTGCGCGCGGACGGGAGTGGGCAAAATCACGCTGGCGGATTTTGACGTGGTGTCCGAAAGCAATATCAACCGCCAGCTTTACGCGCTGAACTCCACGGTAGGGAAAAAGAAAAACGAAATCGCCGCCAGCCGCATAGCGGACATCAACCCCGCCTGCGAGATAGCCATTAAGGATATTTTTATGGACGGGAACACCATCGCGGAACTGCTTGACTGCAAACCGGATATCGTGATAGACGCGATTGACACCTTCGAATCCAAACTTGAACTGCTGGCGCAGTGCGCCGGGCGCGGCATAAAAGTTTTTTCCTCGATGGGCGCGGCGCGAAAATGCGACCCTTCCAAAATACGGACCGGCGAAATCCGCAGCGTAACGTATTGCCCGCTTGCGCGCAAACTGCGTCAGGCGCTTAAAAAACGCGGCGTCGGACTCGATACCGCCTGCGTTTTTTCCGAGGAAATTCCGGCACAGTGTCAGGACGTTTCCGCCGAACCCGTGCGCGAAGGCCTTAAACGCCGTCCCTTCGGAAGCTTGGGCACGGTTACGGGGATTTTCGGGCTCACGCTCGCCAACATGGCGATAATGCATATTATAAAGGATTGAATTATGAGATATATGGTTTTGGCGGTTATGCTAACCCTGTCCGTCTGCGCGGCGGGCATTTGCGCGGAAAAGAAATCCGCGAAAAAAACGGCGCCGAAAAAACAAAGTGAAGCGGGCACGGTAATGTCCGGCAAAAAGTACACGATAAAAAATCCAGTCATCTCTTTTGACGCGGACGTGTCCTCGGGCACAAAATACCAACTGCGCAACACGCAGGCTCTTATCACGCCTCCGCACATAAAAGCGGCGGCGGGAAAAGTTAAGAAATCAACCGCGCCGCTGGCCGGGAAAACAGCCAGATAAAATGAGGAAGATTATTCCGCTTATCATCGCCTTGTCCCTGTGCGCGTGCGCCCTGCTTCCCCGCGACTCAAAAAACGACCCCGCGCTCCGCGCTTTCGCGCAGGCGTATATCGAAAACGGGAAAGACACGAACACTCCGCAGACTGACACCCCGTTTATTATCACCGCCATGGACGGAACCATTCTTTACGCCAACACAGCTTTTGAAAGGTTTTCCCAATATCCGATGGCGGAACTGGCCGGCAATAACTATTACCGCATTCTCATAACAGTAAATTCCGCCGCGAGCGAACAGAACGCCCTGAAAGCCATCGGAAACGGACAGCCGGTGAAGATATCAAGCGAACTGATAAACAAAGACGGCATGTCCGTTTGCAATCACACGACGATGAACGTCGTTTTAGACGGGCAGGGCAAACCTTCCGCAATTCTGCGCATTTTGGAAACAGCCATAGAATAATATTTTTATATTTGCATTTCTAATCATTTAGTGTTATGCTATTGGTGTCTGGGGGAGGTGCAGGGAGGCAGCCAATATTATCCCTCCTGCGCAAAAAGCTTCGCATAATGCGGAGCTTTTTTATTATAAAATAAGCGTATATGGCGAAAAAATACCTGCTTGCTCTTGATCAGGGAACCACGAGTTCCCGTGCGATAATTTTCGACTCATCCGGTAAAATAGTGTCCCAGGAATTCATTGAATTTACGCAAATATTTCCGCGCGCCGGCTGGGTTGAACACAACCCGGAAGATATCTGGAATTCCCAAATAGGAGCGGCCCGGGTGGCGTTTGCGAAAGCGGGAATACCTCCTGGGGAAATTGCGGCGGCGGGCATAGCCAACCAGCGCGAAACGGTGCTGATGTGGAACAGAAAAACCGGCGCACCGGTTTATAACGCCATTGTCTGGCAGTGCCGCAGAACCGCCGCTTACTGCGAAAAATTGAAAAAAGACGGCTGCGAAAAAGCTATTAGGGAAAAAACCGGCCTGCCGGTTGACCCCTATTTTTCGGCGACGAAAATCGCCTGGCTTTTGGAAAACGCGCCTGGCGCGCGCTCCGCGGCGGAAAAAGGCGAACTGCTTTGCGGCACGGTTGACACCTACCTTTTGTGGAGGCTCACCGCCGGGCGCGTGCACGCCACGGATTACACAAACGCCTCGCGCACCATGCTTTTCAATATCCACAAGCTGCGCTGGGACGAAGATCTGCTTAAACTTTTCAGCATCCCGCCCGCACTTCTGCCGGAAGTTAAAGAAAGCGCCGGGTATTTCGGCGATATAGAAAAAGGAATACTGCCGGACTGCGAAACCGGGATATACGCGCTGGCTGGCGATCAGCAGGCCGCG
>JBAYFS010000174.1:0-4817 GCA_041667045.1 Elusimicrobiaceae bacterium | reverse complement strand
GCTTTACGGGAATCGGAAGAAAAATTCAGAAATCTGTTTGCAACTTCCCGGGACGCTATCATGATACTGGGTGACGGACGTTTCATTGAATGCAATCCGGCCACGCTGCATATGTTCGGTTACACCGAACGGGAATTCCTCAAAATGAGCCCGTGGGATGTTTCTCCGGAATTTCAAGAGGACGGAACGCTTTCAAAACAGTCCGCTATGGAAAAAATTCAAAAAGCAATGACCAGCGAAATGCCTACGTTTGAATGGACGCACATGCGCAAAGACGGGACTCCGTTCTATGCGGAAGTAATGCTTTCGCCTATGGAACTGCACGGTAAAAAAATAGTTCAGGCGCGGGTCATGCAGTTAATTGTGCGCGACGTAACCAAACACAAAGAGGCCGAGGAAATTTTACTGGAATCCGAAAAAAAATTCAGGAACCTGTTCGAAAACTCAAGCGACGCTATCATGATACTGGACGAAACCGGACAAATACTTGAGTGCAATCCCGCCACAGCAAAGATGTTCGGCTACAGTAAGGAGGAGTTTATCGGGACGAGCCCGTGGAACATTTCTCCTGAATTTCAGAAAGACGGAACCTCCTCAAAGCAGACGGCCATGGACAAAATCAAGCAGGCGTGGGCTGGCAAAACCACTACGTTTGAATGGATAAACCGCTGTAAAAACGGCACTGATTTTAACGCCGAAGTAACGCTTTTGCCCATGGAACTGTACGGCAAAAAAGCAGTGCAGGCCATTGTGCGCGACATCACAGAACGCCTTGCGGCGGAAGAGATTATCCAAAGAGAAAAAACTTTCGTTGAAGGTATGATTGACGGCTTGCCAAGCCCCACCGTTTTACTGGACCGGGCTGGCCGCTATATAGCATGGAACAAAGCTCATAATGAACTGCTTGCCATGTCCGACGAAGAGATAGGCAACCAGAATGCACTTTCCGTTATGTATAAGGAAGACCAGCTGTTTCTTGAGCAAAAGCTTAAAGAGGTTCTGGAAACTGGCAAAGCAACAAGTGAAGTGCGGTTAAAAACCGCTAAAGGACTCCGCTATTTCTACCTAACCGCTAAAACCGTTACCGTCAACGGGCAGGAATTAATTCTGACATCCGGCCTTGACGTAAGCGCGAAAAAATATGCGGAAGATGTTATAAAACGCACCAGCGCGGAGTGGCAATTAACTTTTGATGCCATACCGGAACTGCTTTTTATTCTGGACACGGATTCCCGCATAGTTCGCGCTAACCGTGCCCTCCTTACGGAGTTAGGTGCAGATATAAGCGAGATCTTAGGTAAAAAATGCTCAGAACTAGGCCATCTCAGCGCGGCATGTCCGGATTATTCATTTTCCGAGGCACCGGCCAGCACAAATCGCTCAGTCCAGTTAGACAATAAAGAATTTATGGTCACAACTTCTCCCATAATCGATAAAAGCGGCAAAGCAACCGGAGTCGTTTGTATGGCCAAAGATATTACGGACATTAAAAAAGCCGAGCAGAAAATGCAGGAAGCGCTGGAAATCAAATCGCAATTCATCTCCATAGCTTCGCATGAACTGCGAACACCCTTAACCGCCATTAAAGAGAGCATTGCCATCGTGCACGATGAAATAGCCGACAAGCTTTCTGCCGAGCAGCTCAGTTTCCTCGACATAGCCAAGCGTAACATAGACAGGCTGGCCCGCCTCATAAACAACATTCTTGATTTTCAGAAACTTGAATCAGGAAGCGTAAAATTCCGCATACAGTCCTGCGACATTAACGAACTTATTCGCGAAGTGTACGGAACCATGGAACCGGTATCCAGGCTAAAAAACATACACCTAAATCTCTTGCTCACACAGGATTTGCCGACGGTGCTATGCGATAGGGACAGAATAACCCAGGTCTTGACAAATCTGCTGAACAACGCGATTAAGTTCACGGAACTTGGCTCTGCTTCCTGCTCTACCGCGTTGAAAAATGACTGTATTTTGGTAAGCGTAACTGACACCGGACCGGGAATAAGCGAAAAGGATTTACCAAAATTATTTGAGAAATTCGGGCAGGTGGGCGCAAACAAGCCCGGCGGAACCGGGTTGGGGCTTGCCATCTCAAAACAGATAATAGAACAGCACGGAGGGAAAATGTGGGTCGAATCAAAATTCGGCTCAGGCACCGCATTTCATTTTACACTCCCGCTAGCCTAACATGTTTTTTAGAAAGGCATTTTGCCTTAGTGGGCTAATGGTTCGTATTCCATAACGTTTGCCTTAATCTGTGTTTTCACGAGGTAAGACTATTCAGGATTGTGGACGAGATCGCCGCACGCTACTCAATGTTGGAGAAAGTTGACGCGGAAGAACTGAAGCATGTGACGGAAGAACTCAACGACGCGTGGGAACCACCTTATTCCGTATCTCAATACACAAAGACCGCAAAAGCTATTGTACAGAAGCGGCGCGATCCCCCGCTTAGTGCTCGAAATGAAGCTTTACGGCGCATTTCCCGTCTTTTTGCTCCGCCGAAATCTTGTCCACGTAGCTTCTTATGATGAACCCGGACAGTTTGGCCGTGCCATGTTCAAGCAGTTCCGCTTTTGACGGTCTTTTCTCCGCAAATTCCATGAGTTCGCCTTCATAATGGAATTCCGCGTCCAGATTAAACTCGTCAAAGCTTACCGCAAGTTCAACAGGGCTTTTTGTCAGCCCGTTGGAGATAACGGCTTCCATAAACTCGTTTAAGGCGGAAAGCGCCCGCTGGACAACCTCTTTTCTCGCGCCCCAGGCGGCGCCTTGAATTTCCATGAAATCCGCAATAACATCTGACGAGTAATTTTCGGCCGTTACGGTGATTGTTTTGCGCTTGGCTATGCCGATTCTAAAAAGGAGATTCATTACGATGGCGCATATTGTCGCGATGGCGAGCGAAGAGCCGAACAAGGGTTTGATCCAGAGGGGGAACCCGGCGGAAATGCCTGGAGAAAACGCCATTCCGAGCCCAAAAATAATGGAGAGCCCTATTACGAAAGTTTTTCGCGCGTCAATCATGCGCGACATTATTATCTGCACTCCGGCGAGAATCATAAAACTCACCGAGAACATCAGTGTCGCGCCCATGATCGGGACCGGCATGATCACAAATATCGAGGCCAGTTTCGGGAGAAACGCCAGGAGAATAAGAATGGCGCCCGTTGTGTAGGCTATTCTTCTGCTTGTCGCTCCGGTAGCTATCGAAAGGCCGATATTGCTTGACGAAACCGACTGGCCCAGCGCGCCCAGCAGGCCCGAAATAACATTGCCCGTGCCGCAGGCGAGGAGGCCCCGGCTTATTGATTTCATGTCCATCCTGCGCCAGTCCGCGTCGTTTATCTTCTGGCAGGTGGTCAAATCGCCCATGGTTTTAAGGGCCGAAGACAGAGTCGCTATCATAAACGGGATAATGAGTACCACGCTAAAGGACATCCCGAATTTTCCTATCGCCGGCATTCTGAATACAGGTTCATTTATCAGATGCCGGATGGTGGCGATATCGAGCAAGCCGACGGAAAAAGCCGCGATATAGCCTATCGCCATGCCTATAAGTACGGAATACAACCGCATTTTTCCCCTGCCCCAGACATTGAACCCCACCATGCTCATTAGCGTTATCAGCGCGACAAATACCGCGCGCCCGGAAGGATCGGCGTTGAGCTTATCCACTCCGAAAAACTTCGGTATGGCGATAGGGATTACTTCGATGCCCACCATAAGCACAACAGTGCCCGTGACCTCGGCCGGGAAAATAGCGCGCATGCGGCTGACTATTCTTGAGAATAAACCTTCAAATAACCCGCCGACAAACGTCATCCCGAATATTAGAGGAAATCCGCCGAGGTTGCCCGCCATCAGTGACGCCGGAACGAACGCCGGACCGTTAAGGAGCGGACACAGATAGCCGGAGCCGACCGGCCCTTTGCGCAACCCCTGTAGTATGGTGGAAAAACCCGTGGCGAGCATGGCCATGCAGATAAGGTTTTGCGCGTCCTCGGGGGAACCGCCTATTTCGCTGACGATTATGACCGGAAAAATAAAAGCTATGGAAAGAAGGAATATGTGCTGGCATCCCAGCAGCAATGATATGCCCCAGGGCGGGTTTTCGTCAACACCGTAAATTAAATTCGCCGGTTTTTTGGGCATGCTGAAGCCTCGTTATCTTGGTCTTTGTATAATATCAGATTTTTGATAAGTTTTCCTCAAAAATGGGAGGTGGTAGATTTGCTCGCAGTTCAGATTAAGGTGACAAAATCGGCGCATTTTTACTATAGTTTCCAGTAGAGTAGCAAGCAGTGATAGAAAACGCTTTGGCAATAGTTATATAAGGGGACTGAATTGACAATGAAAAAAATTATAGTTTCAGCAGCCGCCTTGTTCGTCGCCGCGCTGTGCTGCGCGGCGGTCCGCGCGGACGACACGTCCACCGAAGAACTGGCTAAAAAACTACAGAATCCGGTGGAACCGATAATCAACGTTCCGATACAAAACAACTACAACTGGAAAGTGGGGCCCGAACATGACGGCAACGCCTACATGCTGCGCGTGCAGCCGGTAATACCGCTGCCGTTTAACAAGGAATACGCCGTGGTCTCGCGCACGGTTCTGCCGTTTGTAAGCCAGGGCAATGTGCTTGGACGTTCTTCCCAAACCGGCCTCGGCGACACGGAACAGAGTTTCTTTTTCACTCCTATGAAGCAGTCGCCTGACGGCATAAAATGGGGTCTCGGTCCGGTATTTTATCTCCCTACCGCCACGACCCCGGACCTGGGCGCGGAAAAATGGGGACTTGGCCCCACCGG
>JBAYFS010000173.1:0-4884 GCA_041667045.1 Elusimicrobiaceae bacterium | reverse complement strand
CATAAGCGGCAACGGAAAAATCCAGCGAGCAGGCTATGAAAAAAACCGCCGTTGCGTCCAATGTCCCGAAGTGAGAATCGCGAACGAGCAAAACGCAAAACGCGGCAAACACCGCCGCAGCATAACCAACTTTCAGGCCGAACAGGTTTTTCGCGGTCCGGAAAACCGGCAAAACGGTGAGCGCGCCGAAAACGGCTGAAAGGCCTCTGCTTATCAGGAACAAGACATCGGCGTTAACGGCATACTGGCGCACCAGCCCCTCGGTCCCGCCGGAGAACGCGCCCCAGATTTTATAACAAAAAGCGAGAAGGTAAATATAGCCGGTGGGATATACCAGGCTTGCCGGAGCGAGCCCGTTTTTTAGCGTAAGAATCGCCATATAAATCACAGTGGTTTCGTCGGGGCGCGCTTCTTTATGGGGCAGGCCGAACGCTATGCCCCATAACCGGACCGCCAGCGCGGCGGCGGTTATGAGAGCGAGATAGAAGTATAGACGCTTGTTTTCCTTGCTCATCCGGATACTTTAATGGGACCCGCCGGCGGCGGCAGTAATTCAAAAATTAAGCTGGAAGCGCTTTCATGCAGAGGTTTGAAACGGCTGTCGCGTTTGATGGATTCGTAGAATCCTGTGTCCTTTCTGGTAAACCCGTAACGGGCCTTAAAGGTACGGCGGATTTCCTCGTACGGATTTTTGTGAGTTCCGTAGTAAAGCTCCTGGCTTATGCGCTGAATGTCGGGCGACCAGTAATAAGTATAAATCGGATCCAGCACCGCGAGATAATAATCGCCGGGATTATAACAGATGAAATACGGGGAATCGGCCCAGACGGAGTGATAAATCACTTCCCCTTTCGGCAAATTGGCGTTCATCCATTTGCCAGCCTGCACATAGTCTTCGCTGAATTTGGTTTTGGTTTTAATACGCTTGTTTAAATCTTTAACGCTATACGGGAAAAACACACCTGCGGCGCAAAGCCAGACCAGCCACAGAATAAAGGCGTTTGTCCTTTCCTTCGGCGTCGCGTCGGCGGACGTCTCATTCCAGTCGCCGGCGAACGAGCCCAGCGTCAGAACCGCCAGCGGCACCGCGGGGAACCAGAACCTGTTCCCCTTCATGGCAAGCAGAAAATATGTGACAGTTGCTCCGAAATACACGGCTGTGGACAAAGAGTATTTCACATTCCGGACAAACCCCGCCAGCAGCAGAGTCAGAAAAACGCCAAACACGGGAAAATTGTCAAACAACGCGTCCTTGGTGTCGGCGGCGTAAAGCTCGCCCGCGAAATTTATGCCCTTGTCCGCCGCCGCGTAAATGGGAGTAAGGAACGCGTTTATATAAATCGCCAGCATATTGTTCGGGAAATTAGGGTGGACAAGAATCCCGGCGGCAACACCCAAAAACGAGAAAAGTATGTTTTTAAAAAAGAACTCGCGGCTGTGGAACCAGCGCACGGCCTCGCACATAACAGCGAAATAAATCAGCGTGAACGAAGATATATGCGAAAGCGAAAACAGCGCGCCAACGATAAAAACCGCCCAATGCCGTTTCCCGATAAGAAAATATATGCCGGCCATAGTGAACAATGCGGCCAACGTGCCGGGCCTGAAATAGAGGAAATACATGGTGAAAGTGGGCGACATGAACAACAGCGCCAACACCAGTCCGGCTACCGCCCCGTTAACGCGTTTGCGCAGAAGAAAAGCGAGGAAAAAAAGGAAAACGCTTTCCAGCAGCAGAATCGCGCACTTGGCCGCAGTTACCGGATTTTCAAAAAAAAGCGCGAACGGCATGGCCATTATGTGCAGAAGCAGATCCTTATCCGCGTAATGGTCTTTCATTACCGAAAACTGGGCCCAGGGGAACGAATTCATGAAACCGTGCTCAAGAGTCAGCTTCGTCACTGCAATATGGTAATACCCGTCCACTTCGAACAAGACATTCGCGCGGATGAGCGTGTACGCCAGCAAAGCCAGAATGCCAAGCGTAACGGACAAGAGAATACCGTCCGCGTAGGGCGGATTGCAGTTTTTTTTCAGCAGACTCGAGATTTTTTCCCTGAAATGAGCGAAGACGTGTGGCATTTTATTTTAAAAGAGACGGCGTGATTACAGTGGACCCGTTACTCACGCTCCCAGAGAATGTGCCTGACGAATTCAGCACTATCGTGCCGGACCAGGCGTTAGGAATCCGCCGGGTGGCGTTCAGCAAAAAAGAATTTTCCGCGTCGCTTGTTATGCTATAGGTGAAACTTGATTCCGGATCCTGAATTGAAGTGAGGAAACTCGTGTCCAAAAAATCGCCGAGCGCGGAAACTTCAAAAGCGAAACTGCCGTCCCGCGCCATATGAAGCCGTTCCGCCGTCCAGAGGCTTTCCAGGTTGGAACAGGCCATATCAACCCGGGACTGTTCCATCACTCTATAGAAACGCGGAACACCATATGATGTCAGTACGCCTAAAATGACGACCGCAATCATAAGTTCCAGCAATGAAAAGCCTGAGGCGAATCTGCGCCTATGCATAATATTAGTATAACATATAAGCTTCGTAATATCCGTAGCTATTTCGGCACATTACTAAAAAAATACAGGCGGCTTTCGCCGCCTGTATTTGCCATATTTAAATCAACTTTATTAGTTAGACATCGGGTTGATGGCTGCCGGGATGTTACTGTCAGTCTGATAACCTGTTTCAGAGAATCTGACGGTGTAGCTTCCGTAACCGGCGCTTGCTCCGATTCTGTAGAGCGTTGTGCTCCAATCAGCCTGAGCGGAAGTCATTTCGCCGATGCTGAAATACTTCGGGTTCGGGAAATTAATGTCCAGTTTGCTGACATTATCGGCATATTCGCCCTGACGGGAATGGTAGCGCTCCTGTGAGGAACGAACCGCGCCCAGATAGTTGAACGCCTCACCGGCTTTGGATCTTTCCACCGCTTCGCGGAAGCGCGGAACACCGAAAGCCGCAAGTACGCCGATGATAACGATAACGACCGCTAACTCGACGAGTGTGAAACCTTTTTTATTCATCATAATACTCACCTCTTTAATATTTGAGCCGCCTTCCGGTGACCCATGGAATTTTACTTCCTTTTATATTATAGCCAAATTGTACGGTTCCGCGCTGTGATTTTTACGTAACTTTTATGCAACTCATTCCTTTTTATATTAGGCCACGCTATGCGCCGCCGGAAGAAATCTGGAACATGGGAAGATAAACGGCGCCAAGCATTCCGGCGACCACAATCCCCATTCCGATAACTATGATAGGCTCCATGAGCTGAGTGGCGCGCATGGCTAGAACCCCTACTTTTTCTTCGTAATACTCGGTCACGAGATCCATGGTTTCATTTAATTTGCCGGACTCTTCGCCAATTTTTACCATACCCACCGTCATCTGGGTGAAAAAACCGCTCACTTCCAGGGCTCCGCCCAACGTTCCGCCCGAGGAAACTTTGCGGTGCACTTCACCCAGGATATCAAAGTAAATAGGATTTTCCCTAAAGCTCAGCTGGGTTGAAGCCAGCGCGTCAAGCATCGGCATTCCGCTTTTCATCAGCAGACCCATATTGGAAGTGAACTGAACCTGCGAAGACTGAACGACCAGTTCGCCCACCACTGGAATGGACATGGCAAGAGAATAAAACTGCCGCGCGCCGAAATCCGTTTTGATAAACTTCTTCATCAGAAAAGCGAACACGCCCACGCCAATGACTATGCGCAGTCCGTAAGTCTGCACCACGAATGAAATGTTTAACATGAGCTGGGTGATACCGGGAAGCTTTTTTCCGGAATCTTCGAAAATTTTGGCGAAAGTGGGAATGACTTTCCAAAGCATGATAAAAACCGCGCCGATGGCCACGCACAGCATGATGGCCGGATAAATAAGGGCGGACTTCACCTTTCCCATCAGGGCGCTGCTCTTTTTTATATTCGTGTTCAGCTGAATGAGCAACTTGCCGAGCTGTCCGCTTTGTTCGCCGGTACGGATAACCTGGAGCCACTGGTAGGTGAATATTTTGGGATGCTCCGACATCGCATCAAACAGCGCTTTCCCGCCCGCCACTTTCCTGGTTATTTCCCTGATGATTTTTCTCAGTTTTTCGCTCTCGCACTGGTCAATACATAGAGTCAGCGCGCGCATGAGCGCGATGCCGGCGTTAAGAAGGGTGGACAGATTTTCGAAAAACGCCAGAATATCAGACTGATCAATCCCGGGATGCGGTTTGGTCTGGATACGGGCGAATTTAATAAACATTCCGAAATTTCGGGCCATGATGTATATTCTACTAAAAAAACGACCGCCTTATATGGTTTGCATATTCTGGTATAATGTATACAGTCAGGGAGGCCTCCTCCCTGAACTTTTCTATGTGCAAAACGGAAACTATGTCTCATCGGAAAACCATTACGCGAATACTAATATTACTTGGCCTTTGTTTGTCCGGCATATCCTGGGCAGAGGATATGATGCTGCGCAACTTGAAAATCCAGAACTCGGAAACTTGGGCGGTAACCTTCTCCTCGGACAGCAAACTTCTTGCCGCGGGCGGCAAGGATAAGCTGGTTCATGTCTGGACCACAGACAAATTTACGGAAACCGCGGTTCTGGAACCGGGCCTGGGTGCCATAACGGCCCTGGCGTTCGATCCCAGCGGTAAATATTTGTTTTCAGCCGGAAGGAACGGACGCATTGTCGTCTGGGACGCGGCGACTTTCAAAAGGCTGGCCAGTCTTGAATCCTCGTCCAAAGCGGTTTTCGCGCTTTCCTTCTCGCCCAACGAGCGTTATATCGCCGCGGCGTATAACGACGGCATCCGCATCTGGAGAAACGGCTCGTTTGATATGGTGAAAAACCTGTACACGGGAACGGAAGTTTTCTCCGT
>JBAYFS010000172.1:0-4897 GCA_041667045.1 Elusimicrobiaceae bacterium | reverse complement strand
GTAGTGCTCATGATCGGCGCGTTCGGTTTTAAAGTGGCGTTGGCGTACGTCCTGCTTGGCATGGGCCTTGGCATAGCCGCGGGGATGGCTATACGAACATTAAATTTAGACAGCCAGATTGAGCAGGATTTTATGAAGTCCGCCCGAATGGAGGGAGATCTCGCCTTCCCGAATTTAACAAGCCGTGTTAAATATGGGATAGGCGAGGCGTTCGGAATTGTCCGCAAAATATGGATGTGGGTGCTTGCCGGAGTGGGGATAGGCGCGCTGATTCACAATTATGTGCCCGACGCAGTGATTCAATCCGTCGCGGGCGCGGGCGGTATTTTCTCGGTGCCGCTGGCGGTGCTGCTGGGCGCGCCGATTTACGGTTCCTGCGCGGCAATTGTCCCAATCGGCGCGGCTCTGTTTTCCAAAGGCGTGCCGCTGGGCACAACGCTAGCTTTCCTGATGGCGGTTGCCGCCATAAGCCTGCCGGAAGCCATAATCCTGCGGCGCGCGATGAAACTGAAACTGCTAGCGGTGTTTTTCGGCACGGTGGTCGCCGGCATAATCGTGTGCGGATACCTGCTTAACGCGATGTCCGCCTTCCTGATGGCCTGATTACGGTATTTTGGCAATATGCTAAAATAACCTTCATGGCCGACAATACACCAGTTATAACAAAAGAGTTTGCGTCCGCGGACATAAGGGCCGTGGAGATTTCCGTGTGCAGCGGCGACATTTCAGTCAGCGGCACGAACACAGCTAAGGCGATTGTTGACATTACCGGCTGCCGCCAGGGAAAAGATATTGTTAAAGCGGAACTTTCCGGAGGAGTGCTGTCCCTTAAAACGGAAACGGCAAAACCTCTGTTTTCATTTTTCAGCAAGGGCTGTTCGCCTGTGGGCTTTAAGGTGATTGTGCCTAAAACCGCGTCGGTTTCGGTGCGGAGCGTGTCGGGCGGCATTTCACTGTCCGGCCTGGAAAACAATATCCGCATAAAGTCCGGAACGGGAAGCATAACTCTGTCCGCGCTGTCCGGCGCCTTGCACATAGAAAGCGGGGCGGGGAATATTGTTGGCGAAGCTCTGCTGGGCGATATCACGGTGCGCAAAGGCGCGGGGAACGTGGAGCTATCCGGCCTGGGCGGCGGATTAAACGTCACTTCCGGGTCCGGTTCGGTCAAATGCCGGTGGAGTTTTCTGCCGGGCGAAGCTAATATCCCTATTGTGGCGGGCGCGGGCGATGTTGAACTGGGCTTTCCGCGCGAAAGCAGGGTGGAAACCGCTCTCGTTTCCGCCAGCGGGAAAATCAGCTCCGATTTTGAAAGCGATATCTCCGCCGGAGTGAAAATAAAAGTCACGGCCGGCGCGGGAAAAATTAAACTGATACGGAATTAGGCGGGGGAACCATGAAGAAACTTCTATTCACATTCGTTGCTGCGCTCGCTGCAGCCGCCGGGCTGGCGTTCGCGCTGGATAACCAGTGCGCCATAGGAAACTTTTACGTCAATCATCCGTTCAGCTACATGGTAACACAACCGGAAGGATACGGCGTAAACAAGATTGTTTATAAGGATGTGGAGATCGGGGCAACCTTCAAAAACAAACGCAATATGATTTTCGTGCGCGCCACGCCCGTTTCCGAGGAACACAAAGCCGAGCCTTTTGACGAATACGTTAAAATGGCCGGGCAGTCCGAACTCGCCATGGGCACGAAGCTTAAGGAAATCCAGCCGATAACGACCGCCAGAAACGACGTGATATACCGAACCGTCTGGTCCAGCTGGCATGACGACGACGTCAAGCGCGTGCCCGGCTACATTCACCTCCAACCGCAAAAGATCGCCGTACCGAAAGAAACGACTATCTATTACCTGCCCGTTTCAAAACGCGTGAGGTACCAGGGCGAATTCGTGAAAGCGATCAGCATAGCCTGGACCTGCCAGGAAGACTGTGACGAGGTAGCCAAAACCGCCGGCAAAATAGCCCTTAGCTACCAGTCGGCCGACAAATGCGAAACCTTCTTCGATTTTGCCGATTCCGGCAAGATATTCGAGGAAGAGCTGGGCAATGACGTTATAGTGGAACTGCCGTCCAATCCTACGACGGGTTACACCTGGCAGTTTAAAGATTTCGACCGCGAAGCCTATCAGGTGAAAGAGTCCGGCTTCACCACCCCTTCAGAAGACAGCGGGTCCGGCGCGGGCGGTTTGCAGTGGTGGGATATCAAATTTCTCAAACCCGGCAAATACACTCTGAATCTGGAATACGCGCGCTCATGGGAAAAGGGCGCTCCTGAAAAAACTTTCAAACTTACGTTTAACATTCTCCCGAAAACTGCGGAACCGGCCAAATAAATCCGCCGGTCCGAAAAAACTCCTCAAGCTGGCGCGCGCTCTGCTCGGCTTTGCGCTCGACGGATTCTATGGTATTGAACGCGTTGTGGGGTGTAAAAATCACGTTTTCCATGGCGGCCATTTCAAACGCGGCGGACGCTTCCTCCGACTGAGGACGCCTGCCGCTGCGCAAGGCGGCACCCAGTTCCGGCTCGTTGTTATAAACATCCAGGCCGGCCGCGCCCAAAACGCCCTCTTTTAATAACGGCAGCAGTTCCGCGCAGGGCGACAGCTCGCCGCGCGCCACATTAACGAAAATAGCCCCTCGTTTCGCCCGTTTGAGCAGTTTTTGGCTGAATAAACCCTTGTTTTCCGACGTAAGGTTCATGGAAACGGCTATTATATCCGCTCCGCTAATGCCTTCCTCAAGAGAAACATATTCCACATCGCCGAATTTTTCGGCTATATCAACTCCGCGCACTCGCATCGCCAGCCCTTTGCCGATGGCGTGGATTTCCGAACCGATATTCCCGACACCGCAGACAAGCAGACTTTTGCCCGAACACTCCCGCCCGGTTATGCCGTCGCGGTTGAAAGTTTTAAACTGTTCGATCTGTCGCGGCAGCCTGCGCAGAAGCGCCATCCACAGAAGCATGGCCTGTTCGGCGACGGCCCGCGCGCAGTATTTAGGCAGGTATCCGCAGGGGATCCGCTGTCCCGTTTCACTCAGATAACGTTCCACGACGTCATACCCGGTCGTCCGGCTTAAAACGGCGTCAAGCTTCCAGCGCGCCGGAATAACGGACTGGGTTCTGATGCTTATCACCCGCGCGGGCGGCTGGTCTTCGCAAGCGCCCTCTCCGGCGGCAAGGCGGGTGTAGACGGCGTTGATCCCCGCGGGCAGGTATTTTTTCAGCGCGGCCTGTTCTTCTTCAAATGCCTCGTAAAATATAACGTCTGGCTTCATGCGTTCTCCGGTTTTGAAGTATTATACAAATAATCATGCGTCCGTCCGGGCGGCGCGGCCTATTGCGGCGCAATTTCATAAAAGTTAAACTTTTCCCATGAGACTACTTAGCATTCTGCCGTTATTAGTGTTGTTTACCGTTCCCTTACGCGCAGGGGAGCAAACCAAAATTACCGGTTTTGACCCCTCCGCAATAGACCGCAGCGCCAACCCCTGCACGGATTTCTACCAGTTCGCCTGCGGCGGCTGGCTTGCGCGAACCGAAATCCCGTCCGACCAGTCCGCCTGGGGCCGTTTTAACGAGCTTGCAGAACGAAACCGCATGACTTTGCGCGATATCCTGCAAACCGCCGGCGCGGCTAAAAAGCGCACAAAAATCGGAGATTTTTACGCCGCCTGCATGGACGAGGAAAAGATCGAGTCGCTCGGTACCGCCCCGCTTAAGCCGGAACTGAAAATAATAGACTCCATCAAAACCAACGCCGACGTGGGGCCCGCCGTCACGAAGCTTTACGCCTCCGGCGTGCATCCGCTTTTCGAATTTTATGCCAACCAGGATTACAAGAACGCCGTTATGATGATAGCGGAAATTGACCAGTACGGGCTCGGCCTGCCCGACCGCGACTATTATTTAAATGACGACGCCAAATCGGTTGAACTGCGCGCAAAATATGAAGCGCATATCGCCCGCATGTTCGCACTTTTGGGTTATGACCGGACGGAAGCGCAGGCCGCGGCAAAAACCGTCCTGTCTTTTGAAACGCAACTCGCGAAAGCATCGCAGGATAAAGTGTTCCGCCGCGAGCCCGCGAACACGTATCATAAAATGACCACCGCGGAATTGGCGGCTCTGGCCCCGGCTTTCGACTGGAACAAGTTTTTCGCCGGCTCCGGCGCGCCGAAAATAGCTTCGCTTAACGTGGTGGCGCCCGATTTTCTGAAACGGGTTTCCGAAATGGCGCAAAAAACGCCCGTTGACGACTGGAAAACCTATCTGCGCTGGCAGTTGCTTCTCTCGCGCTCGCAAGCGCTTCCCGCCGCATTCGTGAACGAAAATTTCGATTTTTACGGCAAAACGCTTACCGGCGCCGCCGAAATAAAACCCCGCTGGAAACGCTGCGTTGCGATGACCGACGCCGCGCTGGGCGAAGATCTGGGGCGGCGGTATGTGGAACTCACTTTCGGGGCGCAGGGCAAGTCCCGCATGCAAGAAATGATAAAAAATATAGAAGCCGCGCTCAGAAAAGACATCGGCTCCCTGGACTGGATGACCGAGGCCACCCGCAAACAGGCCATTGAAAAACTTGACGGCATAGCCAATAAAATCGGCTATCCAGACAAATGGCGCGATTACTCCAAGCTCAAAATCTCCCGCGGCGACGCGCTGGGCAACATGAAGCGGAGCCGCCAATTCGAATTGAAGCGATCGCTGGACAAAATAGGCACACCCGTTGACCGCGGCGAATGGGAAATGACTCCGCCCACGGTAAACGCCTATTATAATCCCCAGAAAAACGACATAAACTTCCCCGCGGGCATTTTGCAGCCCCCGTTTTTCGACAACGCCATGGACGACGCCGTCAATTACGGCGCAATCGGTGCGGTTATCG
>JBAYFS010000171.1:0-4936 GCA_041667045.1 Elusimicrobiaceae bacterium | reverse complement strand
TCCTCCCCCCTCACACTGCCGGGGGTTCCCTTTAGAAAAATAAAGAAGGGAGCCTTGAGAAAGGCTCCCTTTTTATTTCATACGATAAACGTCTCTCACCCGGAATAATCACCGACAGCTAGGCGGACGTGCCGGCACCGGATGTTGTAAGCTGAACGCTTAATCCTGGTCTACCCGCTATTAAAATTTTTCGCGGTGCAAAACCTCGGCAAGAGGACGTTTCGGCGCGCGGTCCGCTTCCTCGGCAACTCCTACGCCGACGATGCTGACAAGTTTATACCCCGCCGGAACTCCGGCTAAAGCCAGAACTGCGGACGCGTAGTCTTTTTTATCGCCCGCCACCCAGCATGATCCAAGGCCCAGGGCGGTGGCGGCAAGGAGAATATTCTGCGTCGCCGCGGAACAGTCTTCAAGATAATACCGCTCGTCGGACTTTGCCAGCACCAGAAACGCGGCTCCGCAATCTTTCAGAAAAGGCCCGTTCGGGCAAATAACGGAAAGCTTTTCCAGCAGTTCCGCTCTTGTAAGAACCACGAATTCCCAGGGCTGGGCATTGCGCGCCGTAGCGGCAAGGCGTCCGCAGTCCGCCAGGGTTTCTATGTCTTTCTCCGCGAGCGGTTTTTTAACGAACCGCCGAGAGCTGTGTCTGTTCTTTATCGCTTCAATAGCGTCCATTTCACACCTCCGGTTTGTTTTATTGTTAAAATGGTATCATATTACATAGTGCCTATCTCCGAAACCGAATTAAGACAACAGATTATCGAAGCCGGCAGGCGGCTTTACCTGCGCGGCTTTGTCGCCGCAAATGACGGCAATATAAGCGCGCGCCTGGGAAACGGCCTTATCCTGACAACACCGACTGGAATCAGCAAAGGCTTTATGCGTGAGGAAGACCTGGCGGTTACAGACTCGGACGGCAATATGATAAGCGGCCCGGCAAAACCGTCCTCCGAAATAAAGATGCATCTGCTGATATACCGGACACGCCCCGACATCAACGCCGTCGTACACGCCCATCCGCCGCACGCGACAGGCTTTGCCGCCGCGGGCCGTCACCTGAACGATCCCATAATCGCCGAGCCCGTGGTTACGCTGGGCGATATTCCGCTGGCCCCTTACGGCACGCCCGGCACAACAGAACTCACAGAGTCCCTTGAACCGTTCATCCTAAAAAACGACGCGGTTTTAATGGCGAACCACGGCGCGGTGACTTACGCCGCCAGCGTGGAAAAAGCTCTTTTCATGATGGAGTCGCTCGAGCATTATGCGGCTATAACGCTTGTAACCGACATTATCGGACGCAAGAGTTTCATTTCGCCGGAAAATATGGAAAAACTGCGCGTAATACGCCAAGCCGCAAGCGGCGCAAGCGCGCAGCCCGGAGAAGAACGCCTGGCGGAAATAATCGCCGACGAAATCATCAAATTCCGACAGGAGAAGTCATGACACCCAATGACATGATCAAGCTGGCCCTGCTGCAGGATAAGGACAGGGAAATAATCGCCCTTGAACGCCGTCTGGTCGAACTGCCGGAATCCACGGCAAAAATACGACGTGATTTCGCGGCCCGCACGGCGGCTTTTGAAGAAACGAAGGCGCACTACAAAAAACTCCTCATTACCAGAAAAGAACTGGAAGGAGACCTGGCCGCCTGCGAAAAACTGATAGGCAAACATCAGGCGGAACTCAACGCCGTAAAATCCAACGAAGCCTTCAAAGCCCTGCTGGCGGAAATAGCAACGGCAAAAAACAAAAAAAGCGAAATTGAAACCGCGATCCTGCAATGTCTGGACGATATAGACGCGGAGGCGAAAAAACAGGAACCTCTGGCGCAGGAACACAAGCTGGACGAGGAACGCACAAAAAATACCCTTGAGCTGATGACCTCGGAGACGGGCACGCATCAAAACCATATTGACGCGCTGAAAACAGAACGCGACCTGTTCTCCAGAACAATAGACCCCGCTTTGGCGGACAAATACGAAAAAATCCGCGCCCGCCGCGACGGCATCGGCCTGGCAAAGGCCCTGCAGAAAAACTCGGGCACCATTTTCTGCTCGGAATGCAATATCGCGCTTATGCCCTATCAGACCGTGGCCCTGCAAAAACCGGACGCCCTGATAATATGCGACAACTGCCAGCGGATAATACTCCCTTTCGTAAAGGAACCGGCCAGTGAAACTCAGGATTAATATAGACGGCGCGTGCCGCGGCAATCCGGGGCCGGGCGCGTCGGCGGTGGTGGTTAAGGACGACACCGGCAAGATCATCATGGAAAAAGGCGTGTTCCTGGGTTTTGAAACCACGAACAACAAAGCCGAATTCACCGCGCTTAAAGTGGCGCTGGAATGCGCGAAAGAGCTGAAAGGCACGGAAGTGGAAATCCGGTCGGATTCACAATTGCTGGTGCGCCAGTACAGCGGACAGTATAAGGTGAAAAATCAAGATCTGGCCAAAATTCTCGCCGAGATTTTCGCCAAAGCGGCGGGGTTTAAGAAAGTTACCCTAACGCATGTGCCGCGCGAGCAGAACAAAGAGGCAGACGCGCTGGGCAACCGCACGCTGGACGCGGTTGAAAAGAAAAACACGGCCTCCGGGAAAGAATCCGGCGCAGGGCCGTATCAGCCGACGCTGTTTTAAATATCGTGAGCGGCCGGGGAACCGCTGCCGCGGGTCAAACCGCGGGGGAGGAACTTCCGGACTCCACAGGGCAGGACGCCCGCCGAAAGGCGGGGCCCGCCGGTTCAAGCCGGCGGGACGGATAGCGCCACAGAAAACATACCGCCCGCTAGGGTAAGGGTGAAAAGGTGCGGCAAGAGCGCACCGCCGCGCCAGCAATGGCGCGGGCATGGCAAGCCCCGTCCGGAGCAAGGCCAAAACTGCGTAAGGACCGCCTGTCCGCCTCTTCGGAGGCAACGCATAGTGGGCCGCATAGATTAATGGTTCCCGCGCGCGGAACGCAAGTTTCGCGCGACAGAATCCGGGGTACAGGCCGCTCACCCGAATTTACTTACAGGAGTTATGATGCAGTCTTTAAACAAATTCATTCCAGAAATACATATTTCCGCAGATCCGGCGAACATTCCATGGAAAGACGCCGTGGTCTGGATTACCGACGACGGAAAAACCCGTGTCTACGAATGGCTGACCAAGGAACACATCAGCTACGCGAGCTGGAACATGGGCACGCTTTCCATCATCCCGAAAGAATCCTCCATAGTCGGAGAGACGCTGACCGCCCTGCTTGTGCAGGGTAAAATAGTCCTCATAGGAACCAATATCCCGATAGGCCGCTAAATGCTCAGGAGCGATTCTTACAAAAAGGGCATAATCCTCTCGGTCGTGTTCAACTTCACGGCCAGGCTGTTGGGTTTCGCGGTCAGCCTGGTAATAGCCTTTTATTTCGGCACAAAAACAGACGCCGATATTTATTTCTACTGCATAGCCGCCATCGCCATGCTGGCGGGATTCATCTCATCCGCCAATTCCGGCGCGATTATTCCCGAAGCGATGCGCATAGCCAAACAGGAAAGCCAGGAAAATGCGCAGCGCTTCCTCAACGTTTTTCTTTACGCCTATGCCGCCTTGGCCGCCGCGCTGGCCGTTCTGATCGCCGCCGAACCGGTCAGGCTGCTGGGCCTGATTTCACGCTTCGGACCGGATGAACTGAACCGCAACCTGCTGCTGATAGCAACGGCGGGGCTCCTGCTGAGCCTGCAAATCGTTTCCGCTTTTCTTATCGAGACAGCGGCTTCCTATAAATTTTTCGTGGTGCCGATGCTTTCCAATATTCTGGTGAACCTGGCGGCACTGGCGGCCATGGCGCTGTTTCACGGCTCGCTGGGCACGGCGAGCGTCGCGCTGGGCCTGGCGTGCGGGAACGCGCTGCAAATCGGATTTCTGGTCCTGCTGTTTAAAAAACGCCTGCACTGGGATTTCCGCCCGCGCTTTCACAAAATGCGGCCGCAGGTGCTGGCAAACCTGTTCTACACCCAGCTGGGCAACGCCATAACCGCGGCCAGCGCGTATATTCCGCTTTTCATGCTGAGCGGGCTCGGACAGGGGATAGTAAGTGCGTTCAATTACGGCAAACAGCTGGCCGAAACGCCGAACCTGTTTCTTACGCTCCAGTTCTCGTCAGTCACCGGCATAAAGATGAACGAACTTAACGCGGCGGGAGACACGCGGGGGCTGAACGCGGTGTTTTTAAGAAGCGCGAATTTCCTGTCCTTCGCGCTGGTTCCGGCGGCATTCTTCCTGGCGGCGTTCTCCGGCGAAATCATCGCGGTTCTTTACATGCGCGGAAATTTCGGCTCAAAATCCGCCGAAACAACCGCCATGTTCCTGGCTTATTTCGCGCTGCTTCTCCCCATGCTGGGCATTAACACCATAATAGCGCGGCTGTTTATGGCCACGCAGAGAATCCGGGACGGCATGCTGGTGCAAATCGCGTCCAACCTGCTGATAATCGCGTTCGTGTTTTACGGCATAAAACTGGCCGGACCCGCGGGCTATCCGCTCGCGCTCGTAATGTTTTATCTTCTTTACGTAGCCGCCATGGCGCCGGTGCTGCGCGCCCTTTATCCGTGGCTGGAATACGGGAAAACGCTGTCTTTCCTGGCAAAAACCGCGGTTATCAACACAGCCGCTTTCGCGCTGATTATCAGGGCGAAAGAACAAACAGCTTTTCTGACTCCTGCCGGCAACATCGCTTTCTGGTTCGCCGTTTGCGCGTCCGCCGCGCTGTGGCTTAACCATAAATTCAATTTCTGTCCCGACGCGCGGGATTTTGCCGGCAAAGTGTTTGGCGCGATGAGAAAATGAAGAAAATAATTATTATCGGCGCGGGCCCGGCCGGACTGGGCGCGGCGTTAAGATTGAAAGAGCTGGGCGTAAAAGATTTCACCGTGCTGGAGAAAAATCCGTATGCGGGCGG